>DATIWM010000330.1:0-27038 GCA_035519355.1 Thermoanaerobaculia bacterium | reverse complement strand
GCCTTCTGCTCGGGCGTCAGGAGGGCCAGGACGGCCTCCTTGACGCTGTCGAAGAGAGCCTTCGCTGCGACGCGGTCCGCGTGGAGCTGCAGGACGTCGTTCCCGACCGCACACGGATCGGGCGGGGTCTTCTCGATCTCCGCCTTCAACGCCTCGCGGTCGGCCTTCCGCTTCGCGGCGATCGCCTCGGCCTCGGGCTTCGCGGCCTCGAGGAGGACCTTGATGTCGGCCTTCTGCGCGTCGGTCAGGTTCACGACGGCGAGGCAGCGGATGAGGCGCGCGAAGGGGTGGTGCTCTCTCTCCGGCCCCGGCGGGGCGGGCGCCGCGGTCTGCGAGAAAGCGGGCGCAGCGGCCGTCAGGACGGCGACGGCGGCGGCGAGAAGGGCGAGAGACGGCTTCCGGCGGATGGGCGACATCGGTGTTTCTCCTTTCGCTTGTCGGCTTCGCGCGGAATGACGCCTCGTCCGGCCGGGCGGATTACGTCTCCTGCGCGCACTCTCGCCAGGAAGCGCCCGCCCTGTGCGGGGCGTCACGCATCCGTCGAAAGGGCCTCCAGAAGAAAAACGGGCCGGGTGATGACCCGGCCCGAAAAGGACGATGCGAGGTTTGACGTCGTGTCAGTAGCGGTTGCGGCCGCCGCCGTATCCACCGCCGCCGCCGCGGTTCTCCTGGGGCTTCGCCTGGTTCACCTTGAGGGCGCGGCCGTCCTGCTCGCGGCCGTTGAGAGCGCCCATCGCCTTCTGGGCGTCGGCGTCGGCCATCTCGACGAAGCCGAATCCCTTCGAGCTGCCGGTGTCGCGGTCGGAGATGACGCGCGCCGACTCGACGTTGCCGAAAGGTTCGAAGAGGGCGCGGAGGGTGGAGTCGTTCTGGGAATACGCGAGGTTTCCAACGTAGAGCTTCATAGGTTCCTTCGTTAAACGCCCGTTCGGGGAACGTGCGCGGCTGGATGAGGATTGGAAAGGTACGGGTGGGGTCGACGGGGACCTTTCGGTTCCTGGTCCGCTCCGTCAGCTCAAGGAAGGCGAACGAAGGGAGTATAGCAGAAGGAGCGAACGGTCTGGCGTTCCGCTCCTCTGGGGCGGATACTGGTCTCCCGCGCCGCCTCGGCGCTCCCGCCCGGCGATGCGGGTGGAGGAATGCCTTGGAGCGGTCCGATGCGGTCCTGCTCGAGCGAGCCGGCCCGGCTCCGGATGCCCTCGCAGACCTCCTCGAGCTGCTGTCGGACGCGGACGCGCCGGCTCCCGCCCTGGCCGAAGCGGCGATACGGACCGTCGCCGCCGCGGAGCAGGCCCTCGCGGCCCCCGGAGTCCCCGCGGAGACCTGGCACCGGTACCTCGATCTGACCCGGCGGCGCGAGTTCCTTCTCGCCCTCCCCGACCTGGAGACGCGGACGCGCTGGGCGGAGACGACGTTCGGCGCCGTCCGGGCCTCGGGGTACTCCTTCGCGACGCTCCTTTCGCAGCGCGTCGCGGCGCACCCGGAGCGGGTCTTTCTGCAGGGCTCCCCCCGGCCCGAGGCGCCGCGATGGACCTACCTGCAGACCGCCCGGCGCCTCCGGGCGGTCGCCGCCGCCCTGGCGTCCCTCGCCGGGGAACCGGCGCGCGTGGCCATCGTGGCCGAGAACAGCCTCGAAGCCGCCTGCTGCGACCTGGCCTGCCTCGTCCACGGCCTGTTCGTCGCGCCGCTCGCGCCGCACCTTCCGGAGTCCGAGCTGACGCCGATCCTCTCGCGGCTCGGTGCGAACCTCGTCGTCGTCGACAGCGCCGACCAGCTCGCCAAGGTGGAGACCGCCGCGGCGCGGCTGCCGGGTCCGATCCGCCCCGTCCTCCTCGACACGGCGGCGCGCATCCGGCGCGGCGACGCCGCGGTTCTCGGGGAGGAGATCGCGAAACGGGGACCCGAGGAGACGGAGCGGGTCCTCTCGACGCTCCGGCCCTTCGCGCTGGACGACGCCGCCACGGTTCTCTTCACCTCGGGGAGCACAGGGGCCCAGAAGGGGTTCGCCTTTTCGCCCTTCAACATCCTGACGAAGCGTTTCGCCCGCGCGGCGGCGCTCCCGTTCGTCGGTGAAGGGGAGGTGCTCCTCTGCTACCTGCCGCTCTGTCACACGTTCGGGAGGTACCTGGAGCTGCTCGGCTCGCTCTTCTGGGGTGGAACGTACGTCTTCGCCGGCAACCCCTCGCTGGAGACGCTCCTCGCAGGTCTCCGCCAGGTCCGCCCGACGGGACTCGTCAGTATCCCGGCCCGCTGGCAGCAGCTCTACGAGAGGTGTCAGAGGCGTCTCGGCGCCGTCGCGGGCCTGGAGGAGGAGGTCGCGGCGGTCCGCGAGGTCGCCGGAGGGCGGCTCGCCTGGGGCCTGTCGGCCGCCGGGTTCCTCGAGCCGGCGGTCTTCCGGTTCTTCCAGCGCTCCGGGGTGGCCCTCTGCAGCGGCTTCGGCATGACGGAAGCCACCGGCGGGATCACCATGACGCCTCCCGGCCAGTACGAGGACGGCAGCGTCGGCGTCCCGCTGCCCGGGATCCGGGTGCGTCTGACCGGAGAAGGCGAGCTCGAAATCGCCGGTCCGTACGTGGCCCGCGAGTTCGGCGAGGCGGCGCCGTCCCCGGCGGAGGAGAGCTGGATCGGCACCGGTGACATCTTCCGGGTGCGGCCCGGCGGCCATTACGAGATCGTCGACCGGGTCAAGGACATCTACAAGAACAGCCGGGGCCAGACGGTGGCGCCCCGGCGCGTGGAGCAGCTTTTCGAGGGGGTCCCCGGCATCCGCCGGACCTTTCTCGCCGGCGACGGCCGCGACGACAACGTCCTCCTGATCGTCCCCGACGGGGAGGCCCCGATCCTCGCCGACCTCGCGTCCGAAGAGGACCGGCAGGAGTACTTCGCGCGAATCGTGGCCGAGGCGAACCTGGACCTCGCGCCGCACGAGCGGGTCGTCGGCTTCGCCCTCCTCGGCCGCGACTTCTCCCCGGACCGGGGCGAGCTGACGCCCAAGGGAAGCTACCGCCGCCGGGCGATCGAGGAGAATTTCCGGGAGCTTCTCGCGTCGCTCTACCGCGGCACCGCCGTCCGGCTGGAGGGCAAGGGGCTCGCGGTCCGCATTCCGCGGTGGCTCTACCGGGATCTCGGGATCCTGGAGGGAGACCTCGTCCTCGGGGACGAGTCGCTCGACGACGAGCGGCGGGGCCTGTCGCTCGTCCTCCGCCGGACGGACGAGCCGGCAGCCGTCCGCGTGGGCGATCTCGACTATTCCATCCGGGGGGACGTCGTCGACCTCGGCCTTCTCGCGCACCAGCCGCTTCTCTGGCTCGGAAACCCGTCGCTCGCCGCCTTCTGCCCGCTGAAGGGAGGATGGGACCTTCCGCTCGGCGCGTTCTCGCCCCGCGTGAAGCTGCCACCCGGAAGGGTCCCGACTCCGGGCGCCGCTCCGGCGCGGATCTCGTCCCCCGAGCTCGCCACGTTCCACCAGGTCGTCTGCGAGGCGCTCTTCGGGGGACGCGACGAGTCGCTCCAGGCCGTCGGAGAGATCGAAGAGCGCCTGCACCGCGCCAATCAGGCGACGGGTGCGGCGCTCCGTCGGCGGCTGGAGGCCCTCGCCCGCCACCCGGCGGCCGAAGTCCGCTGCGCGGCTTTCCGGATCCTTCTTCTCGACGCCCCGGCTCCGGGCGCCGCTTCCGAGATGGAGAGCTTCCTCGAGTCGGGCCTCCCGTTCCTGTCGGCCGGGAGCATCGACCGGATCGCGCGGGAGGGACTGCCCGGCGAGCGCCTGACGGCCCTCAGGCGCCGCCTCCACGGTACCCGCGCGCATCTCCCCCGCCCCCTGCCTCCCGCGCAGGCCGGCCTGCTCGCGGACGTCTTCACCCTTCTCGTCCACCACGTCAAGAACCACCGCGAGGATTACGTGCCCGTCCGCTCCGAACTGGCCGCATGGGCCCTGCAGGAGGCCGACGCGGGCCTCGCCCGCACCGCGGCCGCCCGGCTTGACGAACTCTCGGCGTGGTACCAGCGCGGAATTCCCGCGCGCGCCTCGTTCCGCGGAAAGCTCGCGTTCCACGAAGGGCTTTCCTCCGGAGAGCGCGCCCAGATCGAACGGCTCTTCGAGGAGACGGGATTCCTGGAAGAGGCGCTGGAGCTCGCCTGCGGCGAGACCGTGGCGCCGGAGGAGCTCGACCCGGGCGGCATCTGGATCACCCCCGTCGCCACCGTTCGACGGCACCAGCTCTACCGCGCCGGGATCAACACCGTGGCGGGCCGGCACCACGACCTGCTCCTCATCATCGGCGACGACCTCGACGTCGAGGGCGTCCGGCAGACGAAGCTCTGGATGGAAGCCCTCGCCTCTCCGGCCGACCGCGAGCCGGTCGTTCCCGCCTTCGGCGGGTTCCGCCCGGAGCTGGGGGCCCTCTCCGTCGGCTGGGTCGACGAGCCGACGCTCGCGATGCGCCTCTGGGAGCTGGAGCAGCCCGCTCCCGAGGGGACGGGGATGGTCCGGTGGCGGACGCCGTTCGTGCGGGCCCTCACGGCCTTCTTCTCCGCCTGGGAGGCGAGCGGACGGCGGCTCGTTCCCGGCGCCGTCTCGCCCGCGAACGTCGTCGTCCCGCGCGACGACTTCCGTGAGGGGACGGTCCTCCTCTCGCTCGCCGGGTACCGTCCCTACGACGGACCCTGGTCGCTCGTCGGGCCGATGGTCCGGAACTTTTTCGAAGAGACGTTCGCGCTCTACCCCCGGTCGAAGACGAACCTCCGCCGCTCGTGGATCGCCGACGCCTGCGTGGAAGCGCTGGGCGTCGCCGGCGCCCGGGTCTTCCTGGACGAGCTGCTGGGCGACCTCGGACGGGAAGTCCCGGGAAGCCTCGCGCACACCCTCGCCGACGAGCTCAGCGCCGAGAGAGAGCGGCTCGACGTCGCGTTCCACCCGCCGCTCGCCCTCCTGTCGGCCATCGTGCGGTTCGGGGCGTGGGAGACGCTCGAGCCCGACGCCCCTCTCTCCGCCCGCGAGGCGATGGCCCGCGGCCTCGAGAGCGTCTACCGGCTGAATCGCTTCCCGGACATCGTCCGCTACCACCTCCACCGGCAGACGACCTTCGCGCAGACGGACCTCCTGGCCCGGCAGGCCTTCGACACGCTCCTCCTGGCGATGCTCCACCGGCCGGGAGTCTGGCCGGCGGAGATGGTGGAGCTCGCGGACGTCCAGGCGGCCCTCGGAAGCGCCGAGGAGCGCCTCGCCTTCGGCCGGCTCGTCTTTCCCGACGCCGCGTCGGACCAGGTCGTGGCCCTCGCCGCCGTCGGCGAGGGGGCGAGACACCTCGTCGCCACCACGCACATCGTGGACCGGAGCGGCTCGCGGTACCTGGTGCGGGACCCGATCGACCCGGCGGAGCTCGGGCGACTCGTCCAGCTCCTCGTGAAATCGGGCGTCCCCCGCGCCTATTCGGAGGGGCGGCGGCTCCTCGTGGCCCTCGACGAGCAGGAGCGCGTCGTCGCGGGCGTCGCGTACTCGCTTCTCGAGGGAGCGGCGGCGCAGCTCGAAGGCGTCGTCGTCACCGCGGCGCTCCGCGGGCGCGGCCTGTCGACCGCGCTCCTCGACGACCTCTGCGCCCGCCTGCGCGGGCTCGGCGTGGAGGTCCTGACCCGGCACATCGCCTTCCGCGACGTCCCGCTCGGCCGCGCCTTCCATTACGACCGGCGCTGGCGGTGTCTCGTCCGCCCCTGCCGGCCGCGAACCGAGTGACCGGACGGCCGTCTCGGGCCCCGTATAATTGAAAATTGAGACCTGACCCCATTCTGGGGGACCCTTCCGGCAGGGCAGTCCGGATTAATACCTTGCAGGTCCCGCGGGAACTTCCTATCGTCCCGGCCATGACCATCCGCCGGCTCCTGTTCGCGGTGTCCGCTCTCGCCCTGCTGGGCGCTCTCGCCTCCCCACCGGCCCGCCGGATCGCGCGCGCGGCCCCCCCCGCGACGGAGGCCGCGGGCGGCGTCGAGGTCTCCGGCCTCGACCGTTCCGTCGCCCCCGGAGACGACTTCTTCCGCTGGGCCAACGGGGGCTGGCTCACGATCACCGAGATCCCCGCCGACCAGAGCTCGTGGGGCGCCGGCGAGATGCTGGCGGAGCTGACGGCGAAGCGGACCGCCGATCTGATCGCCGAGGCGGCGAAGTCGCCCGGGCCTCCAGGGTCGAACGCGCGAAAGGTCGGCGACACCTACACGACCTTCATGGACGAGGCGACGATCGAGGCGAAGGGGCTCGCGCCCCTCCGGCCTGCGCTCGACCGGATCGCCGCGGTGACCGACGCGCCCGGGCTCGCCCGGGCTCTCGGCGCGACCCTGCGCGCCGACGTCGACGTCCTGAACGCCACGAATCTCTACACGCCCAACCTCTTCGGCCTCTGGGTCGCGCAGGACCTCGACGACCCGTCGCGCTATTCGCCGTTTCTCCTCCAGGGCGGCCTCGGCATGCCCGATCGCGACTACTACCTCGACCCATCGCCGAGGATGGCGCAGATCCGGGACCGCTATCGGGCCCACATCGAAGCCTTCCTGACCCTCGCCGGAATCTCCGACGCGGGAGAAAAGGCCGCGCGGATCTTCGACCTCGAACGCCGCATCGCCGAGGCGCACCTCTCCCGCGAGGATTCCGAGGATGTCCTGAAAGGGAACAACCACTGGGCGCGGACGGAATTCCCGATTCGCGCTCCCGGGCTCGACTGGACGGCGTTCTTCGAGGCCGCAGGTCTCGCCGGAGAGAAGACGTTCGTCGTCTGGCAGCCCGGCGCCGTGACGGGGATCTCGCGCCTCGTGGCCGGGGTCCCGCTCGACACGTGGAAGGAGTACCTCACCTTCCGCGCTTTTTCGCGCGCGGCATCCTGCCTGCCGAAGGCCTTCGTCGAGGAGCGGTTCGCCTTCTACGGCAAGGTGCTCAGCGGCACGCCGAAGCTCCGTGACCGGTGGAAGCGGGCCGTCGACGCGACCAGCGCGGCGCTCGGCGAGGCGGTCGGCCGGCTCTACGTCGAGCGCTGGTTCCCCCCCTCGGACAAGGCGCGCGCGGCGGAGATGGTGAAGAACGAGATCGCCGCGTTCGGGAAGCGGATCGACCGGCTCGACTGGATGGCGCCCGAGACGAAGGCCCGGGCCAAGGCCAAGCTCGCCGTCCTGAAGGTCGGCGTCGGCTACCCCGACCGATGGCGCGACTACACGGCTCTTTCGGTCGTCCCGGGCGACGCCCTCGGAAACGCCGAGCGGGCCTCGCTCTTCGAGTACCGGAGGAACCTCGCGAAGCTCGGCTCTCCGGTCGACCGCGGCGAGTGGGTGATGAACCCGCAGCTCGTCAACGCGGTCAACCTGCCCGCCATGAACGCGCTCAACTTTCCGGCGGCCATTCTGCAGCCTCCGTACTTCGATCCGAAGCGGCCGGCGGTCATGGACTACGGCGCGATCGGCGCCACCATCGGCCACGAGATCAGCCACAGCTTCGACGACCAGGGGGCCCTTTTCGATGCGGACGGGCGGCTTCGCAACTGGTGGACGGCGGAGGATGCCGCCCACTTCGCCACGTCGGCGGCCGCGCTCGCGAGGCAGTACGACGCCTACCGGCCCTTCCCCGACGCCTCGGTCAACGGCAAGCTGACGCTCTCCGAGAACATCGCCGACGTCGCCGGACTCGCCGTGGCCTTCGACGCCTACCGTCTCTCTCTCGGCGGCAAGGAGGCCGCCGGGGCCGGGGGGCTCACGGGCGACCAGCTGTTCTTCATCAGCTTCGCGCAGAGCTGGCGAAAGAAGTTTCGCGAGCCGGCCCTTCGCCAGCGCCTTCTGATCGACAGCCACGCCCCTGCCGAGTACCGCGCCGACACCGTGCGAAACCTCGATGCGTGGTACGAAGCCTTCGCGGTCCGCCCGGGACAGAAGCTCTACCTCGCTCCGAAGGAGCGCGTCCGGGTCTGGTGACCAGCGGATCAGGGAGGGGGCCCGACGTTCACGCCCGGGACGACGACGTCGTCTCCGGCACCTTCTGCCAGACGGCGCCCTGCTCGCTGTCGTACACCGCCTCGCCTTCCTGCGTGAAGTGGAAGGCGTATCGGACATAAATACTCCCGCGAATCCGACGGACCTGCGTCCCGCGCACCTCGAGCTCCAGGGGCGGGCCGATGCGCGCGAGGCTTCCCCAGCGGGCGCGGTGGATGTGGGTCCCGTAGCCGATCCAGCCCTCGACGTGGCGGAGGCCGAGGACGTAGAAGGCGTGCGCGAAGCCGAGCATCCCCGTCACGTGGACGAGGAGCCCTCCGGAGACGTGGCGCGGGTGACGGACCGGGTGGGACTTCTGAAGCCGGGTCAGCGGGAGATTCTCGTTCGTCGGCATCCGGGCGACGAGCCGCCCCGCGCCGCGGTCCACCTCGAGAATCTCGTCGAAGAAGATCGCCTCGGGACGGTACGGGCAGTCGGCGACGAACTCCGGGTCGAGCATCGAGTCAGGTCTCGGAACGCGAGTATGGACCCGCGCCGTTCGGACCTACGGCTTCTTCACGGCCGGAGTGTTCGGCGGGGGCGTGTCGCCGTCGCGGTAGCACTCCGCACAGACGAGTCTCCCGAGGCTCTTGGACCAGTGCCACATACCGGACTCGTCGCGGCCGCAGACGGCGCAGACGGTCCGGGGCTGGGGCGCCGGGATCTCCTTCTTCTCCTCGCTCATGCTCGAATCCTAGCTCGACAGCCCGACGCTCGCCGCCGCTCTCCGTTTGAAGAGCGACGCCGGCCGGACGCAGACTCCGAGCATCGCGAGCGACCGGTGCCGGGTCTGCCGGGCGATCCGACACTCCGGGGGGATGCTAGAAGTCGATTCAGGTCAATGGTGGAGCTGAACGGGATCGAACCGTCGACCTCCTGAATGCCATTCAGGCGCTCTCCCAAACTGAGCTACAGCCCCACTCGGAGGGACGCGAAAGGTAGCACCGGCCACGCGGGCCGTCAAACCGGGCCTGTTTCGATACCCGGTCCTTTCAGAATCCGACGTCGAGGCCCGCGAGGAAGCGCCGGCCGGGGGCCGGAAAGCCGCTCGCCTCCTGGTAGGCGCTGCCGAAGACGTTCGTCACCCGGAGAAACGGCGCCACGTTCCAGAGGAGCCGCGGGGCCGTCACGGCCGCGTCGAAGCGGAAGTAGGCCGGCATCGTGACGAGCTGCGTGAAGTCGACCGCGTCCCGGTCGAGGCGGCTCCCGACCCAGACCCCCGTCGCCTGGAAGGAAGCTCCCCCCGCAAGCGACGCCCCCACCGTCGCCGAGACCCGGTTCTTCGGACGGCGGAGGAGCGGGAGCCCCGTGTCGAGGTCCGTCGCGTCGAGGTAGGTGTACGCCGCCCGCGCGAAGAAGCCGCGGCCGATCTCGCCGCGAAGCACGGCCTCCACCCCCTGTGTCCGGGCCCGCCCCACGTTCTCGTTCGTGAAGCTCTGCGGGACGTACTCGATCAGATCGCGGATGTCGTTCAGAAAGAACGTCGCTTCGGCGGTGAGCGCCGGCGTGAGGGCGACTTCGATCCCCCCCTCCGCGCTGGTCGATCGCTCGGGCTTCAGCTCCGGGTTGCCCGAGAACGGGTAGTAGAGCTCCCCCGTCGTCGGCGAGCGGAAGGCTCCCCCCGCCGCCGCGCGGAGTTTGACGGTCTTCGACGCGAGGAAGACGACCGTGCCGCGGGGCGACCAGAAGGCGCCGTATGCATTGTTGTCGTCCCGCCGGACGCCCGCCGTCACGACGAGGCGCTCGCCGAGAAGGGCGACCCGGTCCTCGGCGAAGAGCGACCAGGTCCGCGTCGACGCCCCGTCCAGCGGGACGCCGTAGCTGTCGGCACTCGTCACGTGGGTCCACTCGACGTCGCTCCCGACCGAGAGGCGCTGCGTGCCGAAGTCGTGAGTCAGGACGGCGCGGCCGCCCGCGCGCCGTGCATCGGTTTCCGAAGACGTGTAGCCGTACGGATCGTCCGGGTCGGAGTACGTCGGCCGGTCCCGCGACGCCAGAAGCGACGCCTCGAGCGTCGTCTTCGGGTCGAACGCGACGACCACGGGGACCGCCAGCGTCGTCGTGTCGGCTGTCGTCTTCCGGGAGGGGGTCGGGACGCCGGCCGAGAAGGGAATCCCCGTGACCGACTGGTCGCTGCGGAGGACGACGCCGGCCCGGGAGCCGTCGCCCAGCGGCACCTCCACGCCGCCCGAGAGGTTCGTCACGTCGAAGAACTCGTTCGGAAGCGCGCCCTCCTCGGTCGCGCGCCGCCACCCCGCGGTGATCGACACGGCGCCCGCGCGGAACGCGGCGTCGGCGGTCCCCTGCACGGCCGCGCCGTTCCCGAGGGCGCCGGTCACGCGCCCCTCGACGCTCTTCGCCCCGGCGAGGTGCCGCGAGAAGAGCTGGACGACGCCACCGATCGCTTCCGATCCCCAGAGCGCCGAAAACGGCCCGCGCACCACCTCGACCCGCTCCACGTTCGCCGTGGAGAGCGCCGAGACGTCGACGAGGCCGAAGAAGGGGCTGTTCAGCTTCACGCCGTCCACGAGGACGAGCGCCTGCGTGGAGTTCGTCCCGCGGAGGAAGAGCGAGGTCACGGTGCCGGCGCCCCCCGACTGGACGACGTCGAGGCCGGGGACCGTTCGAAGCAGGTCCGGGATCGAGGTGGCCTTCGACCGGTCGATCTCCTCCGGAGAGATCACGGTCGCGGCGACGCCGAGCGTCCGGCGCGGCTCGGGCTGCGCATCGGCCGTGACGACGACCTCGGCCGTGACCGGGGGCGGGGTCTGCGCGACGAGGGCCGGCGCCGAGAGCAGCAGGCAGACGGGCACCGCGCGGTGGAGCCGGGTGCGGCCGGGACGGAACATCGAAGACCCTCCGGGTCACGGCCCCGCCCTCCCATCGAGTCGGAAAGGGCGGCGTCCCGGACGAGCCCGGGGGCGGCCCTTCCTTCCCGAGCCCCGGAGAAGGCGAGGCGGCAAGCGTGTTCCTCGGGCAGGTCTCCTGGCTCCCGGATCGACCGCGATCGGACCCCTTCCCGGAGGCGCGACCGGGGCCGATGCCCGCGATCCCTCGCCGCCAGTGGGATGTCGTCCGTCGCGTCCCCGGTCACAGTGGCGGGGGCCGCGCGGGAATCACACCCGCTTCCCTCTTGGCCGCGGAGCGGCTGGTCCCCCGGAGGAAGGGGGAACCCGGGGACGATGTGAAAGAACGCGGGAAAACGGTACCACGCCCCAAAGGGCGGGGATCGGCTACTTCCGGATCTGCTTGCTCTTCGGGTTCTGGAGCGCCGCGAGCAGCGACGCCCCGAAAACGGAGACGGCGGGAGGCTTCTCCTTCTCGCGCCGCGCCGAATCCTCGCGATACCGCTTCACGTCGACCCGGTCGGCTTCCGCCTTCGCCCCCGCCACCGAGAGCGAGATCCGGCGCCGCTTCGTGTCGAGGCCGATGACCTTCACCTCGATCTTCTGTCCGGGCGCGAAGCTCTTCGAGACCGGCGTGCCGTGCGGCAGCCCCGTCTCCGAGTTGGGAATGAGCCCCGTCAGGCCGGGAGCCAGGTGGACGAAGACGCCGAACGTCGCGACGTTCTCGACCTCGCCGCCGGTGACCGATCCCTCCGGAAACTTCGACTCGATCCCCTCCCACGGGTCGGACAGCGCCACCTCGCGGAGCGTCAGGGAAATGCGGTGGTGCGACGGGTCGATCTCCTTCACCCAGCCGGTCACCGCCTCGCCGACGGCCACGGAGGCGTCCTTCAGGGTGACGCCGGGCGGGAGCTGCGACACGTGGACCAGCCCGTCGATCCCCGGCTCCAGCTCCACGAAGAGGCCGAACTCCGCGTGGCGCGCGATCTTCCCCGTGAACGGAGCGCCCGCCGCGAGGCGCGACGTGACGCCCTCCCACGGATCGGATTCGAGTTCCTTCATCGAGAGGGAGATCCGCTTGCCGTCCTGCTCGATCTTCAGCACCTTCACGTCCACGTCCTGGCCGACGGCGAGGGCGTCCTTGGCGTGGGCGATCCGCCGGCGGGAGATCTCCGTGACGTGCACCAGGCCGTCGATGCCGCCCAGGTCGACGAAGGCGCCGAAGTCGGTGATCGAGCGGACGCGACCCTTCAGGACGGCGCCCGGCACGACCTTCTCGCGCGCTTCGGCGGCCCGGGCGTCGTGCTCCTCGCGCAGAAGCGCGGCGCGGGAGACGACGATGCGCCGCCCGTCCTCGGTGTACTCCAGGATCCGGAAGTCGAAGGTCTGGCCGAGAAACGCCTTCAAGGCCTCCTCGTCGTGCCGCCCGACGTCGATCTGGGAGACCGGGCAGAAGGCGCGCAGTCCGGATGACCCGCCGAGCGCCACCTCGAAGCCTCCCTTGTTCCGGGCGGTCACCTTCCCCTGCACGGGGATCTTCGCGCTGGAAGCGGCCCGAAGCTCGGCCCGCGTCCGCTGGCCCAGCGCCAGCCGCCGGGAGAGCCTCACGTCGGGCCCGGCCTTGACCACGACCGCCTCGATCCGGTCGCCGACCTTCAGCCCCTCCAGCTCGGATTTCTCCATCAGCGCCTCGGTCTTCCCCCCGAGCGAGACGAGAACGACGTCGGGGGTGACGGCGGCGATGGTGCCGAGAACGGTCTCGCCTTCCACCAGCTTCTTGCGGGAGGCGGCGTCGTCGGCCTTCAGGGCGTCCTCGAAGGCGCGGCGATCGGCGGCCTCGGGGGTCTCCAAAACGGTCGTGGCGGCGGCGGATTCGGTCACGGATCGGTCTCCTTCCCGCAGATGTCGTCCCGGCGGCGAGCCTCTTCGGGCGCCGTCGGGCGGCGGGAGCCGGGATTCTAACCGATGGGACCGCCGGTTCCGGCGGATGACGTAAACTTCCCGACAGGTTGCCCCGGCGACCGCCCCGAAGGCGGTGGTCGCCCTTGGAGGTTGTTGGTGCCCGACGTCGGTGTTCTCGTTTCTCCCGCTGCTTTCGCGTCCCGGACGACGGAGACGTCGTCCGCCCTCGCGTCGCTTTCTCCGAGCCGCGAGGAGCTCCGGCAATGGTTTGCGTTAATGCACATGGCGCGCCTTCTCGACGACAAGGCGCCGAACTATCTCAAGCAGGGGCTCGGCTGGTCCTATCACGCGCCGTGCGCGGGGCACGACGGCATCCAGATCGCCCTCGGCACGACGTTCCGTCCCGGACGCGACTGGCTCTTCCCCTACTATCGCGACCTCGCCACCTGTCTCGCCGCGGGGATCACGCCGGAGGAGATCCTGCTGAACGGCATGTCGAAGGCGACCGACCTCGCCTCCGGCGGCCGGCACATGTCGAACCACTTCGCGAAGTTCGCGCTCCGGATCCAGAACGTCTCCTCGTGCGTCTCGAACCACGCGCTCCACGCCGTTGGCCTCGCGCGGGCCCTCCGGGCCTACGGCAAGGACGACCTCGTCTTCTGCTCGGTCGGCGAGTCGTCCACCTCCGAGGGCTATTACTACGAGGCCGTCAACGGCGCCTCGCGCGAGAAGCTCCCCGTCGTCTTCGTCGTGCAGGACAACGGCTACGGCATCTCCGTCCCGAAGCGGGACCAGACGGCGAACCCGGTCGCCTCGGCGAACTTCAGCGGCTTTCTGAACCTCTCGATCCTCACCTGCGACGGGAAGGACCTCTTCGACTCGGTCCAGGCCATGCGCCAGGCGGTCGCCTACGTGAAGAGCGGAGCCGGGGCCGCCATCGTGCACGCCGACTGCATCCGGATCCACTCGCACTCCAACTCCGACCGCCACGAGCTCTACCGCTCGTCCGAGGAGATCGCGGCCGCGAAAGCCCTCGACCCGCTGCCGCGGCTCCGCCGCCTCCTGATCGAGGGAGGCGCCTTCTCCGAGGAGGAGATCTCCGAGATCGAGGAGAGGAACCTGAAGGCCTACGAAGACGCCGCCGACCGCGCGAAGAAGGCGCCCGACCCGAAGCCCGGATCGGTCGTCGACTTCGTGACGCCCGACCCGTGGGTCCCTCCCGGCGACGGCCTGGCCGGGGTTCCTGTCACTCCCGCCGGCGAGAACGCGCCGGAGATGTCGCTTCTCCAGGCGCTCAACACGACCCTGAAGGAGATGTTCCGAGAGAACCCCGACACCTTCATCTGGGGGCAGGACATCGCCCACAAGGACAAGGGGGGCGTCTTCAACGTCACGAAGGGAATGCAGCAGGAGTTCGGCGAGAGGCGCGTCTTCAACGGCCCCATCGCCGAGGATTTCATCCTCGGGACGGCCGGCGGCTTCTCGCGGCTCGACGAGAAGATCCGCGTCGTCGTCGAGGGGGCCGAGTTCGCCGACTACTTCTGGCCCGCGGCCGAGCAGATGGTCGAGATGTCGCACGACTACTGGCGCTCGAACGGACAGTTCGTGCCGAACGTGACGGTGCGCATCGCCTCGGGCGGCTACATCGGGGGCGGCCTCTACCATTCGCAGAACATCGAAGGGTGGCTCACGACGCTTCCCGGTCTCCGCGTCGTCGTCCCCGCCTTTGCCGACGACGCCGCGGGCCTCCTCCGGACGGCGATCCGCTCCCGGGGGCTCACTCTCTACCTCGAGCCGAAGTACCTCTACAACGTCCCCATGGCACGCACGCGTGTCCCCAAAGATTTCGCCGTCCCGTTCGGCAAGGCGCGCGTCCGGCGGACCGGCCGGCACCTGACGATCGTGGCGTACGGCACGCCGGTCCATTTCGCCCTCGAGGCGGCGGCGACGCTGGCGACCGAGGGGAAGGAGATCGAGGTGATCGACCTCCGTTCCCTCGTCCCGCTGGACTTTCCCGCGATCGCCGCGTCGGTGAAGAAGACCTCGCGCGTCCTGATCGCCCACGAGGACAAGGTGCACGGCGGCTTCGGCGGCGAGATCGCCGCCCGGATCGGCGCGGAGCTCTTTCCGCACCTCGACGCCCCGGTCGAGCGCGTCGGCTCGATCTTCACGCCCGTCGGCTTCAACCGGATCCTCGAGCGGGCCATCCTGCCGAGCACCGAGAAGGTCCTCGAGGCGGCGCGGAAGACGCTGGCGTACTGAGCCCCCGGCCCCTGCGGTCCCGGCCCGCTAGGATGGCGTCGTCCGTCGTGGTCATCTCCGTCCTTCTCTATGCGGGTTTCGCGGTTATGGCGCTCGGAAGCGTCTCGCTCCTCTATCCCCCGCGGTTCCTCGGGATCCCGACGCGGGCGCGGGCGCTCGCGGTCCTGGCCGCGGGCCTGGCGGCGGCCCTCGTCGCCGTTCTCGTTCCGCCGCCTCCCGCCCGCTCCGGCCCCCACGGGGCGACCCGCCTCGACGACTTCGTTCCCGAGTTCCAGTTCGCGGAGTTCCACGAGCGGCTCGTCCGCGCGACTCCGGAGCGGGTCGACCGGGCCCTACGGACTGTGACCGCCGAAGAGATCCGTCTCCTCCGTTTCCTCACCTGGATCCGCAACCCGCGCCGTCTCTGGAGCCGGCAGCCGGAGAGCATTCTGAATCCTCCGGCGGCGGAGCCGATCCTCGACGTTGCGAAACGCTCCGGGTTCGTCGTTCTCGCCGACGAGCCCGGGCGCGAGCTGGTCCTCGGGACGCTGGTCGTCAGGCCCCGCGACGCACGCGTCTCCGTTCCCGACGATTTGGCCGAGACGGGCCGCCGCTTCGCCGCGCTTTCGGCGCCCGGCTACGCCAAGGCGGCGATGAACTTCCGGATCGAGCCGCGTCCGGACGGGACCTGCCGGCTGACGACCGAGACGCGGATCTTCGCGACGGACCGCGACGCGGCGCGCCGCTTCGCCGTCTACTGGCGGATGATCCACCCCGGCAGCGCCCTCATCCGGGCCATGTGGCTCCGCGCGGTCGCCGAGCGGGCCGAGAGCGGACGCTGAGTCCCCGATCCCCGGCCGAATTCGCTCCATCCACCGGACCCTGAGGGGTCCGAGCTGAAAGGACGTGTGGGCTTCCTTTCGAGTGACGATCGTATACACTATTGAGTGACGGAGGAGGCCATGAAGTTCGTCACCATTCGGGATCTGCGGGGCCGGCCGGGACAGGTCTGGAAGAAGCTGGCCGAGGGGCGGGAACTGGTCCTGACGTCAAACGGCAAGCCGATCGCGCTCCTGTCCCCCGTGACGGAGGAATCGTTCGAGCGCGACCTCGCCGCCCTGCGTCGGGCGCGGCTGGCCGAGACGATCCGCTCGATCCAGAAGGAATCGAAGAAGAGGTTCCCGCGGGGCGTGAGCCTGGCCACGATCAACGCGGAGATCGCAGCGGTCCGGGCGAAGCGCGAGCGTTGAGAATCGTCCTCGACACGAACGTCCTCGTCTCGGGTCTCCTCTCCGAAGCGGGTCCGCCCGGTCGGATCGTCTCGCTCATTCCCGAGAATGTCTTTGTCCCCTGCTTCGACGCCCGGATCCTCGAGGAATATCGGGACGTCCTGCTGCGTCCCCACTTGGGCATCGCGCCAGCCCGGGTCGAGCGCCTCCTGGCGGATCTCGAGGAGGAAGGCGAAGCCGTCGTCGGGCGTCCGTTACCCCACCGGCTTCCCGATCCAGCTGACGAACCCTTCCTTGAAGTCGCCATTGCAGCCGGAGCGGAGTTCCTTGTGACGGGAAACCTCCGCGACTTCCCCGCCCGCCTGCGGCACGGCGTCGCGGTCGTCTCCCCCCGCGATTTCCTCGATTTCCTGCGCCGGCGTTAGCCGCTCCGCTCAGCCCCCCTGCAGCCGCTTCAGCGCCGCCTGCTTCAGGGCCATGCTGGTCGCCGCGCCGCGGGCGATGACCTTCACTTCGGCCTCCGGCAGCGTCGGGAGGATCCGCAGGGCGAACATCGGCGGCGTTTTCGGGTTGTGGACGAGGGCGACGCGGACGTCGAGATTCGCCGCCCATTGGCTCGTCTTCAGGATCAGCTCGGCGGACTGGTAGGAGAGGCATGCCGACTTCGCGATCCGGACGACCTCGTCCACGGTGATTCGGGGGTTCTTGAGGAGTGAATAGAGGACCTGCGGGTCGTGGTCCTGCACGAGGACGAGCCGCTCCGTCCGGTCGGCCTTCGCGGCAAGGAGGAGCTTCTCCGTCCGGGAGAGCGCCCTCAGCCGATCCCAGGTGCTCCGGTCCGTCTCGTCGGGGCCCTCCTCGAAGGGGGCGGCGAGGAGCGCCTCGAGGATCGCGTCGCCGTTTCCTTCGAAGGCCAGGGCCACGCCGTCCGGGAGTGGCGCGACGACCGTGCCCGCCACCGCGACCGCGGCCCCCAGCGGCCCGCGGAGTGTCACCTCCACCTTCGAGAAAAGGGCCGGCTTCTCGACGGCGGGGAGCCGGAGGCCGCCGTGCGAGAGGCTCGTCCGGTGTTCATCGCGAAGCTCCTCCTCGCTCTCGAACTCGAGGACGAACCTCCCGGCCCCCGACGCCACGGCCTTCACCATGGGATCGTAGCGCCCGGTGCGCCCGAAAGGCCGCACGCGCATAGAATCCGGTCCGTATCCTCACGAGCCCGAAAGGCTCGAACCGAATTACAAGGAGAAGAAGATGACGATTCGTTCCTCCGCCCTCACGTTGGCCGCCCTCCTCGTCGCGGCCCCCGTCCTCGCGCAGGCCCCGCCGGCGCCCGCACCCCCTGCCGGCCTTGATGCGAAAGTGCAGCAGAAGCTCGTCGACAAGCTCGGCGACGACGCCAAGACGATCAAGGCCGCGATCGTCGAGAAGAAAGTCGTCCTCGTCGGCGAGGTGAAGGGGCGGGACACGCAGGCGCTGGCCGAGCAGGTCGCCCTCAGCGTCCCCGGAGTCACGAAGGTCGACAACCAGGTCAAGTCGGCGGCCTCGAAGGGAGTCTTCACGGGAGGGATCGGGCAGGAGTCCCACGACATCAAGCTCGAAGACAAGGTTGAGACGGCCGTAAAGAAAGAGCTCGGCCAGCACTACAAGAAGCTGGACATCGTGGCCGTTGAGGGCACGGTCACCCTTCGGGGGCCAGTGCCCGACGAGGCGCGCCAAAAGTTCGCCATCACCGCCGCGAAGGGCGTCCCGGGCGTGAAGCGGGTCATCGACCTCCTCGAGGTCGTGAAGAAGTAACCGCGACAGGCTTCTCGCCGTCCAACCCGGACTCCGCCGTCAGCGCCGGCGCCCGCCCGAGCCCCGCGGCGCTAGTACGTCAGTGACACGTAGACGAGCGGACCGCTGTACTTGTAGTCGACCCCGACCCGCGGCGTCAGGTTGGCGTCCTTGTACGTGATCTTCGAGTACTCGTAGCCCGCGCCGAGACCGATGTTTTTCGTGAAGAAGTAGTCGAGCCCGGCCGTGACGTCGATCATGCTGCCGCTGTAACCCGAGATCGTCACGGTGGGGAGCCCCTTGACGGTGGCGAAGCCGAAGAAGCGCTGGAAAAAAGTGTACCTGAAGTAACCCCCGATTCCGGGGACCGGCGCGAGGAAGTTGGTGTCCTCGTTCCCGGTCGTCGTACTGGCGGAGCCGCCCGGGCCGGTCACGTTTGCCGACGCCGAGAACGCCAGCTTCGTGTAGTAACCCGAGATGCCGAGCTGGGCTCCCAGCTCGAACGTGCCGGTGTTCCAGAACGAGTAGCCGTAGTAGATCTGGAACACGTTGACTCGGTTGTTCACGGAAACATTCGCGCCGGCGTGATAGGTCGTGTCGCCGATGTCGATGTCGCGGTCGAGGACGTGCTCGTTCGTGCGGTGCCATCCGCGATAGGCGAACAGGAGCAGACCGTGCGGGCCGAAGCGCCAGTAGCCGTCGAGCCGGAGGTTCGTCTGGTGAGCGTTCTGTCCGAAGACGTCCTCCAGGTTGACCTCGGTCCCGGGACTCCCGTCGCTCCGGTCGATCGTGACGGTCGTGTCGAATTTCTGGAAGAAGCCGCCGATGTCGAGCCGGAACCGCTCCTCCATGCCGCGAGCCGTCAGATAGCTCTGACTGAACTGGGCGGCGGCCGGGGACACCACGAAAAGGCAGACCATCAGGACAACAGAGGCCGCGAGGATTCGGCGTACGGTCATGGATTCTCCTTGCTTTGGAGTGTCCGGCACGAATTCGCGCCATTCTACGCCGGGTCCGGGTCCGCCCACGTCCCCGCGCCCCCCGGGCCAGACCTGGCGGGCCGGCGGCGATCAGAACGCCAGGCTCAGATAACCGTACGGGCCGCTGTACCTGAAGTCGAACCCCACCGTGTTCGTCGTGGTGTGGTAGACGTGGACGTGCGTGTATTGGTACGCGGCGCCGATCCCGATGTTCGGCGTGAAGTAGAAATCCAGCCCCGCCTGGTACTCGAGCATGCCGCCCGTGTACCCCGAGATCGTCATCGTCGGGAGCCACTTGACGTCGGCGTCGAGGAGGAATCCGGGGTAGAGCGCGTACCGGAGGTAGGCGCCCGTGGCCGGGACCGGCACCGTGATGTGCCACTGGTCCGAGCTGTAGCTCCCGCTCGTCGTCCCGTCCGGTCCCGTGATCGATCCCGAGGCGTCGAGGCGGGCCTTGTTGATGTAGGTCGAGAAGCCGAGCATTCCCCCGACTTCCACCGTGCCGTTGTTGACGCCCGAGTAGGCGTAATAGAGCTGGGGGACGATTACGCGAACCCTCGAATCGACGGACGAGCCCGAGTGGATGACGGTGTCGCCCCACTGGATGTCCTGCGAGAGCGCCGCCGAGGAGCTTCGCGTCCACCCGAGGTAGCCGAAGACGAGGCTCGCGTGCCGGCCGAAACGCCAGTAGCCGTCGGCGCGGAAGGTCGTCTTGTGGACGTCCTGGCCGAAGGTGTTCTCGAGATTGATTTCCGTCGACGCCCCGCTCGACGACTGGAGGTAGATGCTGGTATCGAACTTCTGGAAGAAGCCGCCGAAGTCGATCCGGAAGCTCTCGTCCATCCCCTTCTGGGCGGCATAGGCCGAAGTCATCTGGGCGGCGGCCGGGGAAGCGGCGACGAAACAGACGGCCCCGGCAATCGAAGCCACGAGGAGCCGGCGAAGGCGCATACGTTCTCCTAGCTGATTCGTGACTTTCACGGGTCCCGTCGATTCTAAGCCCAATCCGGATCCATCAACGGCCCCGCGCCAGCTGCGCGAGGAGCTGGCGGGCCGCGGGATCGTCGGGCGAGAGCTGGACGAGCTTCCGCGCCCAATCGAGGGCCGCGGCCCGATCGCCCCTCTCCCGGCTGTACGAAGCCAGGGCGAGGAGGATTTCCGGGTCTCCCGTGTGCCGCTCCCAGGCCGACCTGAGGACGGACATCGCCTTGTCCGGCTGCCCGGCGGAGTAGAGGGCGACCCCCCAGACGTAGGCATACCGCCCGGCGTCGGGACGAAGCTCCGCCGCCCTCGCCAGCTCGACCAGCGACTCGGGCGTCTTCTTCATTCGAATGTAGAGAAGGCCGAGCGTGTGATGCAGGTCCGCGCTCTTCGGCGTGATCCGGAGCCCCTCGAGGAGGACCTTCTCCCCCTCGGCGTCACGGCCGCTCTGCCGGTAGAGGTCCGCCAGGTTGACGTAAGTGGCCGGAAAGCCGGGCGCCAACTTCAGGGCCGTCTTGTACTCGCTTTCGGCGGACGCCAGCTCTCCCAGCTCGGCGTCCAGGGCCCCCAGCGTGAGGTGCGCCTCGGGGCGGTCCTCGTCCACCCGCTGGGCCGCGCGCCACTCCGCGAGGCCGCTCTGGATGGCGCTCCGCTGGACGGCCGAGAGGTATTCCGCCGGCACGGCGGCCAGAGCACGCGCCGCGTCGATCCGGACGGTCCGGACCGGGTCGTTCAGGAGCGGATAGAGGCGCTCCAGGAGGGCCCGCGGGTTTCCGCCGCGCGCGGAGGCGACCGCCCCCATCCGGATCAGCGGCTCGGCATCCGAGAGGGCGGCGTCGATCGCCTGGTCGGCGTCCTTCCCCGGAAAGCCTCCGAGCATCGACACGGCGGTCGCGCGGACGATGCCCGGCTTCGTCCGGTCCTCGGAGACGGCCACGAGGGCGGGACGCGCGCCGGCCAGCACCTGTCGCCCGGCGTGGATCGCCTCGCCCCAGTGCGGCGTCTTCGCGCTCTTCGGCCACCACTTCGCGGCCCATTCGGCCGCCCACGCCACGCTCTTCTTCTCGTGGCAGGGGGTCGTGCAGGCGTTCGGGGTGCCGATCTTGAGCGTCAGGTCGGGGCGCGGACTGCGGAAGCTGTGGTCGCGCCGCGGGTCGACGACCATGTAGGTTCGCGCCGCCATGTGGCAGCCGACGCAGCTGGCGCCCGTGCCGGTCGTCTTGTGGAAGTGGTGGCTCCTCTCGGCGTACTTCTCGGGGAGGTGGCAGCGGGTGCAAACCCCGTCCGTCGAGACGCGGACTTTCATCGAGTGGGCGTCATGGCACTCGGTGCAGGTGACTCCCGCCGCGTACATCCGGCTCTGGAGAAACGATGCGTACTCATAGACCTCGTCCCGGATCTGCCCGTCGGCGAAGTAGAGCGGGTCGGTCAGGAGCGAGGGACGGTGTGTGTCGAGGAACGGGCGGCCCCAGGTGTACGGGTCGTGGACGACCGAGCGCCGCGCATGGCAGCGCGCGCACATCGTCACCTCGTCCCGGTTCGTCCGCGGGACGGTCCGGCGCGCGATCGCCTCGCCCGGCGCGAAGACCCAGTCCGCGCCGTCGCGATCCTTCCGCCCCGCGAGGACGCCGTTGGCGGGGTCGTCGGTCCGGACCTCCTTCCGTTTTTCCGCTTCGCCCCACGCCGCGTGCGCCGAGCCCGGCCCATGACACGCCTCGCAGGAGACGTTGATCTCCGAGAAGGTCGTGGCGTACGTGTCGGTCTTCGCGTCGTATCCCTTCTTCACGTTCGTCGAATGGCACTCGGCGCACATGAAGTTCCAGTTCTGGTAGAGACCGGTCCAGTGGAGCACGTCGCCGGCCGGAACGCTCTCCTCCGGGTAGAGATGGAACCACCGCTGCCCGCCCTTCTCCTTCGGCCACGTGTCCCAGCAGACGTTCAGCGCCTGGACGCGCCCTCCGGGGAAGCGGATCAGGAACTGCTGAAGCGGTTTGTACCCGAACGCCCAGGCGATCTCGTAGTCGGTCAGCTTCCCGTCCGGGCCGTCGGTCTTCACGAAGTACTTCCCGTCCTTCCTCGTGAAGGTCGAGACGACGCCGTGATAGTCAAACGAGGTGCCGTCGAAGTTCGCGAGGACGGTCTTCTCGTTCATCGGCTGCATCGCGAGGGCGTGGTCCGACGGCGCCCACCTCGCGTCTTCCTTCTCGTGGCACTTCGCGCACGCCTCGCGCCCGATGAACCGCGATTCCTCGGGGCGCGTCCAGGGCGGGCCGGCGGCGACGGCGGCGGCGTGCGGGACGGGGCGCCGGGACCGGAAGATGAGAACGAGCCCGAGGACGACGATCCCCGCCGCGGCGGCGAGGACGATCAGACGCTTCGGGAGCACCGGGCGATATTAGCGAAGATGAGGACGCTCGTCGCGGCGGTGCTCCTGACGATCCACGCGAGCGACGCGGCCTCGGTGAGTGGCGACCTGATCGTCGCCCTCAATTACCGCAAGGACTTGCCGGGGCCGGCTTCTGCTAAGGTACGTGACCGTCAGACGTGAATTTCAGCCCTTCCCGCTACGCCCTCGCATGAGACGTCGTCCTCTCGCGTCACTTCTCCTTCCGCTCCTCGCCGTCGCCCTTCATGCGCGGGCTCAGGAGCTGGAGCCGCGGGCCTACGCCCCCGCGCCGATCGGAGCGAACTTCTTTCTCGTCGCCTACTCGTACCAGTCGGGCGAGGTCCTCTTCGACCCGTCGCTCCCGTTCTCCGACGTGAATGCTTACGTCAACGGCATAGCCGGCGGATACGGGCACACGTTCTCACTGTTCGGCCGGTTCGCGAGCGCCGCGGTCGTCGTTCCATACGCTTTCGGCTCCATCAACGGCAACGTCGCCGAGCAGTACGCGAAGATCACGCGCTCGGGCCTCGGGGACCTCAGGGGCCGCCTCGTCGTCAACCTGCTCGGCGCCCCCGGGCTTTCCGCCCGCGAGTGGGCCGCCAGGAAGCCGGAGACGACGCTCGGCTTCAGCCTCGTCGTCGTCGCGCCGACCGGGCAGTACAGCAACGAGAAGCTGATCAACATCGGGGCGAACCGCTGGGCCTTCAAGCCGGAGTTCGGGCTGTCGTACCCGACCGGCCATTGGACGCTCGAGGCCGCGGCCGGCGTCTGGCTCTTCCTGGACAACACCCACACCTACCCGGGCGAGAACGTCCGGTCGCAGGACCCCCTTTTCGCGTTCCAGGCGCACGGCGGCTACACCTTCCGGCCCGGGCTCTGGATCGCGCTCGATGCGACGTACTACGTCGGAGGCCAGACGTCCACCAACGGCGTCCCGGGCGACACGCGGCAGTCCAACACCCGGGCCGGGGTGACGTTCTCTCTCCCGGTGGCTCGCAACCACTCGATCAAGCTGAGCGCGGCGACGGGCGTCTCGGCCCGGGTCGGCTCCCGCTTCGACACGTACGGGATCGCCTACCAGTTCCTCTGGCTCAGTCCGAAGCGGTAAAGCGGAGTCCGGGCCGTGGAAGCGAACCCTCCCGCCGTCAGCGCACCTCCGGATCGAAGACCTTGACCGGAAGCGTCACCGTTCTTTCGAGAATGTTGATCAGCCCCTGGCTCGTATCCCGGGCCGCGGCGATGTCGACCTTCGGATCCTCGAGGCTCCCCGTCACCTTCGCCGCGACGGAGAGGAAGTCCTTCCCGAGGATGTACCGGAGGACGGGAATCGCCCGGATGATCTTGTCCGCCGTCGAGAAGGGGTGCGCGAGGACCATCAGGTCGACGGCCCGGTCGAGGTAGCCGATCGTCCCGCTGGCCGCCATCGTGAGCGACGGCGCCTGAAGCACGCCCTCGCGGATCACGACGCGGCCGGACTCCAGGCTCCCCTCGATGGCAAGCGAGTCGTAGGCCATCGCCTCGCCGATCTGGTCGCGTTTCTCTTTCCCGGCGAAGAGGGACGTTCCATGGAGCACGCCCAGGATCTTCGTCAGGAGCGTCGCCTTCCCGATCCTCCCTTTCGACGCCTTCAGCGTCACCGGTCCGCGAATGACCCGCGGAAGCTCCGCGGCCTCCCCCTCTCCCTCCACGTCCAAAGCCGTCTCGAAGGCCCCCGTGAACGGTTCGCCAGAGACGCCGAGACAGGCGAGGGGGACGCCGATGTCGGACCCGGCCGCCGAGACCTTCGCGCTCATCTCGGCCCGCCTGCCCTGCCGGAACCGGATCTCCCCGGTCGTCGCGATACCGCAGAGGTCGGCGTTTCGGACCGTCAGGGCGGTCGTCTCCCCTTCCAGAGTGATGCCGCCGAGGACCGGCTTCCAGACGAAGTCCCGGAAGGCGAATGAGCCGAGAGAGAACCGGACATTGCCGAGGATCCGGAACGGGGGCGCCGGATCCTCGGTCGTCGCAGCGACTTTCCCTTCCTTCCTGCCCATCCGGTCGAGAACCGCTTCGACGCGCTCCGACGAGAGCGCTCCGGTGGCGGCCTCCATATCGAGGGCGAGCCCTTCGTCCCGGAACGTCGCGTCGCCCGTGACGGAGAAGCGCTGTCCGTCGAGGACGACGGAGGAGGAGGCCGCCGTGAGCCGGTTCCCCGACGCCCGAAGGTCGAGATTCTCTACCGTGACGTCGCCGGCCGGCGTGGGAACAACGAGGTCCGCCGCCGTCAGGCGCCCCTCGGCCGTCGACTCCGCGAGATGATCGCGCCTCACGGCGGCGTGGAACTCGCCCTCGATCCGGCCTCGCCGCTGCCTCCTCTCAGCAAGCAGCTTCGCCAGGGTCGCGGCGGCGAGGTGGCCTTCGAAGCGGACCTGGAACTCACCTTTTCGCAGACCAAGAGAGATCGAGGCATCAGAGTGGCCGTCGGCGATCGTCAGACGGCGAACGTCCGTCCCCTCTCCGCCGGAGGCCACGTCGAGGCTCACGCGAGGTCCGCCCCGGACCATGGCCTTCCCCGCCAGGGAGAACGCATCCGGGCCGCCGTAAGAGACGCGGACCTCCTCGAGCGCGAGCGGCGCCGCCGGAAGGAACTCGGCCGGGAGCGACGCTTTCTGCCAGACCCAATGGACCGCCTCCGGTCCCAGCTCGCCGTCCACGACGGCCTCGAGCTTCCGGGGGCCTCGCTGGTACCCGACGAGGGATCCGGAGACCGAAAGTGCCGCGTCGACCGTTCGGGCCCCGAGCCCCGACGCGCGGATCGTCTTTTCGTCCATCGAGAAGCCGCCGGTTCCGACCTCGAGGGGCTTCGGCAGGAACGAAGCGTCGAGGACGAGATCCTGGAGCGATCCCGTCGCCTCGTAGTGCCATTCTTCAAGCCGGGAGATCGGCCCGGAGAGCCGCGCGACGGAGAGCCCGACGGATCCCCGCAGCGCTCGAATCTCCGTCCGGAGCGCCTCCATTCCCTCCCGGGAGGCCAGCCAGGGGTAGAGCTCGTCGAGCGACGCTTCGAACGTGCCCGACATTCCTTCGAGGAGAGAGAGAACCCCGAGCCGCAACCGTGCCTCGACGCCGGAAAACGTCGAGCGTCCCACGCTGCCGGAGAGCCGGCCGACCCCGATGCGCTTCCCGTCGTAGAAGAAGGTCCCTCGCCGGATCGAGATCGGGAAGGGGATCCTCCGGTGGCGGCCGGAGAGCCGAATCTCCGACACGGAGACCGTCGTCCGGAGCGCTCCCGCCCGGTTCTCGAGCGTCATTCGGCCCACCGCGCTCCCCTCGAGCTCGGTCACGAGGGGCAGCTCCTCCCGGAAGGAGCCGCCGTGAATCGCCCGGGAGAGGATGGCCGGAAGCTCCGCGAGATCTGACCGGACCGCGGCCTCGACTCGGAGGGTGTCGTCGCCCGCCGCGAGCCCCACCCGGACGCTTCCGTCCGACGCCTGCGAGCTTCCGATCCGCGCCGCCGCGTGCTCGGCGGAGAGGACCCCCTTCTCGACGGCGACGTCTCCCTGCGCCTCCTCGAGGTCGAGGCCGATGCTCCCGATCCGGACGCTCCCTTCAGCCAGGACGGCCCGGATCGACATTCCCTCGAAGACGCCCAGATCCCCGGTCGTCCTTCCTCCGGAGGCGAATGAGAAGGAAGTGAGCGTCCCGCCCCGAAAGATCTCGAAGATCGCCGCGACGGTCGGGTCGTCCCCGCCAAAAGGGAGGAGCTTCCCGCGGAGAGCCGTCACGTCGAGACCGCCGCCGCGGGCCGAGAGCGCGACCCGCGGGATGGCCGGTTCGGCCGAGAGCACGATCTCGGTGTGAAACCGCGGGGACTCCGTGGAGACGCGCGAGAGCGTCATCTCCGACTTTCCGTCACGGGAATCGACCGCTCCTTCGAGGTGAAGGCCGGCGATTTCCAGGGTCCGTCCCCCCTCTCGCCGGAGAGAGATGGACGCCGCGGCGATCCCGACATCGACATGAAACCTGACCCGAGCCTCCGGAGAGACGCGGACGCTCGCCTTGAGGCCTTCGACGGAGGCGAGCGCCACGCCCCCGCGCGAGAAGCCGACCCGTTCCCCGATCACCTCGACGGCCAGTCCCGGCACCTCGGATGCGATTCGGGTGAGGAGCGGCGCGAGGCTCCCCAGCGGATCTGAAAGGGAAGCCGGCGCCTCCTTCTTCGTCGCCTCGGGAAGCTCGACCGTCAGGTCGGGCGCGTCCACCCGCACGCTGGCCGGACGGAAGCGCCCCCGCAGCAGCGGGGGGAGCCGAAGAGAGACGTCGACGGAACGGACGGTGCCGCGCACTTTCCCCGGGACGGTCAGGTCGAGCTGATGAATCACCGCCCCGGGGCGCGGGAAGACGGAGAGATCGATTCGTCCGATCGTCACAACGCCGCCGAGAGCCGAGGAGGCGGCGGACTCGATCCGCTTCCGAACCGGCCCGAGATGAATCCAGAGCGGCGCGAGGGACGCGCCGGCGACGACGAGAACCAGGGCGCCCGCAGCCGCCACGAGAACTCGCCGGCGCCCGGTCATCGACATCTTCGAGACGCCGCCCTCAGAGATTGCGCCCCATCCAGTCTCTCGATCCTCCGGCTGCGCCCTGACGTCAGAACCTGACGATCACGCCGGCCTTGAAGTCGCCCTGCTGCAGCATGTGGTCGTTGGAGACGTAGTAGCAG
>DATIWM010000329.1:0-2211 GCA_035519355.1 Thermoanaerobaculia bacterium | reverse complement strand
CCCGCGCGCCAGCGCGTCGCAGGTTGCCTCGACGAGAAGCGGCGGGACGGGGAACTGCGCCGGGTCGAAGTCGCCGACCGTCAGGTTGCAGACCGGGACGCCTCGGGCGATCAGCGCCCGCACCTCCGCCGCCATCCGCAGGATCTCCGAGCCGACCACGCCCCGCGCGACCGCCGAGAGCGTCGCGTCGGACGCCTCCGCCGGCCCGAAGAGCGGCGCGACCTCCATGGCGGCGGAGTGTATAGCCCCCCCGCGGCCTCTGTGAGAGTCTGTCTCGCCGGACCGGTCCCGTCTTCGGGGCCGGAGGCGAGGAGGTCGTCATGGCGGCACACCGTTCGCGGGCGCCGGCGGGACGCGCCCGAGGTCGGGGCGGGCCCGACCGGCGACCCGAATCCCCGAGACGGCATCCGGTGCCGAAACGCCCGTCGACGGCGTCCGGTCCCTCCGCCTCCCGCCTCGATCCCGTGCTCCACGCCCGCGTGCGCCTCGGAATCGCGAGCGCGCTCGCCGCCGCCCGGACGATGACTTTCGGGGAGCTGAAGGAATGCCTCGGGGCGACCGACGGAAACCTGTCGGTCCACGCCCGACGGCTCGAGACGGCCGGGTACGTCGTCTGCGAGAAGGGATTCGACGGGCGGGTGCCACGCTCGACCTTTCGGCTGACGGAAGCGGGCCGCGGGGCTCTCCGCCGCTATCTCGGCCAGATGGAGGCGTTGATTCGCTTCGCTCGTGGCGGCTGAAGCCGGCGCCCGTCCCTGAAACCGCGGCGCGGCTGCTATCCTCCGCGCTCGATGCGCTGGTCCCGGTACTTTCTCGCCACCCTTCGGGAGGTCCCCGGCGACGCCGAAGTCGTCTCCCACCAGCTCCTCTACCGCGCCGGGATGATCCAGAAGCTCGCGGCGGGGATCTATTCCTTCACGCCGCTCGGCTTCCGGTCGCTCAAGAAGATGATCGAGATCGTCCGGGAGGAGATGGACCGGACCGGAGCCCTCGAGGTCGACCTGCCGATCTGCCAGCCGAAGGAGATCTGGGTCGAGTCGGGCCGCTGGGACCGCTACATCGCCGACGGCATCCTCTTCCATCTCGAGGACCGGAAGAGCGGCGAGTTCGCCCTCGCCCCGACCGCCGAGGAGGCCGTCACGGACATGGTCCGCCGCTCGGTGACCTCGTGGCGCCAGCTGCCGTTCAACCTCTACCAGATCCGGACGAAGTTCCGCGACGAGATCCGTCCGCGCTTCGGCCTCCTCCGGGGGCGCGAGTTCCTGATGAAGGACGCCTACTCGTTCGATCTCGACGCAAAAGGCCTCGACGTCCACTACCGGAAGATGGACGGCGCCTACCGGCGGATCTTCGATCGCTGCGGCCTGGAGTTCGCGGTCGTCCAGGCCGACTCGGGCGCCATCGGGGGCTCGGCCTCCGAGGAGTTCATGGTCGTGGCCGACACGGGCGAGGACGCCCTCGTCTTCTCCGAGGCGGGGGACTACGGGGCGAACATCGAGAAGGCCGTGACGGGCCCTCTCCCCGAGCCGTGGGCGGGGGAGGAGGCGCGGCCCTTCCTCCTCTCCGGCGCGACGACGCCCGGCATCACGACGACCGAGGGGCAGGCGAAGCACCTCGGGACGGAGCCGGCACGCATCGTGAACACGATGCTCTACGAATGGGTGAAGGGCGCGGACGAGGCCGGGCTCGCCGTGGTCCTCATCCGGGGTGATCTCGAGATCCAGGAGATCAAGCTGCCGAAGGCGCTCGGCGTCGACCACGCGAAACTCGTCTCGGAAGAGAAGCTCCGCCTCGTGACGCGCACGCGGCCCGGGTTCGTCGGTCCCATCGGTCTCTCCGCATTCGATGGAGCTCCCGTCCGCATCTACGTCGACCGGTCCCTGAAGGACGCCGTGAACGTCTGGTGCGGGGCGAACGAGGACGACCGGCATCACGCCCAGGTCTCCATCGCGCGGGACGTCATGTCGCAGCCGGGCTTCATGGGCGTCGTCGAGGTCGCGACGGCGCGCGACGGAGATCCGTCGCCGACCGGGAACGGAACGCTCCGGATCAAGCGCGGCATCGAGGTCGGTCACATCTTCAAGCTCGGGACGAAGTACTCCGTCTCGATGAAGTGCGAGGTCGCCGACCCGGGCCAGAAGATGGTCCCGATCGAGATGGGGTGCTACGGCCTCGGCATCGGCCGGACCGTTGCCGCCGCCGTCGAGCAGC
>DATIWM010000328.1:0-3200 GCA_035519355.1 Thermoanaerobaculia bacterium | reverse complement strand
CAGAAAAGGCGCCGGGAGACGGGCGCTGGTTGCTCCGGTTTCCCCCCGCGAGGCGCTGGGCCCGGATCCTCATTCGCCGGAAGCTGGCACCCCCGGGATCCGGACGGACCCTTCGAACCGGGTTCGCGGACCCGTCGCTCGTGACGAAGGACGTCATCGAAGGTTACGCGGCGCCGCGGCGGATGAAGGACTGGGACCTGGCGCTCCTCGGCATGGCGCGCGACACGTCGGCGAGCGTCCTCACCCGTCCGCTCGGAGGAATCCGGTTCCCCGTCCTCATCGTCTGGGGCGACAAGGACGCCTGGGTGCCCCTCGCCCGGGGGGAACCTCGCATCAAGAAAGAGCTGCCCGGCGCCGAGTGGTTCATCGTGCCGGACGCCGGACATCTCGTGCTCGAGGAGCGCCCCGAGGCCGTCGACGCCCGCCTGGTCGAGTTTTTCCGTCGCTAGCGGGAGGGAGACGCCGGCTTCTTCGCCGGCGTTCTTTTCGCCGTCTTCTTCTTCTCCGCGGGCTTCGCCGGCGCCGTCGCCTTCGCCGCCGGGGCGACGTCGGCCCCGAAGTACTCCTGAAGCCCGGCCGCCACCGCCTCGGCCACGTCCTGCCGGAACCGGCGCGTCACGAGGAGGTCGCGATCCTCCTCGTTGGCCAGGTTCGCGATCTCGACCAGGACGCGGTTCGGGATCCGGTTGTAGCGGAGGATGGCGGGGACCCACTCGCGCCCGGCGCGGATGACGTGCGTCCGGACCGGCGAGAAGGGGTGGACGGCCAGGCCGGCCTTCCGCATCGAGGAGACGATCTTTCCGGCGAGGGCCGTCGAGGCCCCTTCCGAGGCGACGCGGTCGCGGCGGCTGAACGAGACCACCGGCTGCTCCCGCCATTCCCGGTAGGAGGCGAAGACCTCGCCCCGCTTCCCGTAGCGCTCCCGGAGGAATCGCTCGCCCGGCACGTAGACCATGGCGCCGCGGAGCGACGGATGGAGCGAATCCGCGTGGATCGAGACGAAGACCGTCCGTTCCGCCGGGACCCTCTTCTTCTCCGGCCCCGGGCGATTCAGGAGGCTGTTGGCGAGATACCAGCGGAGATTCACGCCGACGACGGGATCGGCCAGGTCGTACGGCGGATCGGTCAGAAGCACCTGCGACTTCCGCGGGGGGAGGCGGTCCTTCTCCACGACCTTCCAGCCGGTCGAGCCATCCTTCGTCGTCAGGACGACGTCCGCCTGCGTCCGCTCGAGAAGGATCTTCCGGAGACGCACCGCGACGTCGTAGACGTAGGTCGCCTCCCACAGGCCGCCGTGGACCGTCCCCGTGTCCCGTCCCCCGTGCCCGGCGTCGAGGACGATCCGGACGCCCGCGAGCCCCTTGGCCGTGGCGGGCTGTGCGAACTGTGACGTCTCGGCCCGCTCGAAGGCGCGGGCCCGCGCCCTCGGATCATCGGGAGGCAGGTACTCGTCGGAGAGGACCTCGAGAGGGATCTTGACCGGGTAGCCGACGGGGATGGCGCGGACGTCCTCGATTCCCGACCGCGCCGCGATCGCTCCGGCCAGCTCGATGACGTCCGGCGCATGGAGGCGCCCGGTGAACCGGACCACGACGGCCGAGTAGAGCGCCTCCTTCTTCCGAAGGCGGTAGACCGCATAACGCCCCGTCGCGTCCTCTCCCCAGGTGAGCTGCGGCGGCTCGGGCTCGTCGAGCGCCTCGGCGTCGCGGAACGGCCGCAGGAGGATCTCCGTCGGAATCCGGACCGTCGTCCCGCGACTGACGACGTCCGACGTGAGGCCGTTCTCCCGCGCGAGCGCCGCCGCGTGGTCCGTCCGCCCCGTGAACCAGTCGGCGGTGGCCGCGAGGCTCTCCTCCGAAACCGCGATGTGGAGCCAGCCCGCGGTCGCGCGGACGTCGGCCGGGAAGAGAGCCCGGATCGCCGCGAGCTTGACCTCGTCCGCGAGCGCCGCGTACGGGACGACGACCGTCCGGCCGGCCGAGGGCTGCCCCGGAAGGGCCAGGATCTCCCCGGCCTTCGCCGGGCTCGCCACGAGGCGCGCCGCGAACTCCATCGGCGTCTCGCCCTCGAGCGGCCGGGCTTCGACGGAGATCCTTCCGCCGGCGAGGAGGACCGCGAAGTCCGGCGAGACGGAGACGCGCCGCTCTCCACCGGGGGGGGTGCCGGGGGCCGCCGCGGCGATGGCGGCGAGGAGAAGGGCGAGGCGGGCGGTCCCCCGTCTCAAGTGACCCGGCCGGGAGGCCGCCGGCCGGAGACCCCCGCCGCGGCCTCGACGCCGCGCGCCAGGCGGAAGAGGAGCGGCTCGGAGTCGGCCGGCCCGACGAACTGCATGCCGACCGGCAGGCCGCCTTTCGAGAAGCCCGAGGGGACGGAGACGGCCGGAAGCCCCGCCAGGCTCGCCGGGACGGTGAAGACGTCCGCGAGATACATCGACAGGGGGTCGTCCGTCTTCGCCCCGAGCCGGAAGGCCGGCTCGGGAGAGGTCGGACAGAGGATCGCGTCGACCTCGGAAAACGCCGCGGCGAAGTCGCGCGAGAGGAGCATCCTGACTTTCTGCGCCCGGCCGTAATAGGCGTCGTGATAGCCCGAGGAAAGCGCGAAGGTCCCGAGGAGGATCCGCCGCTTCACCTCGGGGCCGAACCCGCTCGAGCGCGTCGTCCGGTAGAGATCCGAGAGGTTCGCGCCCCCCTTCCGGGCGCCGTAGCGCACGCCGTCGAAGCGCGCGAGATTCGAGGATGCCTCCGCCGTCGCCGTCAGGTAGTAGACGGGAACGGCCATCGAGACGCGGGGAACCGAGACGCGGCGGACGGTCGCGCCCGCGCTCCGGAGCACCGCCGCGGTGGTCTCGAAGGAGGCGGCGACGTCCGGGTGCAGCCCCCCTTCCGCCGTCTCCGCCTCGGCGAGGAGGCCGATCCGGGTCCCCGCGATCGTCCCGCCGAGGCCGCCGAGGACGTCCGGCACAGCCGTCGCGAGCGTGGTCGAGTCCCGCGCGTCGACTCCGGCCATCAGGGCGAAGGCGAGGGCCGCGTCGGCCACCGTCCGGGCGAGGGCGCCCGCCTGGTCGAACGACGAGGCGAAGGCGATCAGCCCGTAGCGCGAGACCCGCCCGTACGTCGGCTTCAGCCCCACGAGGCCGCAGAGCGATGCCGGCTGCCTCACGGAGCCGCCGGTGTCGGTGCCGATGGCGAGCGGCACCGCGC
>DATIWM010000327.1:0-32431 GCA_035519355.1 Thermoanaerobaculia bacterium | reverse complement strand
TGGAGGAGACCGTCCGCTCCGGGCGGGAGGTCGTGGAGATCCTCCGCGGGCGGACGGCCGGCCTGGAGGCCCGGACGGCCGAGCGCCTCGCGCCGAAAATTGCCACGGCGGCGGGCGACGCGGGGGTTCTCGCGGCGCTCTCCGCGGCGCGCGGGGACTCCGGGGTCGACCTGATCGAATGGCGCCGCGACGGGGCCCCTCCCGGAACGCCGCCGCTCGCCGTGAGCGCACCGCGCTGGCCGGTCCGGGACGTCAAGGAGCCCGACACCGAGTGGCTCGCCGACGCCCGGAGCCGGGGCCTGGCGCGGCGCGTGGAGCAGACGGCCGGGGGCGGGCAGACGGGGCGGACCGTCGTCGCCGTCCCGGGAGGCCTCCTCCTGATCGGCACCTACGAGCCCCCCGCCGAAGCGGTCGCCATCCGGCGCCTCTCGGAGGCCACCTCGGCCTACGCGATGCTTTCGGCCGAGCGCGCCTCGCTCGCGGCGATCCAGGTCCTGCTCTTCCTCCTCCTCGCCTTCCTCGTCCTGCTCGCCTCCGTCTGGGTGGGCCTCGTCCTGGCGCGCCGCGTGACGCGGCCGATCGCCGCTCTCGCCGCATCGGCGCGCCGTGTCGGCGCCGGCGATTTCGACACGTTCGTCGAGGTCGAGGGGGGCGACGAGATCTCCGCTCTCTCCGGGGCGTTCAACACGATGACGACGGAGCTCCGCAAGAGTCGGGGAGAGCTCGTGCGGGCCAACGAGGAGCTCGTGGCCACCAACCGCCGCCTCGACGACGAGCGCCGCCGGGTGGCCACGATCCTCGCCCACCTCGACGCCGGCGTCGTGGCCTTCGCCGACGACGGCGAAGTTCTCGCGCTGAACGAGACGGCGCGCCGCCTGCTCGACGCGCCCGGCACCGCCGAGGGACAGGCTCTCGACACGCTGCTGTCGTCCCCGCTCCATGCCCCGCTCGCCCGTTTCCTCCGCCGGGCCCGGGGGGACCGCGGTCCGCGCGAAGGGACCTTCACCCTCTCCGGCCGGGTCCTGGACGCGCGCGTGGCGCGGGTGCCGGCCCAGCCGGACGAGGCCGCCTCGTGGGTCGTCACGCTGGAGGACACGACCGCCCTCGTTCGCGCCGAGCGGGCCGCCGCCTGGGAGGAAGCCGCGCGAAAGATGGCCCACGAGATCAAGAACCCGCTGACGCCGATCCGTCTCGCCGCCGAGCGGATGCGGCGCCGCGCGGCGGCCGGCGCGTCTCCCGAAGCGGGGGGGGAGCTGAAGTCGGTCGTCGAGGAGGGCGCATCGACGATCATCGAGGAAGTCGGCACCCTCTCGGGTCTCGTCGACTCCTTCGGACGCTTCGCGAGGCTGCCCGCGGCGGTGCTCGCCCCGACCGACCTCGCCGTGGTCGTGGCGCAGGTGGCGAAGCTGTTTGGCAGCGTGAAGCCCGGCGTGACCGTCTCCACCGACGTCCCCGAGGGCCTTCCCGAGGTTCGCGCCGACGCCGAGCAGATGAAACGGGCCCTCGTCAACCTCGTCGACAACGCCGTCACGGCGACGCCCCCCGGCGGGCGCGTCGTGATCGCGGCCCGCGTCGAGAAGGGGCGCGCGACGCTCGCCGTCGCCGACGAGGGGCCCGGGATTCCGCCCGACGACCGCGAGCGCGTCTTCGACCCGACGTTCTCCACGAAGGGGCGCGGCACGGGCCTCGGCCTCGCCATCACCTCGCGGATCGCGGCGGAGCACTCGGGGCGGGTCCGCGTGGAGGAGAATGTCCCCGGCGGATGCCGTTTCGTGCTCGAATGGCCGGCCGCCTGACGCCATGAAGATCCTCGTCTGCGACGACGAGCCGGGCATCCGGCGCACGCTCTCCCAGATCCTGACGGACGAAGGCTACGAGGTCGAGACCGTCGGGCTCGGGCAGGAGGCCGAGGGCCGCGCGCTCGCGCCGGACGGCGGCTTCGACGCCGTCTTCCTCGACGTCTGGCTTCCCGACGTGGACGGGCTCGCCGTCCTCGACCGGCTGCGCGCCACGCGGCCCGACCTTCCCGTCATGATGATCTCGGGGCACGGCACCGTGGAAACGGCCGTCCAGGCCGTCAAGCGGGGTGCCGACGACTTCCTCGAGAAGCCGCTCTCGCTCGAGCGGGTCCTGCTGACCCTCGAGAAGGCCCTCGAACGGCGGCGTCTCGCCGACGAGCGCGACGCCCTGAAGCGCGAGTTGGCCACCCTGCAGGAGCGGGGCGGGGCCGAGGAGCCGCTTCTCGGTGACGGCCCGGCGATGACGCGCCTCCGCGAGGAGATCCGCCGCGCCGGGGACTCGGAGGCGCGCGTCCTGATCACCGGCGAGAGCGGCGTCGGGAAGGAACTGGTCGCCCTCGCGCTCCACCGCGCGTCGCCCCGCGCCGGCGGGCCCTTCATCGAGGTGAACGGCGCGGCGATTCCCGAGGAGCTGATCGAGAGCGAGCTCTTCGGGCACGTCAAAGGCTCCTTCACCGGCGCTCTCGACGACCGGAAGGGGAAATGGGAACAGGCCGACGGCGGGACGCTCTTTCTCGACGAGATCGGCGACATGTCGCCGCGGACCCAGGCGAAGATCCTGCGCGCCATTCAGGACGGGAAGATCACGCCCGTCGGCGGCGCGAGAACGATCGCCACCGACGTCCGGATCGTCGCGGCGACGAACCGCGATCTGCCCGCCATGATCCGGGCCGGGACCTTCCGGGAGGACCTCTACTTCCGCCTCGCCGTCCTCCCGCTCCGCGTTCCGCCCCTCTCCGAGCGGCCCGAGGACGTTTCGGTTCTCGCGACGCATTTCGCCGGACAGCTCGCCAAGCGACGGGGCCGGCGCCCGAAGACCTTCACCCCCGCGGCGCTCGAGGCGCTTTCGAGGCGGCGCTGGCCGGGCAACGTCCGCGAGCTGCAGAACCTCGTCGAGCGGCTCGTCCTGATGACGCCGTCGCCGGCCGTCGACGTCGCCGACCTGCCGCCCGAGACCGACGGGCTGGACTTCCGCGCCGCGGATCCCGAGGCCGTCCGGCCCGGGCAGTCGCTCGCCGAGGCGCGAGACGGCTTCGAACGCCGCGTCGTGCAGAAGGTCCTCGTCGAGACGAAGGGCAACGTCTCACGCGCCGCCGAGCGCCTCGGCCTCGACCGGACGACGCTCCACCGGCGACTCCGGGCGTGGGGGCTCGAAGGCGCGAAGGAGGAGCGTTCCTAGGCCGCTACTCGGGCCGTCGGCGGGTGCGGTCGGACTCGGGGATGCGGGGGAGCGGCTCGGCGGCCTCGGCCAGCGCGTAGGTCATCGCGACCATCGCCGCCGTGGCCTGGTTCAGCTGAACGGGATCGACCTTGTCGTACGTGTCGTTGGCCGTGTGGTGGACGTCGAAGTACCGGCTCGAGTCGTTCCGGAGGCCGAGGAGCGGAATCCCCGAGGCGAGGAGCGGCGAGATGTCGGCTCCGCCCGACCCGCCTTTCACGAAACGGTCGGCGCCGATTCCCGCGAGAAACGCCTCCATCTCCTTCATGAACGCCCCGGCCGCGGGCGCCGCGTTCCAGGAATAGCCGGTGGCGCGGTCACCCCCCGCGTCCGCCTCGATGGCCGCCACGTGCTTCGACAACTCGGAGGCATGATCGACGGCGTAGCCGCGCCCTCCCCGGAGGCCGTTTTCCTCGTTGGCGAAGAGGACGACCCGGATCGTCCGCCGCGGCCTTTGCGGAAGCGCCCCGATGAGGCGCGCCGCCTCGATCGAGATCGAGCAGCCGGCGCCGTCATCGACGGCACCCGTCCCGAGATCCCACGAGTCGAGGTGTCCGCCGACGAGGACGATCTCGTCGGGCTTTTCGCGCCCCGGGATTTCGCCGATCACGTTCGCCGACTCGGCGTCGGGTCCGGTCTCGGTCTTGATCTTCAGCGTCACCGTGACCGGCCGGCCTTCGGCGAGGGCGCGGTGCAGGAGGTCGGCGTCCGGGGTGGAGAGCGCGGCCGCCGGGATCTTCGGCGTCTTCGCATCGTAGTCCATGGCGCCCGTGTGGGGCAGACGGTTGTCGTCCGTTCCCACGGAACGGATCAGGACGGCGAGCGCCCCGAACTTCGCGGCGCGCGCGGCGCCGCCATGACGGATGGGCACCGTCTCGCCGTAGCCTCCGCCGTCCCGCCGGCGCTCGGTCTTCTTCCAGATGAAGACGATCTTCCCTCTCGCCCGTTCCCCGAGCGCGTCGACGGCCGCGAGCGAGTCGGCCTCGACGACCTCCGCGGTGATCCCCTCGTCCGGCGTCGAGACGCTCCCGCCCAGGGCGGCGACGGCGAAGAGCTGCCGGACGGGCGCCGTCATCGAGGCGCTCTCCGAGATCCGCCGCCAGACCGGCACGAGCACCTTCTCGGCCCGGACGTTCGAGAAGCCGAGCGCTCTGAGCGTCGCGACCCCCCAGGCCACGGCGGCGCGGTCGCCGGCCGAGCCCGCAAGGCGCGGGCCCACCGAGTCGGTCAGGCCGCGGAGGATCTCGGGGGCCCGCGAGGAGGTCAGCGCGGCGCCGACGAGACTCTCCATCTCGGCGCGCATCGCCGGCGTGACGCGATCCTGGGCGGCGGCGGACCCGCCGGTGAGCGCGGACAGGACGAGGATCGAGGCGGGGCATCGCCAGCGGCTCACGCGGTCACTCTCCGGGCGCGGTGAAGGCGATGTCGAGGAGCTTGTTCTCGAGGACCTGCGACTCCGGGTCCGTCTCGAGCCGGAGGTAATGGGAGGCCGCCGCGAGGAGCGCCGCGTTCGGGACCAGCCCGACGATTTCCGATCCGACGACGGGGACGCCGTGGCGCTCGGCCTCGGCCCGCACCGTTTCGAAGACGCGGTGGAGCGGGGTCTTCTCGTAGTTCGTCATGTTGATGGAGACCTGAACCTGACCCCGCGCTTCGAGCTTCACGCCCATCGCTTTCACGAAGCGGTAGCCCCCGGAGAGGTGGCGGATCGCCTTCGCGATCCGGTCGGCCACGGCGAGGTCGGCCGTGCCGAGGTTGATGTTGTACGCGATCAGGGGGGCGCGCGCGCCGACCACGGTCGCGCCGCCGCTCGGGTGCGGGGCCGCCGGCCCGAAGTCGGGCTTCCAGGCCGCGTCCTTCATCTTGGCGGCCAGCCCCTCGAACTCTCCCTTCCGGATGTTCGCGAGGTTCTGGCGCTCCGGCGAGGACGCGGCGTCCTCGTACAGATAGACCGGAAGCCCGTAGCGGTCGGCGAGCCGGCTCCCCAGCTCCTTCGCCAGCGCGACACAGTCGGCCGGGGTGGCGCCGCGGATCGGGACGAAGGGGACGACGTCCACCGCGCCGAGCCGCGGATGGGCGCCCTGATGCCTCCGGAGGTCGATGGCCTGAAGGGCCGCCTCGACGAGGGCGGTCATCGCCTCGAGGAGGCCGGGAGCGTCCCCCAGGAACGTGAAGACGGAGCGGTTGTGGTCCTTGTCGGAGGTCCGGTCGAGAAGGAGAACCCCGCTTCCCGCCCGGACGGCCGCGTCCGCGAGGCGCGCGACGACGTCGTCGCGGCGGCCTTCGCTGATGTTGGGTATGCACTCGATCAGGCTCTTCATCGACGGTTCCGTTTCAGCCGGATCGTACCCTGCTAGCATTCCCCGGATGAATTCGTACGAAGGCAGCCCGTCCCTCGCGCCGGAGGCGCGGGAGAAGGTCCTGCAGACGTTCCGTCACACCCTCCAGCTGGTGCGCGACGGTCGCAACGAGGAGGCCCTCCTCGGGTGCGATTTCATCCTGAAGATGGACTCGCGATTCGCACCGGCCCACCGGCTGCTCGCGAGCCTTCGCGGCGTCCCGGCCGGCCAGCGGGTCGATGTCGCGTCGTTCGCCTTCTACTTCGACGCTCCCGCCGCGGCCCCTCCGGCGCCGGGGCCGTTCGACGCGGAGCCGGACTCCGTGGCAGCGCCCCCTCCCGCGGCGCCGGCGCCGCCCCCCGCGCCCCGGCCCGCCGGAGGGCTCGACGATCTCGTCTTCGACGACTTCGCTTCCGGGGGCGCGGCGGCGCCCCCGCACGCACCGGCCCCGTCAGCCCCGTTCCCCGAGACCTCCTTCGCCGGCCTGACGGAAACTCCGGCCCCGTCTGCCGCCGTGGCGTCCACCGCGTTCGCGATCACCGGCGGCATCACGACGCCGGCCGCCGAGGCTCCGAAGGCCTTCGAGGACCTCGACATGAGCGTCGCCCGGGGGGCGGGACCGGCGAGTCCCCCGGCCCCCCAGGCGCCGGCGCCCGCCCCGAGCCGTCCCGCTCCCGAGCCGTCCGGCGCGGCCCTCGACCCGCGGATCGCACAATTTCTCAAGCAGGGCGACGAGGCGATGGCGCGCGGAAACGCGCAGGAGGCGATCGACCTCTGGAGCCGCGTCTTCCTCATCGACCTGTCGAACGAAGAGGCCTCGCGGCGGATCGACTCGGCCCGTGAAACGCTCGCCGAGTCCGCGCGCAAGGTGGACGTCCTCCTCGCCGAGGGAACCCAGCTCTACGACACCGGCAACCTCCAGGCCGCGCGGACGAAGTTCCTGGATGTTCTCGCCCTGTCCGAGCACGACGCCACGGCCCGCTCGTACCTGAACCAGATCGACGCGGCCATGGCCGCGCCCGGCGCGGCCTCGGCGGCTTCCGGGGATTCCGAGTTCCTTCGGACCGAGATCGAAGCGCCGGCCCTGCCGTCGTATGCCGAGGAGGAGGAGGGTCTCGATCCCGGGCGGACTCTCGCCGTCGTCGTTCCCGACGAAGCCGCCGCTCCCGTCGAGCGGCGGGGGGCCCCCGCTCCGGCGCGCCGCCGACCGCCTCTCGACCTCCGGGTCGTCCTGCCCGCCGGGCTCGTCATCCTCGCCGTCATCGCCGGCGGCGCCTGGTGGTTCTTCCGCGGTCGCCGGCCGGCCGGGGCGGCGACTGAAGCGAAGCCGTCGACGTCGGCGGCCGCCGTCGCCCCGGCGAAGCCGAAGGCGCCGGCAGAGGACCCGTTCGCCCGGGCCCAGGCGCTCTTTGCGCAGGGCAAGGTGGACGCGGCGATCCAGATCCTCCTCGCGGTTCCGGACGCCGACCCGCGCCACAACGAGGCGCTGACGAAGATCGACCAGTACCGCAACTCCGGCGTCCCCACGCCGGCGCCGACGGCGCCGAGCGCGGCCACCCTGGAGGAGCTTCGCGCCCAGGGCTTCGCGGCCCTCAAGGCGAGCAAGTACATCGAGGCCTTCAAGGCGCTCGACCCGGTCGTCAAGGCACGTCCCGAGGACACCGAGGCGCAGCAGGCGCTGCGCCGGGCCCGGGAGGCGGTGGACGGCCTCCGAAGCGCGGTGAAGTCATACTCCGAGGGGGACTACGACAGCGCCATCAAGCTCCTCTGGGAACTCCGGAAGGCCGACGCGAAGAACCAGGACGTCGAGGACTACCTCGTGAACGCGTATGTCAACTCCGGCATCCAGTCCCTCCAGTCGGGAAACAACGTCCGGGCCGTCGACGCATTCCAGGACGCCGTGAAGATCCATCCCTCCGATACGGAGGCGCAGCGACTCCTGAAGTTCTCGCGAAAGTACCCGAAGGGCGCCACCGACCTCATGGCTCGCATCTTCGTCCGCCACCTCTCCCCCCGGCCGTGAAGCGCTGATGGGAGAGACGCCGCGCGACCCGCTGGCGGAGCACCCCCTCGGGGGCGAGGCACCGCGTCGGGTGTCGAAGGGAAAAACGCTCTCTCTCTTCCCCGACCTCGGGGAGGCGCCGATCCACAAGGGGTCCGGAGAGGCCGCCCCGCCGGCACCCGCTCCACACGCTGCCGAACCCGGAACTCCCGAGGCGCTCCCGGAGGCCGAGGAGGTTCCAGAGGGCGAGGAGGAGAGCGTCGCCTTCGCCCGGCGCTTCACCGCGGGCCTGGCGGACCTCCTGATTCTGACCCTCGTCGGCGCGGTCGAGCTCGCCGCCGGCTCGCTCGTCCTCGATCTGCGCTTTCCGCTCGCGGCGTTCGTTCCGCTCGGCGCTTTCCTCGCCCTCGTCGCCCTCGTCCTTCTCGTTCTCGCACCGTTCGTCTGGGGGACGACGCCGGGCATGGCGCTCGCCGACCTGAAGATTCGCGCCGAGGACGGAGGCTCTCCCACGCTGGCCGCCTCGTTCCTCCGGTTCGTCGGGTTTCTGCTGACCGGCCTGCTCGCCGGCGTGCCGCTGCTTCTTTCGGCGTTCGACCGCCGCGGCCGCACGTTCGCCGATCTCCTCTCGGGAACGACCGTCGTGTCCGCCGAACGGCGCAGCGCCTGATGCGGCTCGCCCTCGCCCAGCTGAACACCACCGTCGGCGACTTCGGCGGAAACACGGAAAGGATCACGGCGGCGCTCGCGCGGGCCGAGGAAGCCGGAGCCGAGCTCCTCGCCGTTCCGGAGCTGGCCGTATGCGGCTACCCGCCGCGGGACCTGATCGACCGCCCGGCCTTTCAGCGGGAGTCGGCCCGGGCCCTCAGGACGCTCGCGCGGCGGACCCGGGAGACGGCGCTCCTCGTCGGCACGATTCTTCCGAACCCGCGGCCGACCGGAAAGCCCTTCCACAACGCGGCCGTCCTCCTGCACCGGGGGCGCGTGCGGGCCGTCGCGAAAAAGCTCCTCCTCCCGACCTACGACGTCTTCGACGAGGGCCGCCACTTCGAGCCGGGAAACGCGCCGGTCGTCGTCCCGCTGGCCGGCGAGCGGCTCGGCCTTTCGATCTGCGAGGACCTCTGGAACGACAAGGACTTCTGGCGGACGCGCCGCCTCTACCGCGAGGACCCGGGAGACGAGATGGTCCGCCGCGGCGCGACGGCGATCATCAACATCTCGGCCTCTCCATTCAGCGAGGGGAAGCCGCGTCTCCGCCGGCGGATGCTGGCCCGTCTGGCGCGCGACGGGCGCGTTCCCGTCGCCTACGTGAACCTCGTCGGAGGGAACGACGAGCTCGTCTTCGACGGGGGGACGATCGTCCTCGATGGGCGCGGGCGCGTCGCCGCGCGGGGCGCCCTCTTCACGGAGGACCTCCTCGTCGTCGATCTCCCGAAGGGAAAGAGCCCCCGCGCCGTGGTCCCCGTCGCCGGCGCCGGGCCCGGGAACCTCCCGGACGACGCGGAGGGAAACGCCCTCGAGTCGCTCCGCCGCGCTCTCGTCCTCGGAATCCGCGACTACGCGAGAAAGTGCGACTTCCGATCCGCGATCCTCGGCCTCTCGGGCGGCATCGACTCGGCCCTCGTCGCGGCCCTCGCCGTGGAGGCTCTCGGCGCGGCGAACGTGACAGGCTTCGGCCTGCCATCCCCGTTCTCTTCCGAAGGCTCCGTGGCCGACGCGCGCGACCTCGCGGCGAATCTCGGGATCCCCTTCCGGCTCCTGCCGATCGACCGGCTCTTCGCCGAGGCGAAGCGGACGCTCGCGCCGCTCTTTACGGGACGCGGAGAGGACGTCACGGAGGAGAACGTCCAGTCGCGCCTCCGCGGCCTCCTTCTGATGGCCGTCTCGAACAAGTTCGGGCCGCTCGTCCTGACGACCGGAAACAAGAGCGAACTCGCCGTCGGCTACTGCACGCTCTATGGCGACATGTGCGGAGGCCTCGCGCCGATCTCCGACCTGCCGAAGCTGCGCGTCTACGCCCTCGCCCGTCACCTGAACGCGCGTGCGGGGCGCCCCCTGATTCCGGTGCCCTCCCTGACGAAGCCCCCGTCGGCCGAGCTCCGCCCGGACCAGACGGACCAGGATGTGCTCCCGCCCTACGCCCTCCTCGACGCCATCCTCGAGTCGATCGTCGAACGGAACCTCTCGGCCGAGGCGACGGCAAGGCGGGTGAAGGCGCCGCTCTCGCTCGTCCGGGGGATCGCCCGCCAGCTCGACCGCGCCGAGTACAAGCGGGCGCAGGCGGCCCCGGGGCTCAAGGTCTCGATGAAGGCGTTCGGCACGGGACGCCGGATTCCGATCGCCCAGAGGTCTCCGGCCTGAGCGTCGCCCCTCCCGCCCCGCGCTATCCGTGGAAGGAGATCCCCGGCTCGTCGCACCGGATCCTCCTGATGAAGATCGAGGCGCGCGGAACCGGCCTCACGCTTCTCGACGTCGGTTACGGAGTCGGCGAGCTGGCGCGTCGGGTCCGCGCGCGCTGCCGCCTCCTCGCGGGAATCGAGCTCGACGCCGAGGGGGCGCGGCAGGCGGCCGGCCTCTTCGACCGGTCCATGACCGGGGACCTCCTCGAATCGCTCGAGACGCTCGACGGGGAGAGCTTCGACGTGGCCGTGGCCGCCGACGTCCTCGAGCACCTTCCGGACCCCGGACGGGCGCTCGACCTCCTCCGCCCGCTCGTGAAACCGGAGGGGATCCTCCTCGTCTCGCTCCCCAACGTCGCGAACGTGACCCTTCGCTTCTCGCTCCTCTTCGGACGCTTCAGCTACGTCCCGCGCGGCCTTCTCGACGCGTCGCACCTCCGGTTCTTCACCCGCCGGACGGGAGGCGCGCTGCTCGAGGCGCATGGATTCCGCGTCCGAGAGGTCGTGCCGACCGCAATGCCCGTGGAGCTGGCCATCCCGGCTCTCGGCCGGCCGCCGCTGGCGCCGATCGTCCGCGCCGCCGCGCTCTTTCTGGCCCGGATCTGGCCGACGTTCTTCGGCTACCAGTTCATCTTCGAGGCGGTTCCGGCGTGAGGCCCGATCTCACCGTCGTCATTCCCGCGTACGACGAGGAGACGCGGCTCCCCGCGTCGCTGGAGGCGGTGGCGGCGTGGCTGTCGGGGCGGACCGAGCCCCTCTCGGCGGAGATCCTCGTCGTGGACGACGGTTCGGCCGACCGGACGGCGACCCGCGCGGCGGAGACGGGTCGGCGGCTGGGACTCGACGTCCGCGTCCTCGTCCACGAAAAGAACCGGGGCAAGGGCGCGGCCGTCCGAACCGGCGCGCTCGCCGCCGAGGGACGATCCGTCCTCGTCTCCGACGCCGACTTCTCGACGCCGATCGGCGAGTGGGAGAAGCTCGCGGCGGCCGGCGCGCCGGTCGCCATCGGCTCGCGGGCCGTGGACGAGAGCCTCGTGAAGGAGCGGCAGCCCTTCTACCGCGTGGCGATGGGGAAGCTCTTCAACCTCCTCGTGCGGCTGGCCGCCGTGCCCGGCATCCGCGACACGCAGTGCGGCTTCAAGCTCTTTTCGCGCGAGGCGGCGCAGGCCGTCTTCTCCCGTGCCACCGTCGACCGCTTCGCCTGGGACGTGGAGGCGCTGCTCCTCGCGCGGAAGCTCGGCTACGCCATCGCCGAGGTCCCCGTTCTCTGGTTCGACTCCCCCGACTCCCGCGTCACCCTCTTCGGTGGCGCGCAGGCCTATCTCGACGTCCTGCGCATCCGCTGGCGCGTCTCCCGAACGATGAAGAAGGCCTAATACAGGGGAAAGGCGGCCGTTAACGCGCGGACCTCTCCGTGGATGCGCGCCTGGACCGCCGCGTCCTCGGGAGCGGCGAGGACCTCCGCGATCCAGCCGGCGATCGTCTTCATCTCCGAAGGACCCATGCCGCGCGTCGTGACGGCAGGCGTTCCGATCCGGAGCCCCGAAGTGACCATCGGCGGGTTCGGGTCGAACGGGATCGTGTTCTTGTTGACCGTGATTCCGGCGGCGTCGAGCGCCTTTTCCGCCACCTTTCCGGTCAGCCCTTTCTTCCCGACGTCGACGAGGAAGAGGTGGTTGTCGGTCCCCCCGGAGACGATCCGGAAGCCGCGGTCGGCCACGGCCCCGGCAAAGACCGCGGCGTTCTCGACGACCTGCCGCTGGTAGGCGCGGAACTCCGGCGTCATCGCCTCCTTCAGGGCCACGGCCTTGGCGGCGATGATGTGCTCGAGCGGCCCCCCCTGCTGGCCGGGGAAGACCGCCTTGTCGACCTCCTTGGCCCACTCCGGCACGCAGAGGATGAGCCCCGCGCGCGGGCCCCGGAGCGTCTTGTGCGTCGTCGTGGTGATGAAATGGGCGTGCCCGACCGGCGACGGGTGGAGGCCCGCCGCGATCAGGCCGGCGATGTGTGCGATGTCGACCATCAGGAGCGCCCCGACGGCGTCTGCGACCCGCCGGAACGCCGGGAAATCGAGCGTCCGCGGATAGGCCGAAGCCCCCGCCACGATCAGCTTCGGCTTCTCCTGCTCGGCGATCTTCAGGAGCTCGCCGAAGTCGATCCGCTCCGTCTCCTTCGACACGCCGTAGGCGACGACGCGGTAGAGCTTCCCGGAGACGTTGAGCGGGTGGCCGTGCGTCAGGTGCCCGCCGTGCGAGAGCGACATGCCGAGAAGGGTGTCGCCCGGCTTCAGGCACGCCATGTAGACGGCCGCGTTCGCCTGCGAGCCCGCGTGCGGCTGGACGTTGGCGTGGACGGCGTCCGGGTTCCCCGGCGAGAACAGGGCCTTCGCCCGCGAGATGGCGAGCGACTCCCCCTCGTCCACGTGGACGCAGCCGCCGTAGTAGCGCTTTCCGGGGTACCCCTCCGCGTACTTGTTCGTCAGGACGGAGCCCATCGCCTCAAGGACGGCGCGCGACGTGAAGTTCTCCGAGGCGATCAGCTCGATCCCGTCCTGCTGGCGTTTCAGCTCGCTGGCGAGGACGCGCGCGATGTCGGGGTCGACCTCGGACAGGGGACGGTTCAGGAGGGCGGCGCGGGCGGATACCGTGAGGCTCATGGGATTTCTCCGTTCAGCTTCTTCACGCGGCGTTCGTGGCGGCCGCCGGCGAAGGGAAAGTCGAGGAAGAGGTCGAGCATCGCCTCCGCGAGCGGCGGCGCGACGAGGCGGGCCCCGAACGCGATGACGTTGGCGTCGTTGTGTTCGCGCATCAGGCGCGTGGCGAAGAGGTCGTTGGGGACGCCGGCCCGGACTCCCGCCACCTTGTTGGCCGCGATCGCGATCCCGATTCCGGTCCCGCAGACGGCCACGCCGCGGTCCGCGCGCCCCCCCGCCACGGCCTCGCCCACGGCACGGCCGAAATCCGGGTAGTCGACGGAATCGGCCGAATGAGTTCCGAGGTCGAGGACGTCGTGCCCCTTCGAGGCGACGTGCGCCTTGAGCTTCTCCTTCAGCTCGAAGCCCGCGTGATCCGCGCCGAACGCGATCCGCATCGCCGGATCTTATCGCCCCGGCCCGGTCAATCCGGGCTCCCCGGGCGACCCCGCGGGTACGCCGAAACCATCGAGTCGTATTCGGCGAGAGCGTAGCTGTCGGTCATCCCGGCGAGGTGGTCGGCGATCGACCGGAGGAAGAGGGGCCGCCGGTGGTAGTTCGCCACGATCTCCGCCTCGAGCCGCTTGAGCGGGATGTCGCGGAGGAAGGCGACGCCGGCGAGGTCGCGGTACCGCTGGAGGACCGAGTCGGGCAGGAGGCGCGGGTTCCGGTAGTAGGAGGTGAAGAGCGTCGTCAGGACGAGCTGGGCCCGGCCGTCGTGCTGCGAGACGAGGTGGCTGTGGATGATGTGCTGGTAGATGAAATCCTTCAGCTCGCGGTAGAAACGGTCGCCCGTCCGGGACGGGGCGACGAGCGAGCCCGGGAGCTTCCGCCGGTGCGCTGCGAACTCGGCCGCGGTCGCGATCTTCCGCTCCGAGAGCCACCGTTCGATCGCGGCGCGCGAGGCGGTGATCAGGTCGGTGACGAGGAGGTGGATGAGCCCGCGGATCAGCATGGCCCGCTTCACGGCCGGGTCGGACGCCTTTGAAAATCCGTCGCCGAGCGCCTCGACGACGGTCCGTGCGATCGGAAGCGCCAGGACCCGCTCGAGAGAGACGAGCCGGAGCCCGTCCTCGAGGTCGTGCGCCTGCTGGGCGAATTCGTCGGCCCAGCCGACGGCCTGCCCCTCGAGGTGGCAGCCGGAGGAGAGGTTGAGCCCCTCGCCGTCGAGGTCGGGAAAGTTGAAGTCGCGCTTCCACGTCGTGTGCTTGAGGATTCCCTCCCGCGTGTCGTTCGTCAGGTTCAGCCCCGGATGTTCGTACCGCTTCTCGAGCACGTCGACGACGCGGACCGACTGGTAGTTGTGCTTGAACGCCCCCGCCTGCGCGGCGACCTTCGGCTCGAGAGGGAGGGCCGGCTCGCCCCCCGCGAGGATCCGGTTCAGCACGTTCTCGCCCGAGTGCCCGAACGGGGTGTGGCCGAGGTCGTGTCCGAGGGCGCACGCCTCGGTCAGGTCTTCGTTCAGCCCGAGAGCGCGCGCGATCGTCCGCGCGACCTGGGTCACCTCGAGCGTGTGCGTCAGGCGGGTGCGGTAATGGTCTCCCTCGAACGGGATGAACACCTGCGTCTTGTGCTTGAGCCGCCGGAAGGCGCGCGAGTGGATAATCCGGTCGCGGTCGCGCTGAAATTCCGTCCGGTAGTCGTAGCTCCGCCCCTCCCCGGCCGTCTCGTATCGCCGGGCGGCGTTCCGGGAGCGCGCGGCGTAGAGCGCGAGCCGCGCATCCTCGGCGGCCTCGAGCTCCTTCTTCGAGAAGGCGACGACGGTCGTTCCGGGCGACTCCGGCATCGTTCCGATCCTATCCGGACTCGCCTTCGAGCAGCCGGATCACTTCGCCCACGAGATAGAGCGATCCCGCCACGAGGACGGGGGCAGCGCCGGGACCCTGTGCCTCGAGCCGGGCGAGCGCCGCCTCCGGCGACGAGGCCGTCTCGGCCGCGGCGGCACCGAGCCGCTCCTTCAACGCGTCCGGAGGGATCGCGCGGGGCGAGGGGGGCGCCGTCAGCACGATGCGCCGCGCCCGCGCACAGAGCGGCCCGGCGATGCCGGGGAGATCCTTGTCCGAGAGGACGCCGAACAGGAGGTCGACGCGGCCCGAGAGCCCTTCGGCGTCGAGCCAGCGGCCGAGGGCCTCGGCCCCGTCGGCGTTGTGGGCGCCGTCGAGGATCAGCGTCCGCCGCCCGCGGCGCGTCACCCGCTCGAGCCGGCCGCGCCACCGGGTCCTGGCGAGCCCGGCGGCGATCGCCGCGTCGTCGAGCGGCGCCAGCGCGCGCGCCGCGGCCACCGCCAGCGCCACGTTCTGACGCTGATGGGCGCCCGGCAGCGGGAAGACGCCGCTCCAGCGGTCGGATGGCGGCACCTCGAGGAGGCGGACACCGAGGCGGGCGGCCTCGGCGTGGAGCACGGCCTTCGCGTCCGGCGCCGTCCCCTCCGTCCCGACCAGCGCCGGCAGCCCCCCCCGGAAGATCCCCGCCTTCTCCCGCGCCACGTCGGCCAGCGACGGGCCGAGGATCTCGAGATGGTCGGCTCCGACGTTCGTCAGGACGGAGAGATCGGGTTCGACGACGTTCGTCGCGTCGAGGCGTCCGCCGATGCCGACCTCGATCAGCGCGACCTCGACGCGGGCGCGGCGGAAGAGCTCGAGGGCCGCGACCGTCAGCGCCTCGAAGTAGGTCGGGCCGCGCTCCCCGGGTCCGGAGGCCGCGGCCACGAGGGCCAGGGCGTCGTCCAGCAGGGCTTCGGAGACATCCGCGTCGCCGAGCCGGATCCGCTCCGTCACCCGGACGAGATGCGGCGACGTGTAGAGACCCGTCCGGACGCCGGCGTGCGAGAGGATCGCCGAGAGGGCCGCCGCCGTCGAGCCCTTGCCGTTCGTCCCCCCCACGAGGACGGGGCGAAAGGAGCGGTCGGGGCTCCCGAGAGCGTCGAGCAGGGCGCGTGTTCTCCGGAGTCCGGGGCGGATCCGCTGAGGCCCGAGAGCCTCGAGCCAGGCGAGACCGCTCACACCCCGAAGAGAGACAGGAGGGTCCCGATCGTCGCCTTCAGCTGCGGGCGGGGGACCACGGCGTCCACGAAGCCGTGGTCGCGCAGGAACTCCGAGCGCTGGAAGCCCTCGGGAAGCGTCTGCCGGATGGTCTGCTCGATCACGCGCGGCCCCGCGAAGCCGACCAGCGCCTTCGGCTCGGCCAGGATGACGTCTCCCTGCATGGCGAACGACGCCGTGACGCCCCCCGTCGTGGGGTTCGTCAGGACGGAGATGTAGGGCACCCGCCCCTCCGCGAGCTTCGCGAGGGCGGCCGAGACCTTCGCCATCTGCATGAGAGAGAGGATCCCCTCCTGCATCCGCGCCCCACCCGAGGCCGAGACGATGATCAGCGGCCGCCGCTCGTGGAGCGAGAGCTCGACGCAGCGGGTGACGACCTCGCCGACGGCCGACCCCATCGACCCCCCGATGAAGGCGTAGTCGAGAACCGCGACGACGACGGGATGTCCCTCGAGCGTCCCCGTCCCGGCGACGATCGCGTCCGGGCGCCCCGTGCGCGACTCGTACTCCTTCAGGCGGTCGCGGTACCGCTTCGAGTCCTTGAACTTGAGCGGATCGGTCGGCCGGACCTCCCCGAAGAGGGGCTGGAACCGCTCCTCGTCGAAGAGAAGCTTCATCCGGGCGTCCGCCGAGAGGGTGAAGTGGTGTTGGCACTTCGGACAGACCTGCTGGTTTCGCTCGACTTCCTTCGAGTAGAGGGTCTCGCGGCACCCGTCGCACTTCAGGAAGAGCCCCTCCCCGAGCGAGGTGGACTTGTGGTCGCGGACGGGCCGCGGGGTCTTGTCCTTGCGGAACCACATGGCGGAAGGCTCCGGATGTTACTCGACCGGGCGTCCGAGGGAGATGAGCGGCGTTCCGTCCGGGAGCGGGACCACGCGGGCCGCCACGCCGAAGAGCTCCGAGAGGAGCGGCGCCGTGAGCGTCCTCGGGACCGCCCCCTCGGCCAGGACCCGCCCCCCGGCGAGGAGGACGGCCCGGTCGGCGCCGGCGGCGAACTCCAGCTCGTGCGTCGAGAAGAGCACCGTGGCGCCCGCCGCCGCGCGGCGCCGGAGCGCCGCGAGGACGACGAGGCGGTGGCGCGGGTCGAGGCTGGCCGTCGGTTCATCGAGGAGCATCACCTCCGGCTCGCCCGCCAGGACGCGGGCCAGAAGGACGCGCTGCCTCTCCCCGCCGCTCATCTCGCGCAGGTCGGCTTCGGCGTGCCGGGCGGCGTCGAGCTCCTCGAGAGCGCGCCGGGCCTCGGCCACGTCGAGAGGTCCCGGCGCGGCGAAGCGGGCCCGGCGCGGCATCCGGCCGAGAAGGACGGCGTCGAGAGCCCGCATCGGAAAGAGGGGCTCGAAGCCCTGCGGAAGGTAGCCGATCCGGCGCGCGGCTTCCCGGCGCGGCACCGCCTCGAGCTCTCGCCCGCCGAGCGTCACCGAACCGGCGCGGGCCCGGAGGAGTCCCGCCAGGACCTTCAGGAGCGTCGTCTTCCCCGCCCCGTTCTCGCCGAGCAGCGCGACGACGCTCCCCGGCGACAGGGAAAGCGTCACGTCGCACAGCACGTCCCGGGCGCCGTATGCGGCGGAAACTTCCGCCAGCCGCATCACGCGCGCCTCCGCATCAGAAGGAGGAAGGCCGGGGCGCCGAGGAGGGCCGTCACCGCGCCGACCGAGACCTCCACGGGAGCGAAGAGCGACCGGGCGGCCGTGTCGGCCAGGACGAGAAGGACCGCGCCGCCGACGAACGAGAGGAGAAGGAGCGCGCGGTGCGAGCGGACGACGAGCCGCACGCCGTGCGGGACGAGGAGGCCGACGAATCCGATGATGCCGGAGACGGAGACGGCCGCCGCCGCGAGGAGCGAGGCGGCGAGGTAGGCGTTCCGCTTCACCGTCTCGACCGGAACGCCCAGCGTGAAGGCCGTCTCCTCGCCGAGCGAGAGGGCGTCGAAGGCTCCGGCCAGCGGAAGAAGGGCGGCGAGGCCGAGAGCGGCGTAGACGGCGAGCGTCAGGACGGCCTCGCCCGTCGCGCCCGCCAGCGACCCGAGCATCCAGAAGACGAAGCCCTGCGTCCGCGCGCCATCGCCCCACGAGAGGAGGAAGAGGAGGACCGCCGACGCGAGCGCGTTGACGACCACTCCCGAGAGAAGGAGCCGGCCCCGGTCGAGCCGTCCCCGGACCGACGCGCCGGCTCCCACGAGAAGAACCGCCGCGAGCGCCCCGAGAAACGCCGCGAGCGGCAGCGCCGCGCGCCCGAAGAGGCCCGCCGCCCCGAGGCCGAAGAGCGATCCGACCAGCGTCCCGCAGGCGGCGCCCCCGGAGACCCCGAGAAGAAACGGGTCGGCCAGCGGGTTCTGGAGAAGCGCCTGGAGCGCCGCCCCCGAGAGCGCCAGCGCCCCGCCGACGAGCACGGCGAGGAGAGCGCGTGGAAGGCGCAGTTCCCGGACGATCGTCACCACGGACGGGTCTCCCTCCCCCGCGAGCGCGCGGAGCACGTCGCCCGCGGCCAGGGGGACGCTCCCCGAGAGGAGCGACAGGAGAAGCGCCACGGCGAGAGCCGAAAGGAGCACGGCCCCCGCCGCCGCGGGACTCCGGCTCCGGCCGGTCACGGGCGCTCCGGGCGCGGATCGCCGAGCGCCGCGAGACGTTCGAGCGCGTCGACGAGGTGGGGCCCCGGCCGCTCGAGGGCGGCGCCGGGGATGGCGACGACCCGTCCGTCGCGCACGGCCGGGACGAGGCGCCAGGGGCCGTCCGGACCGAAGGCGCGGGCAAAGGCGGCATGATTCTCGGCCGTCTCCGGGTGGATGACGAGATCGGGATTCCAGGCGGCGAGCGACTCGTGCGACACGCGCGGCCATTCTCCGGCTTTCTCGGGGACGACGTTGACGAGCCGCGCCCGGACCACGAGGTCGCCGACGAAGGTGGCGGGACCCGCCACGACCGGCGGATCGGGCCAGATGACGACCACGACGCGCAGCCGCGGCTCTCTCCGGCCGGCGGCCCGTCTTTCGGCCGCCGCGATTCTCTCCGAGAGGGTCGCCACGACCCGCTGTGCCGCGGCGCTCTCGCCGATCGCGCCGCCGACCCGCAGGATGTCCTGGAGGACGCCGGCGAGCGTGCGCGCGTCCGTCGCGAGGACCGGAACGCCCAGCGCCTTCAGCTTCTCGTAGGCGGCGCGGTCGGTGCCGTCGCGCGAGGCCACGACGAGATCCGGCGCGAGCGCGACGATGCGCTCCAGATCGGGCGTGAAGCCGCCGACGGACACCTTGCCGGCCACGCCGGGAAGATCCGCCGCGAAATCCGGGACCCCGACGACGCGGTCCCCCGCGCCGAGGGCGAAGAGGATTTCGGCCGCCGAGGGGGCGAGGGCGACGATGCGGCGCGGAGGCGGACCGGCGGTGGCGGACGGCCCCGGCAGCGGGAGGGCCGCGACACAGAACGCGAGGGCGAGAGGCCTCAGGGCTCTTCCGGCTCTTCGAGGTCGTTCGGGATACCGAGACGGAGGCAGGCGGCGGCGTACATCTGCCGGGCCGCCTTCTGGGCGTTCTGCAGATCCGCGAGGCGCTCCTTGACCTTCGCGAGCTCCTCCTGGATCAGCCCCTCCATCTCGTCGATCTCCTTCTTCGTGACCTGGAGCGTGTTCTCGTAGAACTTCCGCTGTTCGTCGGTCAGGCTCATTCCGCTCTCCTCGGCGCGAGTCCTCTCCGCGCCCCGACACACTGCCCGCGGCTCACGGCTTGACCGTCACCGCGAAGGTCGCCCACATCTTCACCTTCACGCCGTCCTTCGTCGCCGCGTTGATTCTCGCACTCCGGAGCGCCCCGATCGCAGCGTCGTCGACGAACTTGTAGGGGGCCGGCTTCACGACGCGGACGTCAGTCACCTTTCCGTTCTCGTCGATCAGCGCCATCAGGATGCTCGTCCCGAGGCTGCCGTCCGCCGAACCCTTGGCGATCTGCTTCGCCTGCGGGGGGAGGCCCGTGAAGGCCCCCATCCGGAGGATCTTCGGCTCCACGACGTCGTCGGCGGGACCGACGAGATCGCCCTCCGTCGGCCGCCCGCTCACCGGCGGCGGCGTCGGCGGGGGTGGCTGGGGGACGGAGACCTCGGTCGGTTTCGGAATCTCCGTCGGCGCCGCCTTCACGACGGGGGGTTCCGGGGCGGCCACGGCCTGGGGCGACGGTCGGGCGACGGCCGTCTCGACCGGCTTCGGCGGCTCGAGCGTGCCGCGCGGGGCGAGCGACAGGGACGGCGCGGAGGGTGTCGAGGGGGCCGGTCCCTGCGCCGCCAGCGCTTTCCGCTCCGCGTCGCGCCGGGACTTTTCGCTCTCCGCCGCCAGCCTTCTCGCCTCGGCCTCGACGAGCTTCGGATCGACGACTTTCTGCGCTTCGGTCGCCGGAGCGACGGTCGCCGGGGCCGGCGCGGTCGTTGCAGGGGCCGCCGTCGGCGCCGCCTCGGGGCCGGAAGCCACGGGAGTCCGGCCGCGGCCCTTCAGCACGATCACCCCGACGGTCACGAGCACGGCGGCGGCCAACCCGATCGCCGCGATCAGCCCCGTCCGGCTCTTCGTCGAGCCCGGACCCGCATCGAGCGCCGCCTTGGCGTCCGCCACCGGGATGGGCCGCGACGCCTCCCGGTCCCGCCGCAGCTCGGGGGCCGGGATCACCGGAGCGAGGTGCTCCCCGCTCGAGCGTGTCGTGCGGACGAGCCTCTTTCCCGTTTTCGGAGCCTCCTCGGCCGGCTTCTGGGCCGCGGCGAAGGCCGCCTCGATGTCGTCGTCCGTCGCCGCCGGCGGGGTCTCGAGCAGGCGGTGGAGGTAGATGGCGAGGTCCGCAGGGCCCGGAGACGGCTGGAAGGCGTAGAGGACCGAGAGGAGATCCTTCTCGAGGTCCGAGGCGTTCTGGTAGCGGTCCTGGGGCTCGCGCGCCAGCGCCTTCAGGACGATCTGGTCGATCCGGGGCGGGACCTCGGGATTCAGGGAGGACGGCGTCGCGACCTGCCCCGAGCGGACCTTCTCGAGGACCGACAGGTCGTTCTCCCCCTCGAACAGGTTTCGTCCGGTCAGCGCCTCGAACAGGACGGCGCCGAGGGAGAAGATGTCGCTCCGGCGGTCGATCTTCTTGCCCCACGCCTGTTCGGGCGACATGTACTGGAGCTTTCCCTTGAGCGCCCCGGAGATCGTCGTCGAGACCTTCGTCGCCGCCTTCGCTACGCCGAAGTCGCAGAGCTTGATGTCCCCTTCCCAGGAGATGAGGATGTTGGGCGGCGAGACGTCGCGGTGGACGAGATTCAGCTCCCGGCCGTCAGTCGCCATCCGCCGGTGGGCGTAGTCGAGGGCGCTGGCGATCCGCGCCGTGATGAAGAGCGCCAGTTCGACCGGCAGCGGGAAGGCGCGGTCGCGCCCCATCTTCAGGATCGAGCGAAGGTCCTTGCCGTCGACGTACTCCATGGCGATGTAGTGCCAGGCGTCGACTTTTCCGAGTTCGTAGATGTGAATGATGTTGTTGTGGGTCAGCTGGGCCGCCAGCTTGGCCTCGTCCACGAACATCGTGATGAAGCCCTCGTTCGTGGCCAGGTGCGGAAGGATCCGCTTGATCGCGACGATCTTCTCGAACCCCTCCTCGCCGGTCATCCGCGCCTTGAAGACGTCGGCCATGCCTCCGGAGGCGATCCGCTCCAGCAGGTGATAGCGACCGAAGGCGCCCGGGCCGGACGCCGGGCGCACGGCGCGCGCCGGACCGGGGGCCGGTGCGGCAGCCGGTTCCGCCGGCGGGGGTGCCGCCTCCGGACGTGGCGCGCTCTCGCGTGGCGCGCTCTCGCGCGCCACCGTGCCGGACGGAGGCGGTGCGAGAGGCTGCGGCGCCGGTGCGACGGGAGCCGGCCGCGGAGCGGACGACGCGGGGATCGCGGACGAGGAGGGCGGCCGCGGCACCGGCCCGGCGCCGCTCCGCGAGCCGGGGGGCGCACCCGGGGCCGGAAGACCCGGATCCGTCGTCCCCGTGACCAGGCTCCTGGGCTTGATGTTCAAGCCCGAAAGCGTGTCCTGGAGGAGCTTGTCCACCGACGCCGAGGTACTGACCTTCGTTCTTTCCGCCGGCTTCTCGGGCGGCCGGGCGGCGGGCATCGCCGTCGTCGCCGCGAATTCCGCGAGGTTCACTTTCAGCGTCTCGAAGGGATTCGGCGCCTCGGGGTGCTCCGGCGGCTTCGCCTCGGCCCGGGCGTCGGGTTTCGACTCGAGCCTCGAGGACGGGAGGCCGAGCGCCGCGGCGAGCGTCTTGTCGACGGAGATCTCCGCCGATTTCCCCGCCCGCCGGGCGAGCCCGGGATCGGTGCCGGACGGAGACGGCGCCGGCGGGGGCGGCGTCGATTCGATGCCGGAGACGATGTCCGAGAAGATGTCGTCGGCCGACAGGAGCGGCTCGCTCCCGTCGCGGCCGGGAAGGGTCGTCGTCGACCCGACGAGGTCCAGCGACGGCGCCTCCCCGAGGGCCGACGCCACCTCGGCGAGGAAGACCTCTTCGCCGAAGGGTTTCTCCAGAATGCTCGTCGCACCGACGCGCTGGGCGTCGGCCCGCTTGTTGCGGCCCTTGTATCCCGACATCATCAGGAGGATCGGCGGCGTCGCGCCGAGGGCCTGCATCGCCTTGATGACGTCCGGCGTCCGGAGCTTCGGCAGGACCGAGGAGATCAGGACGAGGTCCGGGCGCGAGCGGCGGTAGGCGTCGAGTCCTTCGTCGCCGTCCCGGGCGACGACGACCTCATGATGGCCGGCAGCGAGAAAGGCGCGGATGCGGTCCACGTACCTCGGCTCATATTCGATGAGGAGAACCTTCATGCCCCGCCGAGAGACGACGCTCCCGCTCCTTCCCGCAACTGATTCTCGAACAAACTATTATCGTCCCCGGGGAAACGGTGTCAACGCACGCGACGACGTCACCTTCCGGCTGCGGCTCCCGCCGTCTCCGGATCGCGGTCGTGCCGTTCGGCTGCAAAGTGAGCCGGATCGAGGCGCAGGCGCTCGCCGCCGCCGTCTCGCTCCCGGAGCGCCCCGTTCCGGAAGACGCCGACGTCGTCGTCCTCCACGGATGCGCCGTCACCGACCGCGCCGAGCGGGATCAGCGGCGTTTCCTTCGTCGCATTCGCCGAGAGAACGCCCGCGCGATGCTCGTCGTCACGGGCTGCCTCGGAGAGCGCGACCCGGAGGCGCTCGCCCGACTCCCCGAGGTCGACCTCGTCGTCGGAACGTCTCGTCTCCCCGAGTTGACCCGCCTCCTCGAGGAGCGGGATGCCGGCCTTCTCCCCGGCAAGGTCGTCCCCGCCGCGGCGGGTGGGTCGTCCGACGTCTTCGCCGCCACGTTTCCCGACGCGGAGCGGACCCGCGCGTTCCTGAAGATCCAGGACGGATGTGAACGTCGCTGCGCGTTCTGCATCGTCCCGTCGCTCCGCGGGGCGGAGCGGAGCGCCGACGCGTCTCTCGTCGAGCGGGAGATCCGCCGGCTCGGCGAGGCCGGGGTGGCCGAGGTCGTCCTCGCCGGCGTCCACCTGGCGAACTTCGGCAAGGAACGGGGAACGGACCTCCTCGGTCTCCTGTCGGCGCTCGAGAGCGACTCGCCCGGCTGCCGCCTTCGTCTCTCCTCCCTCGAGCCGATGGAGGCGGGCGAGGCGCTGGTCGACTTCGTCGCGACCTCCCGCACCGTCGTCCCGCATCTCCACCTGCCTCTTCAGTCGGGGGCCGGCGCCGTTCTCCGGAGGATGCGGCGGGGGATCACGCCGGAGCGTTTCCGCCGGCTGGCCCTCCGCGCCGCCGGGGCGAACTCCCGCCTCCATCTCGCCACGGACCTGATCGCCGGTTTCCCCGGCGAGACGGACGCCGAGTTCGAGGAAACCGTCCGCCTCGTCGAGGAGCTTCCCTTCGCGAGCCTCCACGTCTTCCCTTTCTCGCCGCGCCGCGGAACGCGCGGGGCGGAGCTTCATGCGTCCCACCCCGTTCCGGCCGCCACCGTGACGCGGCGGGCGACGCGGCTTCGGCACCTCGGGGAGGAGAAGGCGCGCGGCTTCCGTCGGGCCGCCTCGGGCTCGGTGGCCGACGCCGTCGTCCTCCGGGGCGGCCTCGCCCTGACCGACCACTATCTCGAGGCCACCCTCCCGGCCCCGCTCCCGGCCGGGACGCGGCTCGTCGTCCGGCTCTCCGCGGCCGGGCCGAGCGCCGTTCTGACCGCCGTTCCCGCAGTCGAAGCTGGTAGTATTCCGCCCCCCTGACGGGGCCCGCGAGCTTTCCGGGCAGACTCGAGTCCGAGGTGAGGGATGTCCGGACACAGCAAATGGAGCACGATCAAGCACAAGAAGGGCGCCGCCGACGCCAAGCGCGGCCGCCTCTTCACCAAGCTGATCAAGGAAATCACGATGGCCGCCAAGGTCGGCGGCGGCGTGATCGAGTCGAACCCCCGGCTCCGCTCCGCCGTGCAGGCCGCCAAGAAGGCCTCCATGCCGGCGGACAACATCGAGAAAGCGATCAAACGCGGCACGGGTGAACTGGAAGGCGTCACCTACGAGGAGGTCATCTACGAGGGATACGGTCCCGGCGGCGCGGCCCTCCTGATCGAAGCGATGACCGACAACAAGAACCGGACGACGTCGGAGATCCGCCATCTCCTGACGAAGTATGGCGGGAACATGGGCTCGACGGGCTCCGTCGCGTTCCAGTTCCACAAGAAGGGCTACCTCGCCGTCGAAAAGAGCGCCACGAAGGAGGACACGCTCATGGAGCTCGCCCTGGAGTGCGGCGCCGAGGACCTCAAGTCGGAGGACGCGGATCTCTTCGAGATCTACACCGACCCGGCCTCGTTCGAAGACGTGAAGGCGAAGATCGAGGAAAAGGGGATTCCCGTCCAGACCGCCGAGATGCAGATGGTCCCGCAGAGCACGATCGCCGTCGCCGACAAGGGCCCCGCCCTCCTGAAGCTCCTCGAGCTGGTCGAGGAGCACGACGACGTCCAGAAAGTCTGGTCGAATGGCGACATCGAGGACAAGTACCTGACCGCGTGAGGATCCTCGGCGTCGATCCCGGCAGCCGCGCGAGGGGTTGGGCGCTCGTGGCCTTTGGCACGTCCATCCGTCTCGAGGACGCCGGCGTCCTCCGCCCGCCCGCCTCGCTCCCGTTTCCACGCCGCCTCCTCTGGCTTCGCGAAGCCCTCGCGGAGGTCCTCCGGAGGACGAAACCGGACGCTGCCGCGGTCGAGCGCGTCTTCGCCGGCACGAACGCGCAGAGTCTGATTACGCTCGGCGAGGCGCGCGGCGTCCTCCTCGTGACGCTCGCGGAGGCGGGAGTCGCCGCTGCCGAGATCACGCCGGCCGAGGTGAAGCGGGCGGTGACCGGGACGGGCGCGGCCGAGAAGGAACAGGTCCGGCGGATGATTGCGTCCCTTCTCGGCCGCCGGTTGCCGCTCGACGCGGCCGATGCGGCCGCGGCCGCCCTGGCCCACGGCTTCGTCGCGGCACCCCGGGCCGTCCGCGCCGCGCCGGCGCGCCCCGCCGGTCCGGGCGGCGCCGGCTGGAAAAGGCGCCCGGGAGGTTGAGCCCGATTCCCCTCGCTGCTATCGTGCGAACTGATTCATGTCCTTCCAGGGCTCCTTGAGCGACCTGCCCCTCTCCGACATCGTGCAGCTCGTGTCCGTGTCGGGGAAGACGGGAATGTTCTCGCTGACGCGCGCGTCCGAGCAGGGTCTCGTCTACCTCCTGAATGGACAGATCACGCACGCCCGCATCGGCGACGTCGAAGGGGAGGATGCGATCTACGCGCTCGCCCTCTGGACGGGGGGCTCCTTCCAGTTCTCCCCCGGGGTGGAGAGCGAGCGGCAGACCATCTCCCGTTCCAACACGAACCTCCTGATGGAGGCCGCGCGCCGGAGCGACGAGTGGAAGATCCTTTCCCGGAAAATCCCCTCCACCGACGCCGTGCCGCGCCTCGTCGCCTCCGAGCGGCTGGCCGGTCCGATCACCCTGACGCCCCAGGAATGGGTCGTCATCACGCGGTGCGACGGCCGCGCGACCATCGACGAGATCGCGCGCGGGCTGAAGAAATCCTCCTTCGACGTCGCCAAGACGCTCTTCGGCCTCGTCACGGCGGCCCTCGTCGAGGTCGTGAAGCCGGCGGCTCCCGTCCCGCCGCCGCGGCCGACCGTCCTCCCCCCGGGCCCGCCGCTGGCCGGCATCCCGAACGTCACGACGCACACCGGCGTCTTCAAGGAGATCTCGAGGGGCGACGAGCGGCGCAGCCTCCAGGTTCTCTGCACGAAGGTGAAACAGGAGGCCGAGTCCTTCGGTGCCGCGCCGGGAGAGACGGAGATCGACCGGCTCTACCGCGGGGCGCTCGCCGACATCGACCGCGGCCGGAGCCTCGACGCGGTACGGGAACTCGTCCGGTCGCTCGAAGGATTTCTCACGCGACGGCGCGGCCCCGAGACGGCCCGGACGTTCCACGACCGGATGGCGCCGCTGTTATGAACCGGGCGGAACCGACACATGTCGGTTCCCCCGGAACCCCCCTCCGGTTGTGAACCGGGCGGAACCGACAGATGTCGGTTCCCCCGGACCCCCTCCGTTTGGGGAATCCCCCTCCGCGGCGGTCCGGGGCCCCTCCCCTCTCGAATGCACCCCGTAAAGCTTTCCGTTTGCTGAGTCGGGCCGGGGGGCGTTAAACTCCATCGGCTTTTCCCGTTGCGTACAAGGAAGCGCTTTTCACGCCGGCAACCGTGGAGTGTCCCCGGCACCGGCGGGTCAAAAGGAGACCCCATGCGACGGACGCGGATCGGATTCCTCCTCGCGGCGGTGGCGTGCCTCTTCCTGACGACGGGCGCTCTGGCCCAGACGGCTCCGACGCTCTCCGGCGCCACCGGACTGATCGAGTCGCCGAACGCCGAGACGGTGCCGGTGGGCCGATTCTCCTTCGCGCTCAGCGGGAGCCTGTCGGCGCTGATGGCGGGGCCCTCGCTCACCGCCCCGCCGCTCCCCGACGACCCGCTGCGCTACAACCTCGGCCGGTTCGGCGTCACGTTGGGCTACGGGCTGTCTCCCGGCCTGGAGGCCTTCCTCAACTTCGGAGCGCTGAAGTACAAGGCGAACGACTGGGCCTGGGCCGGAAACATCAACGGCCGCGACCGGATCGGCGGGTTCGACACGACCGAGACGGACAAGATCCGGGTCGGCATGAAGTGGGTCCTGAACCGGCGCGACCCGGTCAAGGTCGCGGCGATCCTCGGGGTCGCCTTTCCCACCGGGGGAGGCGTCAGCGAACCCGATTCGTTCTCCACGGGGCGGACCGACTGGGACTTCGGTCTCTCCTTCAACTACGAGTGGTTCACGCTCTCGACGACGTACTACGTCAACAGCGACTACGGAACGCCGGACGCCTACTACGGCACGACCACGGTCGGCGCGGCCGTTCCGAACCAGTGGACCTGGCGCGCCGGCGCGAACCTCCGGTTCATCGAGGGAGTCCTGAACGGGATCTTCGAGATCAACCGGAACTTCTTCTACGGCGGGCAGTCGAATCCGAAGGCCTACTCGGAGGCCCTGCTCGGCGGCCGGGTGGGTCTCGGGAAGGACTCCGGCCTCTGGGCCACCGGCGCCCTCCGGATCAACATCGACGAGTGGAAGTACGGGAGCGACCCGCTCCCGCTGGGCGGCGTCATCCAGATCTCCTGGACCCCGCAGCCCGCCTCGGCCGCACGCCCCGTCGCCGCGCCCGCCCCGCGCGAGGCTCCGGCGACGGAGCCGGTTCCGCCTCCGCCGCCCCCGGCCCCTGCGCCGGCTCCGGCTCCCGTCGCGGCCGAGCCGGCCGCCCCTCCGGCCCCGAAGCCGGTCACGACGACGACCGACGAGGTTCTCTTCGACGCCGGAAAGAGCCGCCTGACCAACATCGCGAAGGCCATCCTGGACGGCGTCGCGCTCCGGCTGAAGAACAACCTCTCGGCGACCTGCACGATCTCGGGCTGGACCGACCCCAAGGAGAAGGGGGACCGGATGGCTCTCGGGAGGACCCGCGCCGAGGCCGCCAAGGACTACCTCGTGAAGCGGCACGGCATCGACGCCGGGCGGATCTCGGTGGAGGCGCGGGGCGACGGCGACGCCGCCGACGCGACTCGAAACCGCCGCGCGGTCGTCACCGTCACCTTCCCGTGAACTGAGCCGCCGCCCCGCGGCGGTAAACTGCCGGGGCGGCGTGGACAGCGGCTTCTTCTCGACCGGGACCTTCTCGTCCGGGCCTTCTCCCGGGCTGCCGGCCGTCTTCCGCTCGCGCGCTCTCGGCGTCCTCGCGACCGCGGCGGTCGTCGGCCTCCTCTGGGCCGGGAAGATCCTCTTCGTCACCTTCTTCTTCGCCCTGTTCCTGTCCCTCGCCCTGCAGCCCTTCGTCGTCCTGCTCGAGCGGATCCGGGTTCCCCGGGCTCTCGCGGTCCTCCTCGTCCTCCTGATCCTCGCGGCCCTCGTCACGTTCTTCATCGTCAACGCGCTCGAGCAGATCCAGGCCTTCGTCGGGAACCTCCCCGCATACCAGACCAAGATCCGGGACCTGACGTCCCGGATGCAGGGCCTCTTCGCCCAGCTCGAGGAGCGGACCCGGCTTCTTCTCCCGGAGGTCGACCGGTCGGTCCGCTCCGTGAAGGTGGAGCAGGGCGCCCTCGAGTCGGTCTCGAAGGTGGCCCTGCAGGTCCGGACCCTCTTCGCGCTCGTGCTCTACGCCGCGGCCGTTCCGATGCTCTCCTTCTTCATGCTGAAGGACCGCGAGAAGTACGGAGGAGCCATCACGCGCATCCTCCGCCTCAAGGGGGGCCGTGCGGCCTCGGAATTCGCCGAAGGGGTCGCCCGCGTCCTCGGCGGCTACGTCCTCGGCGAGCTGTTCGTCGTTCTGATCACCGCCTGCATCACGACGGCCGGCCTCCTCGTCCTGCGCGTCCCTTACGCCTACGTTCTCGGCCCGCTGGCCGGCCTCTGCGTCCTCATCCCCTACGTCGGCGTCATCGTCTCGACGACGCCCGCGCTGGCCGTCGCCTTTCTCGCCGGAAGCGACGGCACCCTGCCGCTGAAGGTCCTCATCTTCTACTCGTGCGTCCAGTTCCTCGAGGGAAACGTCCTGACGCCCTTCATCGTCGGCAGCCGGGTGAAGCTGCACCCGCTCGCCGTCCTCGTGGCCTTTCTCTTCTGGGGAATCCTGTGGGGCGTTCCCGGGGCCATCCTGGCCGTTCCTCTCACGGCGACGGCCAAGGTCGTCGGCGAGCGGTTCGACCGCTTCGCCCCGTGGGCCGCCCTTCTGGGTGACCGGACGCCCGACCCCGAGCCGAAGGAAAATCCCGAAGCGGCCGTGGCGGAGGCCCCGAAGGCCTGACCGGTCCTCAGCCCACGTTCCGGCGGCGGACGGCGATCAGCCCGCCGAGGAGCCCGGCGGCGACGCCCCCGCCGACGAGGAGCGCCGCGGAGACCGGCGGCAGGAAGCGGATACCCAGGAGCGCCACGAGATTCTCCGGGGCGCGCCCGCCCCAGAAGAGGAGGGCGCGGTAGGCCCCGCCGAGGAGCCCGAGGGCGATGAGGCCGCCGAGCAGCCCCTGCAGCAGCCCTCCCACGACGAAGGGTCCCCGGATCAGGAACTCCGGCGCTCCGACGAGGCGGAGGATGTCGATCTCTTCGCGGTGCAGGAGGATCGTCAGCCGGACGACGTTGGCGATCGTGAACGCCGCGCCGAGCACGAGGACGACCGCGAGGGCCCCGCCGGCCGCGCGGGCCACGCCGACGGCGCCCCGGAGCCTCCGGACCCATTCCACGTCGAACTGCACCTCCTCGGCCGCCCGGTGCCCGGCGAGGTTGGCGAGGAGCCCCGGGAGGGCCGCCGAGGCCGCCGCGTCCGGCGCCAGGACGATCTCGAGGGACTCGGGGAACGGGTTCGTCGGGAGCGACGCCGCCGCTGCGGCGAGCGACCGGAACCAGGCGGAGAACCGCGCCCGCGCCTCGTCGGGCGTCACGTGCGTCACTCGGGCCGCGAGGCGGGAGTCGCGGGCGATCCGGGAGATCTCCGCGCGGTCGGCGTCCGTCGCCCCCGGACGGAGGAACACCGTCACGGCCGTCTCGCCCCGGACGGTTTCCGAAAGGCCGCGCAGGTTCTCCGCGGCGAGGAGGAAGGTGCCCACGAGGAGGAGCGAGACCGCGATGACGAGGACCGAGATGACCGTCATCCGGCGGGCGCGGACGAGTCCGGAGACGGCCTCGTCCAGGAGCGTGGCGAGGGCGACGCCGGCCCTCACGCGCTCCCCTCCGAGAGCCCCTCGAGGAGTTGACCTCTCTCCAGAGTCAGGCAGCGCCGGCCGGCCCGCCGGATCAGGTCCTGGTCGTGCGTGGCGACGAGAACGGTCGTGCCGCGGACGTTCACGTCGGCGAAGAGCTTCATCACCTCGAGGGCGAGGCGGTGGTCGAGGTTGCCCGTCGGCTCGTCGGCGATCAGGAGGCTCGGGTCGTTCACGAGGGCGCGGGCCAGGGCGACCCGCTGCTGCTCGCCGCCCGACAGCTCCTCGGGGTAGGCGCTCATCCGGTGATGGAGTTCCAGCATCCGGAGGACCTGGTAGGCGCGGCGGCGGCGCTCCGACGGCGCTTCGCCGAGGTACTTGAGGACGTACGTGACGTTCTCCAGCACCGTCCGCGACGGGAGCAGCTTGTAGTCCTGGAAGACGACGCCCATCGACCGCCGGAGCGAAGGGACGCGCGAGAGGCGCATCGCCGAGACGTTCATGCCGTTCACGATCAGCTGGCCGTCGGTCGGCCGCTCGGCGCGGTAGATGAGTTTCAGGAGCGTCGTCTTCCCGGCGCCCGACGGGCCCGTCAGGAAGAGAAACTCCCCTTTCCGCACCTGGAAGGAGACGTCCCGGAGGACGCGCCGGCCGTGGTATTCCTTCGTGACGCGGTAGAACTCGATCAAGGGGCCTTTTCCAGCTCCGCCCGGAGAAGCCTGTTGACCACGGGGGGGCTCGCCTTGCCTCCGGTCGCCTTCAGGACCTGGCCGACGAACCACCCGAAGGTCGCCGCCTTTCCGCCCCGGTACGTGGCCACCTGGGACGGGTTGTCCGCGAGGACCTTCCGCACTGCCTCGAGGATCGGCCCCTCGTCGACGATCTGAACGAGCCCCTTCCCGCGGATCAGATCGTCGGGCGCCCGCCCGGTCGAGATCAGGTCGGGGAGAAGCTCCTTGGCGATCTTCCCCGAGATCGTCCCGTCGTCGATCCGGGCCACGAGGCCCGCGAGAGCGGCCGGGGCGATCGGGACGCGCCCGGCCTGCTTGTCGGCGTCCGCCATCCTCCCGAGGAGATCCGACAGGAGCCAGTTGGCGAGACCCTTCGGGTTCGCCGGATGCGACGCCACGGCCTCCTCGTACCAGTCGGCCAGCGGCCGCGAGAGGCAGACGAGATCCGCGTCCGAAGGCGGCAGGCCGAGGGAGGCCACGAGCCGCGCCGCCCTCTCTTCGGGAAGCTCGGGCAGACCCTTCTCGACGGCGGCCCGCCACGCGTCGTCGACGACGAGCGTCCCGAGGTCGGGATCGGGGAAGTAGCGGTAGTCCATCGCCTCTTCCTTCGAACGCATCGGCTTCGTCGTCCCCGCCCCTCCGTCCCAGAGGCGGGTTTCCTGGACCACCGACCCGCCCGAGGAGAGGAGCGCCCGCTGCCGTCCGATCTCGTGCTCCAGCGCCTTCTTGACGTGGGCGATGGAGTTCAGGTTCTTGATCTCGACCTTGGTCCCGAGGGCCGTCTCCCCGGCCGGGCGGAGGGAGACATTCGCATCGCACCGGAGCGACCCTTCCTCCATGTTCCCGTCCGAGGCGTCGACCCACCGGACGAGCCGGCGGAGCTTCACGAGGAATTCGTAGGCCTCCTCCGCCGACGCGAGGTCGGGCTCCGTGACGATCTCGACGAGCGGCGTCCCCGCCCGGTTCAGGTCGACGAGCGAAACCGAAGAGGGGAGGTCGTCCCACGGGAACTCGTGCATCGACTTGCCCGCGTCCTCCTCGAGGTGGATCCGGTGGAGCCGCACGAGCCTCGTCCCCTCGCCGGAACGGATCGGGAGGCCGCCCCCGGTCGCCAGGGGGCGGTCGTACTGCGAGATCTGGTACCCCTTCGGGAGGTCGGGGTAGAAGTAGTTCTTCCGTGCGAACACGGAGCGCGCCTGCACCGTGCCGTGCGTGGCGAGGACGACGCGCATCGCGAGCGTCACCATCTCGCGGTTCAGGACCGGGAGGACGCCGGGATAGCCGAGGCAGACCGGGCAGACGGCCGAGTTCGGCGGCGCGCCGAAGGTCACCGGGCAGCGGCAGAACGCCTTGGACTTCGTCCGGAGCTGGCAGTGGACCTCCAGCCCGATGACCGGCTCGAAACCGGCATGCGGCATTCGCGGAAGTCTAGCGAATCAACCCGGCAGGACCTTCCCCGGGTTCAGGATCCCGTTCGGGTCGAGGGCCTGCTTGATCGCGCGCATGGCGGAGAGGAAGGGCGCGTCGCGCCGGAGCGGCAGCAGCTCTCTCAGGATGAGACCGACGCCGTGCTCGGCCGTGATCGTCCCGCCGAGACGGACGGCCTCGGCGTAGATGGCCGTCACCGCCTCCTCGATCCTCCTCGATTCCGCTTCCTCGCGCCCCTCGCGAAGCAGCCGGACGTGGAGGTTTCCGTCGGCGGCGTGGCCGTAGCAGAAGGGGTGCAGCCCGGCCGCCGTCGC
>DATIWM010000326.1:0-3662 GCA_035519355.1 Thermoanaerobaculia bacterium | reverse complement strand
GGGCCCTCTGGCCTCGATCCCGGCGCAGGTCGCCGCCCAGGCCTTCACGCCGCCCCAGGGAGTCGGCGGCGTCACCCTGCTCTTCCAGTACTACGACGACACCGGCCGCCGGTTCACCGACGGCACGCGGGCAGCGACCGGGCAGATGGAGACGGCTACGGTGCTCCTCGAGGCGAGCTACGGCATCACGGACCGGTTTGTCGTCTCCCTGGGCCTTCCCTACGTCTTCGCGAGGTACAAGGACGGGCCGCCGCCGACGCCTCCGTACTATCCATGGGACGAGTGCCACTGCTGGAACTCGGCGTTCCAGGACTTCAGGCTCGCCGCCGGCTACCGGTTCGGGGAGGGTTCCTGGGCCGTCACGCCGCAGGTCCGGTATGTCCAGCCCAGCCACGACTACGAGTACCGGGGCCAGGCCGTCCCGGGCTTCAATCGCCAGGAGTTCGCGGTGGGACTTGCCGCCGGCTGGCGGCTCGTGGGCCTCCTGCCCAGGGCCGTCCTCGAGGCCGCCTACTTCTACTCCTTCGTCGAGAGGTTCCTCGACATTCCGAACGACCGGAGCAACGGCGGAATCCAGATCGGGTACAACGCGACGCGCCGGCTCTTTCTCTACGCGAACGGCGCCTATCAGTTCACGCACGGAGGCCTGAGGCGCGGCTCCCCGAGCGGCGATCCCTTCTACCCGCCCGGGGAGTTCATCATCCTGGACACCCCCGAGCGTCGCCAGGAGACCCAGCGGCTCTTTCGCAACAACTTCTGGCAGGCCGGAGGCGGACTCTCGTATTCCTTCGATTCGTTCGACGTCTTCGCCTCGTTCGTCAAGTATGTCTGGGGAACCGATACACACGACGGGCAGGCCTACACCATCGGCGTGACCTGGTACTTCGGAGGCGGGAAGTGACGCGGAGACGGCGCCCTGAAGGTCGGCCGGCTCAACCGCTGATTCATCGGCGAGACGTCGCGCTCCAGGGCGAGCGCCGTCGGCCCGAGCCGCGTGGACGATGGCGTCGTCCGCCCGTCCCCGGGGTCAAGCCAGACGCATGCGCTCGACGGCCGGCACGTGGTCGAAGCCTTTATCGAACGTCGCGATCTCCTGGATTCCGTTGTTGAGCATGACGGCGGCGTGGATCGCGTCCCGGGCGCTCGCCCCGCGAAGCGTCGGAAGGAGGTCCCGGGCGCGGTCGGTGTCCGCCAGCGTCACGGGGAGAACGACGGGACAGATCTGGACGAAGAGGTCGTAGACCGACCCCGCCAGGTCCAGACGCCGGAGCGCCGCGTACCGGTAGAGGATCTCCTGGAGCACCTCCGTGCTCGTGACGCCTTCCACCTCGCCCGCGCGGACCTTCTCGAGGAAACGCCGGGCCGGCTCCCGGTGGGGGTGTTCGCGGCCTGCGACGTACATCGGAATGTTGGAGTCGATGAAGACGGTCACTTCCGGCCGGCCTCGATCTCGGCCAGCATCTTCCGAATCTCGCCGGTCGGCGCCCCGAGCGAGCCGAGCTTCCGAAGCGGATCCTCGGTCCCGCCGGCATCCCCGAGTGCCTTCTCGAGGGTGCGGCGGACCCACGCACCCTTCGAGAGGCGGCGGCGCGAGGCCGCTTTCGCAATCCGGCGGTCGAGCTGCTCGGGGATGAGGACCTGGAGGCGATGACTCATAGGCTCATGCTCCTATGATCAGAGTACCACGGCGCCTCAGAGGCCGACCCGCCGGCGGACGGACGCGAAGCGGGGGTCCCCACGGATCCCGTCCCACGCGCGGTCGACGTTCAGGAAGATCAGTCCGGGCGATCGTTCGGCGAGCGCAGCCTCGAGGCTCGTGACGGCGCGATCGCTCTCTCCCGCCATCGCCGCGAGCCTCGCGAGCTCGAGCGGCGAGACGTAACGTTCCCGCGCGAGCGCCGTCAGCTCCGCGAGCCGCGCCTTCGCCACCTTGAGCTGCGCGGCGTCGTAATCCTCCGGCGTCCGGGCCCCCACGAGGGCAGAGACGCCCTCGGTCTCGCCCGAGCGCTCGTAGGCCTTCCGGAGGTACTCGATCGCGCCCGCCGCGTCCCCCCGCCCGCGGAGGATCGCCGCGAGGCCGAAGTAGCCTCTCGGGTCCTCGGGCTCGGCCTCGATCGCCGCGCGGTAGAGGCCGACGGCCTCCCCGGGCTGGCCCACCTGCGCGCGGTAATCGGCCGCCGCCATCGTGTCGGCGACGTTCCCCGGGTCGAGGAGGCGCGCCCGGTCCGTAACGGCGATCGCCTCACCGGTCTTGCCCCGCGCCCAGAGGAGAAGAGCGAACGCCCGCGAACCCCAGACGGGGGGCCGCGGCCCGGCGAAGAGCTCGCGGAACTCGCGCTCCGCCCCGTCGAAGTCCCAGTCGAAAAAGGCGCGCCGGATGGCGAGGGCCGAGCGCGCATCGGAGAGATCCGGGTCGAGCTCGAGGGCCCGCCGGGCCCCCTCGTCCGACCGGGCCCAGCCTTCCGCCGGCCGGTCGTACCCTTCCGTGACGATGTGGCCCCACTCGGCGCCGGCGTAGAGATGGGCTTCGGCGAACCCGGGGTCCTTCTTCGCGGCCGCGAGGAAGAAGCGGATCGCTTTGCGGTAGCCCTCCTCCGTCTCCTCGAGAGACGCGTGGCGGCCCCTCATGAAGAGGTCGAAGGCCTCGGAGTCTTCGGTTCCCCGCCGCGCCAGAAGGCGCTTCTCCGGTTCCGGGAGCCGCAGGCGAAGCCCTCCCGACACGTCCGTCGCGATCTCGGCCTCCACGCGGACGAGGTCGGCGAAGGGCCGGTCGTACCGGTTTCCCCAGAGTCGCGCGCCCGTCTTGACATCGATGGCCTCGGCAGAGACGACCAGCCGATCGCCACGCCGCCAGACGGTGCCGGTGACGACGGCCCCGACGACGAGCGTCCGGCCGGCCTCCTGCGGGTCGCGGGCGTTCCGGAACCGGAAGACCGTGGCGCGCGCCATCACCCGGAGCTCCGCGAGGCGAGACAGCCTGTCGATGAGGCCTTCCGTCAGGCCGTCGCTGAGGTAGTCGTTCGAAGGCTCCTTCGTCCCGTTCTCGAATGGCAGGACGGCGACGGACTCCACGGCGCGCGCTCCCGGCCGCGAGCGGGCGAGGACGACCGCCACGAAAGCGGCGACGACGATGAGGGCCGTGAGGGCCGTGGCTGCGAGCAGGAACCGGGTGCGGCGATCCGCGGTGCGCGCGGGAGCGTGGAGGGCCGGCGGCGGGCCTGGCGCGGCGGGGAGCTCGTCGGCGTGTTCGAGGAGGTATCGGAGGTCTCCCGCGAGGTCGCGGGTCGAGGCGAAGCGGCCGGCCGGATCCTTCGCGAGGCACCGCTCCACGATCCGCTTGAGGGGCGCGGGGAGGCCGGCTTCCACGGAAGTGAGCGCGGGGGGCTCCTCCCGGAGGATCGCGACGAGCGTCTCGGCGGACGTGGCCTTTTTCCACGCCCGCTCTCCGGTCAGGAGCTCGCAGAGGATCGTCCCGAATGAGAACTGGTCCGACCGGAAGTCCGCGGGCTCCCCCGCGACCTGCTCGGGAGAGGTGTAGCCGACCGTCCCGAGGAACGCGCCGGGGGCGGTTTCGAGCGAGGCCGTGGACACCGCCGCGGCCGTTCCCGAGGCGGCGAGGGGCGAGGACTTCGCCAGGCCGAAGTCGAGCAGCTTCACGAGGC
>DATIWM010000325.1:0-11787 GCA_035519355.1 Thermoanaerobaculia bacterium | reverse complement strand
GTGTACGTCTGGTTCTGGACGTAACGGAGGAGTCCCTTGTTGTGGTCGATCAGGTTGATCAGGTTCAGGATCTCGAACGAGAGCTGCACCTGCACCACCGTGATCGGCAGGGTCACGTCGTAGTGAAAGTCGAGGGTATGGATCCAGGGAGCATCGAGCGCGTTGCGCGGCTGGACCTGCCCGCGGTACTTCTCGAGGCCCGTCGTCGCCAGGAAGGTGTTCCACTGGGCTTCGGTCGGAGCCCCCGCCCCCTTCCAGACGATGTCGCTGTAGTTCTGGGGGACGAAGATGAGGTCGTTTCCCGACGCCCCGTCGCCGTTCGGGTCCCCGCCCATCAGGATCGAGTAGGGCTGCCCCGACTGGGCCGTGAAGACCAGTCCGACGTTGTGGCTCACGGGTCCGGTCCGGAAAGCCTGCGTCCCGACGACCGTGAAGCGATCCGGCACCTCGAAGAAGGAACGGGTGAGCTGCTGGGTGTAGATGTCACCGTTCGTCGTCTGGAACTGCCAGTTGGACAGCGCCACGCTGGACGTCCCTTCGAATCCGGCCTTGGAGTTCATGTAGGCGTACGCCCCGGAGAGGTAGAGGCCGAAGGGGAAGCGCTTCTCCAGGTGGACGACGAGGTCCTGCTGCTCGCCCCGGGTGGTGTTGGACAGGTAGAGCATGTGATTGAACGCGGGACTGTAGTTCTTGTAGATGGGCGCGCCGTAGAACGTGGTGTTCCCGGTCGCGACCTTGTTGATGTTGTAGTAGAAGATGTCCTCGAGCGTCTTGGTGAACATGAACTCGACGGTCCCCTGGATGCCCCAGGGCAGCTCGCGGTCGTACCCCAGCGTGGAGCGGAGGATCCTCGGGAACTTGAAACCGGGATCGATCCCGTTGACCGTGATCGCGGCCGTTCCCGGAGGGAAGTTCTTCGGCGGGTTGTTGGGGTCCGGGTTGAAGGTGACGTTGCTCGCGCTCAGGTTCGTGAGGAAAAGGCCGGTGTTCGAGTAGTTGTTGGAAATCCAGACGAACGGGGTGCGGCCGGCGAAGACGCCGACCCCGCCGCGCACCTGGTCCTTGCCGGAGGCGTCCGGAGCCCAGTTGAACCCGAGGCGGGGCGAGATCATCAGCATGTTGCTCGGCATGTCGCTCGTGTCGACGCCGAAGGTGCTGTAGATGAGCGGGCTGTAATCCGGACTGTCGGGGAGCCGCGGGAGATCGAACCGGAGGCCGAGGTTCACATTGAGAGTATTGCTGATCTTCCACTGGTCGCCCGCGTAGAGGCCCCACTGCTGGGCGCTGAACTTGGCCGGCGCGCGCGGGTCCGACCCGTTGGCGAACTGGACCTGGTACCGCGCGGCGTTCCCGGCCTCGAGGTCGGCGACGCTGTTGAAGAAGTACGTTCCGTAAACGTCCTGGAAGAAGACGTTCGAGAACTTGAAGAACTCGTTGTGAGTTCCGATCGTGATCGTGTGGTTCCCCTTGATCATCGTGTAGTCGTCGGTGACTTCGAGGATGTCCTGGTTGAGCGAGTTGGCTCCGGAGGAGCGTTCGGTCCCGGCGGCCAGATCGAAGGTGTTGCTCCCGGTACAGAACGTGTTGGGCGACGTGCAGACGTACACCGACGGGAAGGCGACGGGCACCGCGCGGGCGTCCCGGACCGTCTGGTAGCCGACGCGGCCCTGGTTGAACGAATCGGCGGCGAAGACGCTGTTGACCTGGAGCACCCCCGAGTTCGTCTTGTCGGTGATCGTGTACCCGTTCGTCTCGAAGGAGTACGCGTTGAAGTTTCGTTGACTGGCGATGCCGCTCAGGGCGTCGACGTAGTTGTACCGGAACGTCGCCTGGGTGGAGTCCGTGACGTTGAAGTCGAGCCGGCCGAACAGCAGGGTGCTGTTCACCGGAAGGTTGTAGTCCCCGAGCCCGCCCGGGTTGTAGCCGTACTTGTTGATCAGGACCTGCTGGAACGCGGCGGCCTGCGCCGGATTCTTGTAGGTGTTGACCGTCGTACCGTTGGCGGACCCGTTGGTCGGAGCCGAGAGCTTGTTCCCCTCTCCGGCGACGAAGAAGAACAGCTTGTCCCTCAGGATCGGCCCGCCCAGGCTGCCGCCGTACTGTTCCTGGTTGAAGGTCGCGATCGGCTTGTAGAGCGCGTCCCCGTGGGCCTGGGGAACGTAGCTGCCGACGTAACCCTGGTTCCGCGTGAAGCCGTAGCCGGACCCGTGGAAGTCGTTCGACCCGCTCCGCGTGATCATGTTGATGGCGCCGCCGGTGAACCCCCCCTGCTTGATGTCGTAAGGGGAGACGGCGACCTGGAGCTCCTGGATGGTTTCCAGCGAGATGGGCTGCGTGTCCGTCTGCCCGCCCGGGGTGCCGGTCGTGGAGAGCCCGAAGATGTCGTTGTTGACGGCACCGTCGATCTGTACCGAGTTGTACCGGTTGTTCTTTCCCGAAAAGGAGATGTTGGTCTGCGTCGTGTCGTTCGCCGCCACGTTGACGTAGGGGTTCGTCCGGGCGAAGTCCTGGAACTGCCGGCGAATGGTCGGCAGCGACTTGATCTCCCCTGCCGTAATCGCCTGTTCGGAGCCCATCCGGTTCGGGCTGATCAGCGGCTCTTCTTCGGCCGTCACGCTGACACTCTCCCTCACGGCCACGACCTCCAGCTCGAAGCCCAGTTCGCGCTGTTCACCGAGGGCGATGAGGATGTTCTTCTGGGTCTCGGTCTTGAAGCCGCTGAGCTTCGCGGTCACCGTATAGGGCCCGCCCGGGCGGAGATTGAGCATGGCAAAGCGTCCGTTGGCTCTCGTCACGGCGGTGTATCGGGTGCCGGTCGGGACGTGAACGGCATCCACCGTGGCGCCGGGAAGAGGGCTCTTGTCCGATTTGAGGGCCACGAGCCCCATGAGATCGCTGGTGGTCTCCTGCCCGCACGCGGGCAGAGCCAGGAAGAGCGAGGCCGCCACGCATGCGGCGAGCGGCAGGAGACGACGCAGTCTGATCATGTGCACATCCTTTCCTCCGATCGAGATTGAACACCGCGGCACGGCAGGAATCTGGGCGCGCGGCGTGAAGTCAGCGTGAAGCCGATTCATTGGGCCGGGCGGAGACTATGTCCCCCCGCCGCTCCGGCTCACGCCATCACCTGCATCATTTTTCGGGCCCGTAGAGGTGTGATAGAAAAGCCGTTCCCCCGAAAAGGCACCTTCCCCCCTCGCCCGGTTCGCCGCCGCCGGGGTGTCGTCTAGACTTCGTCAGGGGGGATGGATGACGACAGCACAGAGTTTCCTCGCCACCGTCGACCGCAATTTCGCCGCCGCGGCGGCCTTTCTCGACTATCCGCAGGGGCTCCTCGACCAGATCCGCGTCTGCAACGCGATCTACAAGTTCCACTTTCCCGTCCGCAGCGAGGATGGAAAAGGCTATCAGGTGATCGAGGCCTGGCGGGCCGAGCACAGCCACCACAAGCTGCCGGTGAAGGGCGGAATCCGCTATTCCCCCGAGGTCAACGAGGATGAGGTTCTCGCGCTGGCTGCCCTGATGACCTTCAAGTGCGCCATCGTCGACCTCCCCTTCGGCGGGGCCAAGGGCGGGATCCGGGTCGACCCGCGGAAGACCTCGGCGGAGCAGCTGGAGCGGATCACGCGGCGCTACACGGCGGAGCTGGTCAAGAAGAACTTCATCGGCCCCGGGGTAGACGTTCCGGCGCCCGATTACGGCTCCGGCCCGCGGGAGATGTCGTGGATCGCCGACACGTACGGCCAGTTCCACGCCGGCGACATCGACGCGGCCGGCTGCGTGACGGGAAAACCCGTCTGGCTCGGGGGGATCCGGGGCCGGAAAGAGGCGACGGGGCGGGGCGTCTTCTTCGGCATCCGGGAGTGCGTGAACGATCTGGCGCTGATGAAACGGATCGGGCTTCCCACGGGTCTCGCGGGAAAGCGCGTCGTGATTCAGGGCCTCGGCAACGTGGGCTACCACGCGGCGAAGTTCCTCCAGGATGCGGGCGCCGTTCTGGTCGGCCTCGCCGAGTGGGAGGGGGCCATCGCGAACCCGAAGGGGCTGGACGTGGACGCCGTCGTCGTGCACCGGACGGAAACCAGGAAGATCACCGGTTTTCCGGGCTCCCGGAGCCTGGCGACGAGCGAGGACGCGCTGCTCCTCGACTGCGACATCCTCGTCCCGGCCGCGCTCGAGAACGTCATCACGACCGCGAACGCGGCGAAGGTCAAGGCGAAGATCGTGGCCGAAGCGGCGAACGGCCCGATCACGGCCGACGCCGACGCGGTCCTCCGGAAGAAGGGCGTGCTCGTCATCCCCGACATGTACCTGAACGCCGGCGGCGTGACCGTCTCCTATTTCGAATGGCTGAAGAACCTCTCGCACGTCCGCTTCGGCCGGATGGAGAAGCGCTACGAGGAGATGGCCTTTGCCCGGGTCGTGACCTCGCTCGAGAGCACGACCGGCAAGAGGCTCAGCGACCAGGAGAAGGCGCTCATGATCCGGGGCGCCGACGAGGAGGATCTCGTCAACTCCGGCCTCGACGAGACCATGACGAACGCCTACCGGGAGATCCGGGAGGTGGAGACGCGCCACCCGAAGGTGCCCGACCTCCGCTGCGCGGCGTTCATCAGCGCCATCGACAAGGTCGCCCAGAGCTACATGTCTCTCGGGATCTTCCCGTAGGGCGTCCGGAGCGGCGCCAGGCCCCCGTACCGAGTCAAACGCATCAGGTCGCGCCCCTCGCGGGAGTGCAGGATGACGGGTACGGACGTACGAAGCGGCGGGCCTTGCCCCGCGCGGAAGGCCCCGACGAACGAAGAGGAGGGAGATGCATGTCCGAGTACATCAGGAATCTGATCGCGGAGGTCAAGGCCAAGAACCCGGCGGAGCCGGAGTTCCACCAGGCCGTACAGGAAGTCGCCGAGTCCCTGGACGTCATGCTGGAGAAGCGCCCGGAGTACCGGACGGCGAAGATACTCGAGCGGATCATCGAGCCCGAACGCGTCATGATGTTCCGGGTTCCGTGGCAGGACGACCAGGGGAATTTCCGGGTCAACCGCGGCTTCCGGATCCAGATGAACAGCGCGATCGGCCCCTACAAGGGGGGACTGCGCTTCCACCCCTCGGTGAACCTGGGGATTCTGAAGTTCCTCGCCTTCGAGCAGGTCTTCAAGAACTCTCTCACGACCCTCCCGATGGGCGGCGGCAAGGGGGGCTCCGACTTCGACCCGAAGGGAAAGAGCGACAACGAGGTCATGAAGTTCTGCCAGAGCTTCATGACCGAGCTGTTCCGCCACATCGGGCCGGACACCGACGTTCCGGCGGGCGACATCGGCGTCGGCGGGCGGGAGATCGGCTTCCTCTTCGGCCAGTACCGGCGCCTCCGGAACGAGTTCACCGGCGTCCTGACCGGAAAGGGGCTGAACTGGGGCGGCTCGCTGATCCGTCCCGAGGCGACGGGCTACGGGGCCGTCTACTTCGCTTCCGAGATGCTCGGGACGCGGGGCCAGTCGATGGAGGGGAAGACCTGCCTCGTCTCGGGGAGCGGAAACGTCTCGCAATACACGGTGGAGAAGATCCTCCAGCTCGGCGGGAAGGTCGTGACGCTCTCCGACTCGAACGGCTACATCTACGACGAAGCGGGAATCACGAGGGAGAAGCTGGACTTCGTCCTCGACCTCAAGAACGTCCGGCGCGGCCGGATGCAGGAATACGCGAGCAAGTTCAAGGGCGCCGTCTACGTTCCGGTCGATCCGAAGCTCGACCACAACCCGCTCTGGTCCCACAAGGCCCAGTGCGCCTTCCCGAGCGCGACGCAGAACGAGATCAACGGAAAAGACGCCCAGAACCTCCTCCGGGGCGGCGTCTACGCGGTCTCGGAAGGGGCCAACATGCCGACGACGCTCGACGGCGTCAAGGTCTTCCTCGACGCCGGGATCCTCTACGGCCCGGGCAAGGCCGCCAACGCCGGCGGCGTCGCCACCTCCGGTCTCGAGATGTGCCAGAACAGCATGCGCCTCTCCTGGAGCCGCGATGAGGTGGACAACCGGCTCCACGGGATCATGAAGTCGATCCACAAGGCGTGCTGGGAGACGTCCCAGCGGTTCGGAACCCCCGGGAACTACGTCAACGGGGCGAACATCGCCGGCTTCCTCAAGGTCGCCGATGCCATGATGGACCAGGGTCTGGTTTAGGCTTGTCCTCCGGGGACGGCGGGATCCAGCCCCGCCGTTCCCCGGATTGACCATGCCGCCGGATCCTCGCCCCGCCTCCACGCCGCTCTCGCTCGAAAGCCCCTGGACGGGCTTCCAGGATCTGATGCCGTGGCGCGTCCAGGACGTCCTGCTCGTCTCCAGTCTCTATGACTCCTTCATCCTGGCCGAGGACGGCCAGCTGAACGAACGGATCCTCGCCGAGTCGCTCGATCTGAACCTCCGGTACGTTCCCCGCGTCGTCCGGGTGTCGACCGGGGCCGAAGCCCTCGCCGTCCTCAGGGAGCAGCCCCGGTTCAACCTCGTCGTGACGTCCCTCCACGTCGGCGACATGGATGCCATGACCCTCACTCGGCGGATCCGCGAGGCGGGCCTCCCGCCCCACGTCGTTCTCCTCGCCTACGACAACCGCGAGCTCGAACAGTTCACGGCCCGGACGGACGTCTCGGGCCTCGCGGGCGTCTTCCTCTGGCGCGGCGACGTCCGGATCCTCCTCGCGATCGTGAAGATCCTCGAGGACCGGATGAACGTGGAGCACGACGTCCGCGTCGCGGGCGTCCAGATTCTCGTCGTCATCGAGGACCAGGTCCCGGTCTACTCCTCGTTTCTTCCGGTCATCTACACCGAGCTGATCCATCACTCTCACCAGCTCGTGCCGGAAGGGATCAATCTCTCCCACAAGCTGATGCGCCTGCAGGCCCGGCCGAAGATCCTCCTTTGCCGGAGCTATGAGGAGGCGTGGGAGGCCTTCTCGGCCTTCCGGGAGAACGTCCTCGGCATCATCTCGGACATCGAGTTTCCAAAAGGTGGCCTCCTCGCGCCCCGCGCGGGCGTGGAGTTCGCGCAGGCGGTCCGCGACGTCCAGCCGGACATCCCGATCATGCTGCAGTCGGGCCGCGTCGAGAACGAGGCGCTGGCCCGCGAGGCGGGGGCTTCGTTCCAGCTCAAGGGCTCTCCGCTCCTCCTGCAGGAGCTCCGGCATTTCATGGTCGAGAACTTCGGCTTCGGCGATTTCATCTTCCGGACGCCGGACGGGGCCGAGGTTGGGCGCGCCGGCGACCTGATGGAGCTCGAGGAGATGCTCTGGACGGTACCCGCCGAGAGTCTCGCCTACCACGGAGAGCGAAACCACTTCTCCAACTGGCTGAAGGCCCGGACCGAGTTCGCCCTCGCCCACAGCCTGCGCCCGCGAAAGGTGGAGGACTTCGGGACCATCGAGAATCTTCGCCGGGACCTCATCGGGGCCATCCACGAGTACCGGAAGCGTCTGGGCCAGCGGATCGTGGCCGACTTCGACCGGACGACCTTCGACGGATCGGCCGGCTTCGTCCGGATCGGCGGGGGATCGCTCGGAGGGAAGGCCCGCGGCCTCGCCTTCGTCAACCTTCTCCTCGAGGCCCAGGGGCTCCTCGAGAGATTTCCCGGCGTCCGGATTTCCGTTCCCCCCGCGGCCGTTCTCGGCGCGGACGTCTTCGATGAATTCCTCGACGCGAACGACCTCCGCGATTTCGCCATCGAGGCCGAGGACGACGACGCCCTTCTGCGACGCTTCCTCGATGCCCCGTTCCCGGAGGAGGTGACGCGCGACCTGGCCGCTTTCCTCCAGGTCTGCCGCTGGCCCCTCGCCGTCCGCTCCTCCAGCCTCCTCGAGGACTCCCAGTACCAGCCCTTCGCCGGCGTCTACGAGACGATCATGCTGCCGAACAACAGCCCGAGCCAGCACACCCGGCTGGCGCAGCTTCTGGGCGCCATCCGGCGGGTCTACGCCTCCACCTTCTCGAACCGGGCCAAGGCGTACCTGCGCGCCACGCCGTACCGGCTCGAAGAGGAGAAGATGGCCGTGATCCTCCAGAGGCTCGTCGGCTCGGCCCACTCCGGCCGGTTCTACCCGACGATTGCCGGGGTGGCGCGATCGCACAACTTCTATCCCTCGCCGCCGGGCGGGCCCGAGGACGGGATCGCCGCCGTCGCCCTGGGCTTCGGCGAGAGCGTCGTGGACGGAGACGCCTGCGTCCGCTTCTGCCCGAGGTACCCGCTGAACATCGTTCCCTTCTCGTCGGTCAAGGACATCCGCCAGAACTCCCAGCGGGAGTTCTTCGCGCTCCAGGTCGCCGAGCCGGCCGGTGAGCTCCCGCAGCGGCCCCCTTCCGAGGCCACGGGGCTCAGGCGCCTCGGTCTCGAGATGGCGGAGCAGGACGGCACGCTGGCCGCCGTCGGCTCGACCTACTCTCCCGAGAACGACGCCGTCTACGACGGGATCGCCCGGCCGGGGGTCCGGATCGTCAGCTTCGCGCCGGTCCTCAAGCACGGCGTCTTTCCCCTCGCGGAGGTCCTCTCCACGCTCCTCGAGCTGGGGTGCCGCGGCACGGGCGCCCCCGTCGAGATCGAATTCGCCGTGAATCTCTCGACGCCACCGGAGGCTCCGAAGGAGTTCGGATTCCTGCAGCTTCGGCCGCTCGCCGTCTCGCGGGAGCTCTACGACCTCGAGATCGGCGACGTCCCGAAGGGCGACCTCGTCTGCCACAGCCGGACCGTCCTCGGGAACGGAAGGCTCGACGACCTCCGGGACCTCGTCGTCGTCGACTTCCACCGGTTCGACCGTGCCCGAAGCCTCGCCGCCGCGGCGGAGATCGCGTCCTTCAACCGGACCCTGGCCGACGAGCAGACCCCCTACCTCCTGATCGGCGTGGGGCGGTGGGGCTCCGCCGACCCGTTTCTCGGCATCCCCGTCACGTGGGACCAGATCTCCGGCGCCCGCGTCATCGTGGAGGCCGGCTTCCGCGACTTCCGGGTCACCCCGTCGCAGGGAACCCATTTCTTCCAGAATCTGGTGGCCAACAGCACGGGGTACTTCACCGTGAATCCGGAGCTGGGAGAGGGGTTCGTCGACTGGGAGTGGCTCGAATCCCGGCCGGCCGTCGCCGTTCGTGAATACGTCCGGCACGTGCGGCTCGATGAGCCCTGCCTCGTGAAGATGAACGGCCGGAGGAACGAGGGGATCATCCTGAAGCCCGGCCGGTCCGGCTGAGGGCCGTGGGAGCCGCCGCGGCCTTCCTCGCCTCGGACCTGCACGGCGGGCCGGAGCGCTGGAGCAAGCTCATGACGGCCGCCCGCGAGCGGCGTCCCCGCGCGATCTTTCTCGCCGGCGACCTCCTGCCGTTTCCGACCAGCCGCTACGGAGGCGACGAGGGCTTTGCGGCCGGCTGGCTGCTTCCCCGGTTCCTGGAGCTGAAGCGGCGGCTCGGGCCGGAGGCGCCGGAGATCTTTCTGATCCCGGGCAACGACGATCCCCGCGCCGAGGAACCTTCCCTTATCGAGGGAGAGCGTCTCGGGGCCTGGCGGTACCTGCAGGAGCGGCGCATCGTCTGGGACGGCCACCCCGTTTTCGGATATGCGTACGTCCCCCCGACGCCGTTCCGGATGAAGGACTGGGAGCGTTACGACGTCTCGCGCTTCGCGGACCCGGGCTGCATCTCGCCCGAGCGAGGCTGGCGGTCCGTTCCGGTCGAAGAGCGCGAGGCGCGCCTCGCGACGATCGCCGAGGACCTCACGCGCCTCGTCGGGGACGAACCGCTCGAGAAGGCCGTCTTCCTCTTCCACAGTCCGCCGTACCGGACGGCGCTGGACCGGGCGGCGCTGGACGGCAAGACCGTGGACTTTGCGCCGCTGGACGTCCATGTCGGGAGCGTGGCCATCCGCCGGTTCATCGAGGAGCGCCAGCCCCTCCTGACCCTCCACGGGCACATCCACGAGTCGGCCCGGATGACCGGAACATTTCTCGACCGGATCGGCCGGACGGTCTGCCTCACCGGCGCCCACGACGGCCCGGAGCTGGCGCTCGTGACGTTCACCCCTGAGGCGCCCGCCGCGGCGACGCGGGAGCTGATCTAGACCCTTTCAGGGCTCGAGCGTCCGCTCTCGCGTTTTCCGTCGGCTCGCCGACGTCTCCCGGCGCCCGCTCACCCGGCTTTCCTCATAGGGAGCGGCCGGGCGGCGTCGGTGACGGCGCCGATCTTCACGGCGAAGCTGGTCTGGCGGCGAATGTCCTCGTCCGTCAGGAAGTGGACATCGAGAAGTCCCTCGGTCCGGAGGCCGGTCCGGAGGAAGTTCAGCTCCGACAGGCACTGGCTCCAGCCTTCCAGCCAGGCCTTCAGCTCCGGCCGCACGCCCTCTCTCCCGGAGAGGAGGACGAGGAGGTCGATGTCGCTGCCGGGCCCCGCGGTTCCGTTCTTGACGCTGCCGACCAGCCAGACCTGCCGGACTCCGAAGCGTTCCGGATCGAGCTCGCCCGCGAGCCGCTCCGCCATGCGCAGGCGCCACCCGGAGTAGTCCTCGGGAGGCGGCATCTCGGCGGATCGCCGCCGCCCGGCGGGGGCCTCGAATCCGGTCGGGCTCGTCAGATAGCCCACGGCGCGGTCCTCGTCGGCGTTCATCAGGATGCGGAGGACGAGGCCGTCCGTCGCCTGGGACACGTCGATCACGCGAACCGTTCCGGACAGGTCGGCGAACTCGGCGGCGAGGTCCGGAAGGATGTTCCGCGACTCTCGCAGGAAGCGTTCGTCGAACACGATGTCGGGATCGTCGGGAAAAAGGGGAAGGTACCGGATGGAGGCCTCGACGAGGTCCTGGAAGAAGTGGGTTCCGAAGGAGAGATCCGGGACGTAGTTCCCCTGCTTGCGCGCGATCTCGATCAGGACGGCGGTGTTGTTGATGTCGGAGTAGCCGACGGAAACGCCGAGCTTCACGTCGCCGCGGCTTCCCCAGCGCCCCGGCCCCATCAGGATGAACTGCCTCTTCGGCAGCAGCTTGTTGAGGCACCCCACGGCCCGGCCGACACGCCGGAGAGTCTGGAGATCCGGCACGGCGTTGTACGCGTCGGGATCGACGTAGACGATCTGCGTGATGTCGGGGACGCTCCCGTTCGAGACGTAACGCCGGGCCTCGAAGACGATCCGGTCCCGCGGCAGATCGCGCGGAATCGGGGTGGAGACGGCGCTCTCGGCGAAGCTCTGCGCCCGGCACTGCAGGAGGTAGAGTTCCCGGCCGTTCGAGGCGAACTCGACATCCACCGGTCCGCCGGTCTTCTCCTTCAGGAGCCGGAGAAGCGCCCGCATCCGGGCGAGAAAGGGGGTCTCGCGGACGAGGCCGTCGAACGTCGCGACGAAGCGTGTCCCGTCGGTGGACCAGTCGACGACGTCCGCGCGGCGGATGCCGCCGTCGCTCGCGACCGAAACGACCTGCGAGAGGCCCGGGACGTCGCCGCCGGACTCGGCGAGAAGGGACGCGAGCTCGACCGTCTCGAACTTCCGGGACTCCAGGTTGATGACGTCGACCTTCTTCGGCGAGTACCGGACGATCTCGTCGGGCGTCACGTTGACGCGCAGGCCCGGCTGGCCCGGCGCCAGAAGGACCGGGTAGTCGTCTCCGATCCGGTCCACCGCCCTCGTCCCGAGACCGGGCACGATCCGGACCAGGCCGTCCTCCCGCGTGATCCGCGCGGCCCACCGGAACTCGTTGTTGGAGAAGGCCACCCCGGCGAACGTCGGGAGAAAGTACTTCCCGATCCGGCTCCCGACGACTTCCTGGAGCA
>DATIWM010000324.1:0-5375 GCA_035519355.1 Thermoanaerobaculia bacterium | reverse complement strand
GAGGTCAGCTGTACCGTGCTGTTCCGCAAGGCGAAGAACCTCGTCGGACTCGACATCGGGTCGTCGGCCGTCAAGCTGGTCGAGCTGAAGGAGGGCAAGGAGGGCACGTTCCACCTCGTGAAGGCGGGGCTGGAGACCCTCTCGCCGGAGGCCATCGTCGATGGCGCGATCATGGACTCCTCCCTCGTGGTGGAGACGATCACGCGGCTCCTGGCGTCCACGGGCGTCAAGAACGCGAACATGGCCGTCTCGGTCTCCGGCCACTCCGTCATCGTCAAGAAGATCATGCTGCCGACGATGCCGGAGGAGGAGCTCTCCGAGTCCATCCGCTGGGAAGCCGAGCAGTACGTTCCCTTCGACATCAACGACGTGTACCTCGACTACGTCGTCCTCGACCCGGGCGCCGTCGGCGAGACGATGGGCGTCCTTCTCGTGGCCGCGAAGAAGGAGAAGGTCGACGACTTCAAGAACGTCGTGACGCAGGCGGGTCGCACGCCCTCCCTCGTGGACGTCGACGCCTTCGCCCTCCAGAACTGCTACGAGGTCAACTACGGCGCCGACCCCGGCCGCGTCGTCGCGCTCGTGAACATCGGCGCCTCCGTCATGAACGTGAACATCCTCGCGCAGGGGCAGACGGTCTTCTGGCGCGACATCACGTTCGGCGGCAACCAGTTCACCGACGCCCTCCAGAAGGCCTACTCGCTGAATTTCGAGCAGGCCGAGGCGCTCAAGAAGGGGGAAGCCGTCGCCGGGCAGACCGCCCAGTCCATCCAGCCCGTCCTGACGGGGGTCTCGGAGGACGTGGCGGCCGAGCTCCAGAAGACGATCGACTTCTTCCAGGCGACGTCGGGCGCCGAGCGCGTCGATTCCCTCATGCTGTCCGGAGGCGGCGCGAAGGTCGCCCATCTCGACGACGTCCTCAAGGAGAAGTTCGGGCTCCCGGTCGACATGTTGAATCCGTTCCGCTCGATCGCCGCGGACGAGCGCGCGGTCGATGCGGCCTGGCTGTCGGAGAACGCGCCGTCCCTGGCGATCGCCGTGGGGCTCGGCGTCCGGCGGATCGGGGAGTAGCGAGGACCGCGCATGATCCGGATCAACCTCCTTGCCGAAGCCAAGCCGGTCCGGAAGAAGCGCGGCGTCTCCGCGCTCGGCGGCGCCGGACGCCTGAACACGATCCTGATCGGGGTCGCGATGGGGGTCGCGGTCCTCGCGCTCCTCATCCACTGGTGGATCCTCTCCTCGGCCATCAAGGCGCAGGAGGAGAAGATCCGTGTCGCCCAGGTCGAGGTGACGCGCCTCGAGTCCGTCCTCAAGGAAGTGAAGGACTTCGAGACGAAGAAGGCCAAGCTCCAGAAGAAAGTCGACCTGATCAACCAGCTCAAGCAGAACCAGAAGGGCCCGGTCCGGCTGATGGACGAGGTCTCGAAGGCGCTGCCCGACCTCGTCTGGCTCGAGCGGCTCGACTATCGCGGCAACTCGATCAGTATCGTCGGCAAGGCTTTCAACCCGCCGGCCGTCGCGAACTTCCTCGAGAACCTCAAGCGCGTGCCGGCCTTTCAGGAGCCGAAGGTGTCGTTCTCCGCATGCGGCGGCCCGGGCGGCCTGCAACTCTACTGCTTCGATCTTTCATTCGTCTTTTCGACGCTGGACCGGACCCAGTCGGAAACGGGGGCGCCTCCTCCGGCCGCTCCGGCCACCGGCGCCGCACGGATGTGAGGGGATCATGGCCATCGACCTGAAGCAGCTCGAACAGAAGCCCTGGTATTACGGGCTCGCCGTCGGTCTGCTTCTGGGCGGGCTTCTCTACTTTGCGGCGTTCTTCTACCTGCTCGACCTGTCGGAGATGCGGCACCGGCTCGACGGGAAGAAGGTGGAACTCGACCAGTTGAACCAGAAGATCACCCAGGGGCGCGCCGCCGAGCGGCGTCTCCCGCAGCTCCGCGAGGAGGTCCGGCGGACCGAGCTGGATCTGCAGCGGCTCCTCCAGATCCTCCCGACCTACCGGAACGCCGAGGAGCTGATCAAGCGGTTCCAGACGCTCGCGCAGCAGGGCGACTTCTTCCTGAGGCGGTTCGCCCCGAAGGAATACGTGAACCGGGACTTCTACGCGGAGTGGCCGATCGAAATCCAGATCGACGCCTCGTATCACAACCTCGCCCTCTTCTTCGACAAGATGGCCCGGTTCTCGCGCATCATCAACGTCGAGGACCTGCAGCTCCAGGGCACGCCCGAGCTGGCCGGACGCACGCTCTCGGCGCGCTTCATGGCCAAGACGTTCATCTACCTCGGCGACCAGGAAGTCGCGGCGCCGGCGGCCCCGAAGGCGCGGCCGAAAACGGGAGCTCCCGCCGAAAAGGGGGGAGGGGTCGACGGATGAGCCGGCCCGGCTTCGGCCTTCTGGCGAGCCTCCTCCTTCTCTCGCTTCCGGCGGCGGGCCAGGTGAAGCCCGCGCCGTCGCCCACGCCGGCGCCGGAGCCGCCGAAGGCGGCCGACACGGATCTCGGCGCGCCGGCGTACCAGTACGAGGTCGGCGGACGCCGCGATCCCTTCCGCTCGCTCCTCGTCCGCAACACGGCCGAACGGGCCCGCCTCCGGCCGCCGGGCCTCGCCGGCGTCATGGTCGAGGAGATCGACATCCAGGGAACGATCCGGACCAAGACCGGCTGGATGGCCTTCGTCCGCTCGGCCGACAACCGCTCCTACGTTCTGCGGAAGGGGCAGGCCCTGTTCGACGGAGAAGTCATCGAGATCAACGGCAACGAAGTCGTCTTCCGACAGAACATCAACGACCCGACGAACCCGAAGCCCTTCCGGGAAGTAACCAAGACCATGGGCCTCCAGAGGAAGCAGTGACGAACGAGCACGCGACGACCGGCACGGGGACGACTCGCAGGACCTCGCCTTCCGGGGGAGGAAGCATGCAGAGCAGACGAAGGAGCCAGGGAGCTGGCGTTCCGATCCTTCTCCTACTGATCGGACTCGCAGCCGGCTGTGCCACGGGGCCCGGCCCGGTGGCGTCGGCCGGCGGGAGCAACGCCCCGGCGACCCTGACCGGGGTCACCCTCCTTGCAGACGGCGAGACGCCTCGGCTGCTTCTCTCCGGGAGCGGGCGACTCCGACCGACGGTCTTCGCCCGCGATGGACAGACCCGGTTCGTGATCGACCTGCCCGACGCCGTCGTCTCGCCCGGGATGGAGCCGCCGCGCGCCGACGGAACCGTCCTCTCGAAGGTCGAGATGCGCTCGTTCTCGGAGCTGGGGAAACCCCACGTCCAGTTCGAACTCGTCTCGCGCTCTCCCGTTGCCCCGCGAATCGGGACCGAGCCGGGCTCATCGACCGTGGCCGTTCTCCTCGAGCGCGCGGCGACCGAGTCGGTCGCGGCGGCCGTGCCCGAGCCGGTCCCGGTGAAATGGCCCGATCCTCCGGCGGTGACGTCGGAGAGCCGCCCGGCGCCGACGGCCCCCGCGGCCGCGGTCTCCGCGCCCCCGGCCCCGGCCGACCTGGCGCCCGTCCCCGTCCGCCACGCGGCGATTGGACGGCCCGCCACGAGGCTGTCGTCGGTCGGGCTGAAGCCGCAGGGCGGCGGCGTCACCATCGTCCTCGCCGGCGACGGCTCGTTCGCGTACGACACGTTCTCCCTGTCGAACCCGCCCCGGTACGTGATCGACCTGCCGGGCGTCGTGAACGGCGCCGGCAAGAAGACCCAGGAGGTCCGCGCGACGGCGCTCTCCCGCGTCCGCGTGTCGCAGTTCCGGGGCGGTCCGGATCCGGTGACGCGGGTGGTGTTCGACCTCGCGGGGGACGGCTTCGAGCCCGCCATCGCGGCGTCCGGGACCGGACTGGCGGTGACCTTCCGGACGGCGTCGCCGGTGGCCGCGGCACCGGCTCCGGCACCCCCGGCCCAGGCTCCGGTGGCCGTCGTCGCGGCCGCCGCGCCGAGTGCTCCGATGACGGCGCCGGCCGCCGGCTCCTATGAAAAGCACGAGACCGAGGATCCCGCCGAAGCCGTCGTTCCGCCTGCTCCGGTCAAGACGGAGGTCCCCGCGTCGGCCCGGGCCGAAAGTTCCCCGAATCTCGAGGCGGTGGCCGTGAAAGCGGAGCCGCCGTCACCGGCCGCCAGGCCCGAGCCCGCGGCCCCGAAGGCGGAGCCGCCGGCCCCCGCCCCGAAGGGGGAGCCAACCGCCGTCGCGACGACTCCGGCATCGGCCCCCGTCCCCGTCAAGGTCGAGGCTCCGCCCCAGATCGTCGCCGCCTCGCCCGAGGTGCGGGCCGTCAAGGAGCCGCCGAAGCCGGCGCCCCGCCGCGCCAGGACGCCGAACCCGGAGGACAAGGCCCTGATCGAGGCCGCCGAGACGCTGCTGAACCAGCAGCAGCAGACCAGCTCGCAGAGCCGCGAGCTCCAGAGCTCCTTCGAGACGAAGACGCTCGGGGCCGGAGACCGGCAATACACCGGGGACCCGATCACCCTGAACCTGAAGGACGCCGACATCAAGGACACGTTGCAGCGCTTCAGCGAGCTGACGCAGCTCAACATCGTCCTCGACCCGGACGTCCGGGGGACCGTCACGGTCAGCCTGACCGACATTCCGTGGGACCAGGCTCTCGAGCTGATCCTCCGGATCAATCAGCTGGGCTACGTGATCGAAGGCAACGTGATGCGGATCGCGTCCACCGCCAAGCTGTCCCAGGAAGAGACCGCGCGGCTCCAGTTCCTCCGCGCCCAGGACCAGAACCGCCCCCTGAAGACGGTCCTCCAGCGGGTCTCCTACGCCGACGCCAGCGCGATCGCGGCCACGGCCAAGAAGGTCATGTCCGCACGGGGCGACATCATGGTGGACGCGCGGACGCAGACGCTCGTCATCAAGGAGCTGCCGGACTACCTTCCGACGGTCCTCGACCTGATCAAGAACATCGACATCCCGAACCTCCAGGTCATGATCGAGGCCCGGATCATCGAGGCGACGCGGACCTTCTCGCAGTCCCTCGGGGTCGTCTGGGGCTTCACCGCCAAGGCCGACGCGTCGGCCGGAAACACGACCGGGCTCGTCTTTCCGAACAACGGCTCCGTCACCGGCCTGGTGAACCTCCCGAGCGGCGCGCCGACGGTGCTGAACATCGCGGCCGGAAACGTCCTCAACACCTTCCATCTCGACGCCGCGATCCACGCGGCCGAGTCCCGCGGCCTCGTCAAGGTCGTGTCGACGCCGAAGGTGCAGACGCAGACGGGCGAGCAGGCGTCGATCCAGGCCGGCTGCCAGATCCCGGTCCAGACGACCGTCAACAACACGACGACGGTTCTCTACATCAACGCCACGCTCCGCCTCGACGTGACGCCGAACATCACGACCGAGGGGACGATCACGATGGACGTCCAG
>DATIWM010000323.1:0-9425 GCA_035519355.1 Thermoanaerobaculia bacterium | reverse complement strand
GAAGAGGCGGTCGCGCTCCTCGGCCGTCATGCCGCTCCCCTCGTCGGCGAAGGAGACGGTCCAGCCGCCGTCGAGCAGGCGCGCCTTCACGGCGAGGTTTCCGCCGGCCGGCATGGCCGCCACGGCGTTCCGGGCCACGTTCCAGAAGATCTGCCGGAGCTGCCCCGGATCCGCGGGCAGCACGGCCGACGGGGGGTCGAGGTCGAGGGCGATGACGTGGCGGGGAGAGATCTCGTCACTGTGTGCCAGGAGCGTCAGGACGTCGCGCAGCGCCGCGGGCGCGTCGACCGCCTCGACGGCCCGCTCGCGCGGCCGGACGTACCGGAGGAAGTCCTCGAGGATCCGCGCGAGGCGCTGGGACTCGGTGAGGACGATGTCCATCAGCTTCAGCTCGGACGAACCGGGGGCCACCATCCCCTTCAGAACCTGGACGGATCCGGAAATGGAGGCGAGGGGATTCCGGATCTCATGCGCGATCCCCGCCGCGAGTTCGCCGACGGCGGCCATTTTCTCCTTCAGGCGGACCTCTCCCTCCAGCCTCTTCAGGCGGGTCAGGTTCTGGAAGATGAGGATCCGCCCGGTGGCGCGCCCGGAGGGGTCGCGGAGGGGGCTCGCGGAGACCCCGAAGAAGGCCTCGACACCCCGGGTCGGGCGGACGACCTCGAACCGGAGCGCGTCCCCCTCGGTGGTCCGGATCCGCTCCCAGCCGACCGCGTCGATGAGACCGGTCGCGAGCACGGGCCGCCCGACGACGTCGACGGCGGCCAGGTCGAGCAGGTCCGAGGCCGCGCGGTTGGCGTACGTGACGAGGCCTTCCAGGTCGGCCGTCAGGACGCCCGAGGACATCGAGGAGAGGACCGAGGCGTGCAGCGCCTGCAGGCGGGCGATCTCGGCCTTCCGGCGCTCGACGTCCCGCCGGGCCTCTCGGAGCTTCTCCGAGGCCGTGGAGACGAGCAGCCCCGTGCCGACGAAGGCGGCGAGGTTCAGGGCGACGTTGCCGACGAGCGTGGCGGCCGGCCAGTGCCGCAGCCCCTCGGCGGACGGCAGCGCGCCCCAGTACATCAGGTCGACCAGGACCGTGTAGAACACGGCGGCGAGGCCGGCCGCGCTGAGACCGCCGCGACGTCCGAGAAGGATCGCTCCGGCCGCCACGGCGGCGACGTAGAGGAAGGTGAACGACGAGTCGGGGCCGCCCGAGATCCAGACGAGCCCGGTGACGACGACGAGGTCGCCGAGGATCTGCAGGCCGGCGTTGGCCTCGGCCGGGATCCGCTCCAGCGTGAGGAGCGACCCGACGGAGAGCGAGCAGGCGAAGGCGACCAGGTAGTAGATCAGGTTGAGAGGGAGGGAGACGTCGAACGTGATCTGGATGAGGAACGCCGAAAACATCATCGTGAAGACGACGATGAGCCGCAGCGACGCATAGCTGCGGAGCAGGGACCGGAGGGCGGCCGAGTCGTCCGCGGGGAGGGAGTTCACACCGGAATTCTAGCGTCGGCCGCCGCCGGTGGCCGCTACTGGAGCTTTCCGATGAGGTCGAACATCGGCATGTACATCGCCACGATGATCGTGCCGATCACGGTGCCGAGGATGGCGATCATGATCGGCTCCATGAGCTTCATGAGGCCCTCGACCGCGTTGTCCACCTCGTCCTCGTAGAACTCGGCGATCTTCGTCAGCATGGCGTCGAGCGCGCCCGTCTGTTCGCCGACGCTGATCATCTGGACGACCATCGACGGGAAGACCTTCGTTTCGGCGAGCGGCTCGGCGATGGTGCGGCCCGCCTCGACCGATTTCCGGACCCCCATGATGGCGTCCTCGATGATGGCGTTGCCCGCCGTGCGGGCCGTGATCTCGAGCCCGTCGAGGATCGGGACGCCCGACGAGGTCAGGGTCGCCAGGGTCCGGCAGAACCGGGCCACGGCGATCTTCTTCATGATGTCGCCGAGAACGGGCAGCTTCAGCACGATGCCGTCGATGACGCGCCGCCCGCGGTAGGTGGCGTAGTAGCGCTGGAGGAAGAAGCCGAGCGCCACGAAGCCGGCCACGATGAAGATGATGTAGCTCGCGACGAAGTTCGACGCCTTGATGACCATCCGCGTCGGGAACGGCAGCTGCGCGCCCAGGGCGGCGAAGAGGGAAGCGAAGGTCGGGATGACCTTCCACAGGATGATGAAGACGACGATCGCGGCCACCGCGAGGACGGAGACCGGGTAGATGAGCGCCGTCTTCACCTGCCCCTTGAGCTTGACGGCCTTCTCGATGTAGGTCGAGAGCCGCCGGAGGATCGTGTCGAGGATACCGCCCGCCTCGCCGGCGGCGACCATGTTGACGAAGAGATCGTCGAAGGCCTTCGGGTGCTTGCGCATCGCCTCGGCCAGCGACGAACCGGCCTCCACGTCCTGGCGGACGGCCAGGATGATCTTCTGGAAGAGGCGGTTGTCCTGCTGGCCGCCCAGGATCTCGAGGCACTGTACGAGGGGGAGGCCCGCGTCGATCATGACCGAGAACTGGCGCGTGAAGACGGCGAGCCGCTTGGAGTTCACCTTGCCGGGCCCGACCCTCGGGATGGCGAACTCCTTCCCCTTCTCCTTGACGGTCGTGACGTCGATCTGGCGCCGCCGGAGGTCGGCGATGGCCATGTCTTTCGAGTCGGCGACGAGAACGCCGCCGGTGACGACTCCCTGCCGCGTCTTTCCCTTCCAGACGAACTGGGCCATTCCGAATCCTCCTCAGCGGCTCAGCCGCGCCGCGCCGCCGGCGCGGCCGGACCGGCCGTCTGGGCCCCGGGCACGCCGGTGCCCCGCTGGATCATCTCGATCAGCTCGTCCGGGAACGATGACATGGAGACGGCCAGCTCCTGGGAGATGACGCGCCGGTGGACGAGCGTGGCGAGCGCCTGGTTGAACGTCTGCATCCCGAACTTGCTCTGGCCCGTCTGCATCATCGAGTAGATCTGGTGCAGCTTGTCCTCGCGGATGAGGTTCCGGATCGCCGGCGTCGGGATCATGATCTCCATGGCGAGGCAGCGGCCGCGCCCCGAGGCGCGCGGAAGGAGCGACTGGCAGAGGATGCCCTCGAGCACGAAGGAGAGCTGTGCCCGGACCTGCGGCTGCTGGTTCGCCGGGAACGCGTCGATGATCCGGTTCAGGCTCTGAACGGCGCTGTTCGTGTGGAGCGTGGCCATCGTCAGGTGGCCGGTCTCGGCGATCCGGAGCGCGCATTCCATGGTCTCGAGATCGCGCATCTCGCCGACGAGGACGACGTCGGGGTCCTCGCGAAGGACGGCCCGGAGCGCGTTCGGGAACGAGTGGGTGTCCGCGTGGAGCTCGCGCTGGTTCACGATGCAGCGCTTGTGAGTGTGGAGGAATTCGATGGGGTCTTCGATCGTCACGATGTGGCGCGGCTGCTCCCGGTTGACCTTGTCGATCATGGTCGCGAGCGTCGTGGACTTTCCCGAGCCGGTCGGCCCCGTGACGAGGATCAGGCCGCGCGGCTTCGTGCAGAGCGTCTCCACGATCGGCGGGACGCCCAGCTCCCTGAAGCCGAGGATCTCGTAGGGGATCTGCCGGAAAACGCCCGAGACGGCGCCGCGCTGCAGGAAGACGTTCCCGCGGAACCGGGCGAGGCCCTTGACGCCGAAGGAGAGATCGAGCTCGAGGTTCTCCTCGAACCGGTGCTTCTGGACGTCGGTCAGGATGGAGTAGATGAGCTGCTTCGTCTCCGGCACCGTGAGCGGCGGGAAGTCCAGCGGCACGAGGTCGCCGTCGACCCGGATCATCGGCGGCGAGTTCGTCGTGATGTGAAGATCCGAGCCCCCGCGCTCCACGAGCGTCTTCAGGAGCTGGTGCAGCGTCGCTCCCATCAGGTGCCTCCGGTCGGACGAGTCCCCCGCAATGATACGCGACGGGCTAGAGGACGGTCTCCCTGACGACCTCCTCGATCGTCGTCACGCCTTCCTTGATCTTCACGAGGCCCGAGCGGCGCAGGGAGAGCATCCCTTCCTCGATCCCCTTCCGCTTGATCTCGATCGAGGACGCGCCGGAGAGGACCATCTCCCGGACCTCCTCGGAGATCTCGAGAACCTCGATCAGCGCGATGCGCCCCTTGTAGCCCGTGTTGTTGCAGCGGTCGCACCCCTTCCCCTTCATCACCTGGACGGACTTGGCCTCCTCGGGCGAGAAGCCGAGGGAGACGAGGACCTGCGGCGCGACCTCGGTCGCCGACTTGCAGTTCGTGCAGACGCGCCGGATCAGGCGCTGGGCGGCGATGAGGATGACCGACGTGGCCACGAGGTAGGGCTCGATCCCCATGTTCATGAGCCGGTTGATCGTGGACGGGGCGTCGTTCGTGTGGAGAGTCGACAGGACGAGGTGGCCCGTGAGGGCGGCCTTGACGGCGATCTCGGCCGTCTCGAAGTCCCGGATCTCGCCGACGAGAATGATGTTCGGGTCCTGTCGGAGGAAGGAGCGGAGTGCCGCCGCGAAATTCAGGCCGATGGCGTCCTTCATCTGGACCTGGTTGATCCCCGGCAGGTTGAACTCCACCGGGTCCTCGGCGGTCATGATGTTCGTCTCGGGTGTATTGATCCGCGACAACGCCGAATAGAGAGTGTTCGTCTTGCCGGAGCCGGTCGGGCCGGTCACGAGGACCATCCCCCAGGGGCGGAGGATCGACTTTTCGAAGCGGGTCAGGCTCTCCCGCTCGAACCCCAGCTTCGTCATGTCGAGCATGAGGTTGTCCTTGTCGAGGAGTCGGCAGACGATCTTCTCGCCGAAAAGCGTGGGGAGCGTCGAGACGCGGTAGTCGAGCTCCTTCACCTTGCCGGCCAGCTTCATCTTGATCTTGATCCGGCCGTCCTGGGGGAGGCGCTTCTCGGCGATGTCGAGCTTCGCGAGGATCTTGATGCGCGAGGCGATGGCTTCCCGGAGCTTCGGCGGCGGGTTCATGACCTCGTAGAGGATGCCGTCGATCCGGTACCGGACGCGGTACTCGCGCTCGTAGGGCTCGACGTGGATGTCGGAGGCGCCCCGCTTGATGGCGTCCGTCAGGATGATGTTCACGAGGCGGATGACCGGCGCTTCCTCGCCCTCCTCGGCGAGGCGCTCGAGATCGATGGCCTCCTCCTCCTGGTCCTCGACGACCTCGAGATTCGTGTCCTGGGTTTCGACCGCGGACATCTCCTCCATGACCTTCTTCAGCTCGAGAGCGCGCGTCGCGCCGTAGTGGCGGTCGATGGCGAGCTGCAGGCTCTGCTCGGAGGCGACGACCGGTTCGACGTTGTAGCCCGTCATGAACTTGATGTCGTCGAGGGCGAAGACGTTCGTCGGGTCCGACATCGCGATCGTCAGCGTCGCGCCCGTCTTGTTGACCGGGAGGATGTTGTACTTCCGCGCGACGTCCGCCGCGACGAGCTTCAGGACGCTCGGGTCGATCTCGAAGTGCGTCAGGTTGATGGAGGGAACGCCGAACTGCGCGGAGAGGGTTTCGGTGATGTCGTCCTCGGTGACGACGTTCAGCTTGACGAGGGCTTCGCCCAGCTTCAGCCCGGAGGACTGCTGCAGCTTGAGCGCCTCGTTCAGCTGGTCCTGGCTGATGAGCTTCGCCTTCAGGAGGAGATCGCCGAGTTTCAGGGCCATCGCCGCGATTCTAGACCGGTCAGCCGTCGCCGCCCGGTTCGACCCGCTTGAGCCGCGCCGTGACCGAACCGATCGGCAGAAGGGTCTGCGCCTTCACGGGGAGGCGGCGGGCGTCGTCGGAGAACCAGAGGAAGAGCCGGCCCCGGTTGTGGTCCTCGCCGCCGCTTCCGAGCATGGCGGGCTGCACCCGGACGGTCTCGAAATTCCCCGCCTCGGTCTCGACCGTCTCCTTCTCCTGCACGTGGACGACCAGCCGGTAGAGTTTGCCGCGGGAGAACATGTCGAGCCGCACGTCGGTGCCCGGGGTCAGGGGCTGGGCCCTCATGAAGTAGAACGACGAGATGATGTCCGTGACGCGCTCGGGGAGCGGCGTCCGGTCGGTCCGCCAGCTTCCGACGCGCCGGACCAGGTCGAACTCCTCCACCTCGTCGGAGACGTAGCGTCCCTCGCGGGCCCGCTTCTCGAACCGAAGCGGCTGGAAGTCGCGCGCGTCCACCCAGGTCTCGTACCGCGTGTTGACCGGGTAGAACTTCGACACGTACTCGTTCGAGACGGCGGTCAGGAGGAGATGGTGGACCGGGACGCCGTCCGGAGAGGCCGTCCTGTCGGCGGAGAGCGTCATCTCTCCCCCCTCGATCCGGAGCCAGGCGACCGTGTAGACGAGCGTCTCGCCGGGCAGGAAGGGGACGGAGAAGAGCCGGTCCTTGGGGAGGTTCTCCCGGTCCGCGAGCGGAGGCGTCGAGGAGGGCGCGGCCGCGACGGCCGCGGCGAAGAGCGCCGCGAGCGCGAGGAGACCCGGCGCCCCGAGGCGCCGCCCCTCAGCCGAGAAGCCGGTCGATCTCCGCGAAAACCTCATGGGACGGGACCCCCACTTCCCTCCGCCGATTGTAGTCGTCCGGAGGAGCCCGAAAGACGGCGGTCCGCGGGCCGACCGGTCCGAACCGCGCCGGGTCGGTCGGCCCGAAGAGCGCGAGCGTCGGGGTTCCGGCCGCCGCCGCGAGGTGCGTCGGTCCGCTGTCCACCCCGACGAAGAGGGCCGCGCGCGCTGCGAATCGGGCCGTCGAAGCGGGCGTCGTGGGGGGAGCCAGGAGCAGAAGATTCTTCGAACGCTCCTGAAGCTCGCGGGCCCGACTTTCTTCTCCGGGCCCCCAGCGGAGGACGGCGACGAGTCCACGCGATCCGAGCCGCCCCGCGAAGGCGACGAGGTCGTCCGCGGCCCATTCCTTGTTCAGCTTCGAAGAAAAAGGCTGAAGCACCGCGAAGCGCCGGCCGCCGTTCTGCTCCAGCCAGGCGTCCACCCCGGGAGCTTCTCCGTCGACCAGGTGGCGGACATCGGGCCGGCGGTCGAAGCCCCGCTGTCCGGTGACGTGCTCGGCGAGAGCCAGCATCCGGTCGAGGACGTGGGGACGGCCTTCGGCCTCCACGTGCTCGCGCGTGAAGAGGCAGTTGACCCGCTCCGTCGCCGTCCGCGGGCCGAACCCCACTTTCCGGGGAGCCCTCACCGACGCGGTGATCAGCGCGCTCTTGAAGAGCCCTTGCGCGTCCACGACGAGATCCGGGCAGAATTCTCTTTCCTTTCCAAGAAAATCCCGGATCTCCTGGCGCGTCGACCTTGTCGCGATGGAACGCCGCCAGCCCCGCGTGTTCACCTCGAAAACCTCGTCCACGAAGGGGGCCCGCCGCACGAGCGGCGCGAGCGGCGGCTCGACGGCCCAGGCGAGCGTCGCGGCGGGGTGCGCGGAGCGAAGCGCCTTGGCCGCCGGGAGGGCGAAGACGACGTCGCCGAAGGAGGAGAGCCGGACGAAGAGGATCCGCATCGTCACGGCGGACGTTACGCTATCCTCCGGTCATGCTGGAGTCGCCGGTCCTGGTCCTGAACCGCTCCTTCGCGGCCATCACCCTGACCGACGTCAAGCGCTGCTTCACCCTCTTCTACAAGGGGCACGTCCGCGCCGTCCTGCCCGACTATTCCACCTACGGCTGGGAGGAGTGGTGCGACGTCCCCGTCCAGCCCGACGACGACGTCATCGCGACGCCAAACCTGATTCTCAGGATCCCGCGCGTCATCCAGCTCCTGTCGTGCGAGCGGCCGCCTCGGCCCGACGTGAAGTTCTCGCGCCACAACATCTACATGCGCGACGGGAACCGGTGTCAGTACTGCGGCCGGCGTCACTCCACGTCGGAGCTTTCGCTGGACCACGTCATCCCGATCTCCCGGGGCGGGCCGTCGAACTGGGAGAACGTCGTCTGCGCCTGCCTCCCCTGCAACGTGAAGAAGGGGAACCGACTTCCCGAGGAGGCGGAAATGAAGCTGCGGAAGCCCCCCGCGAAGCCCAAGGCGACGCCGCTCGGCCTCCTGTCCCCTCACCGGATCCACCCGACCTGGAAGAGCTTCCTCGACGTCGCCTACTGGAACGTCGAGCTGAAGTAGACGTTCGGGACGGAACGGTTCGGTTTTTCGCGTCGCACGGAAAGGTGCACTCGTCCGCCGCGGACCCCCGGATGTTTCCGCCGGCGGTCCCCACAAGAGGCTCTGCAGGAACGACTTGACCTCCCCGCACTCGTTCCGGGGGGCCTCTGGCAGCGCGGTTGCGTGAGGGCCCTGCGTCGGTTAACCCCGAGCCGGCCACAGATGAACGGGGAATAAGACGGAGGAATCAGATGAAGAAGACCCTCTCCATGCTCGTCGCGGTCGCCGTTCTCTCGCTCGGCTCGGCGTTCGCCCAGGAGGCCAAGAAGGCCGAGCCCGCCAAGCCCGCCGCGGCCGCCGCCGCTCCGGCTACCGCCGCCGCGAAGCCGGCCGAGGCTCCGAAGGCCGCCGAGGCCGCCAAGCCGGCCGAGACGACCAAGAAGAAGAGCACCAAGAAGTCGAAGAAGGCCGCCAAGCCGGCCGCGACTCCGGCCGCCGCCCCGGCCGCCAAGGCCCCGGAGGCCGCCAAGCCGGCCGCCGCCGCCCCGGCTGCCAAGGCCCCCGAGGCTGCCAAGCCCGCCACGGCCCCCAAGCAGTAAGAGACGAAAAAACTCGAGCTTCAGAAACGCCCCGGCGAAGAGCCGGGGCGTTTTCTTTGAGCGGTGCAGGGGGTGCGTGGCCTCTCGATGCGGGCTCCCACGCCGGGTTCGCACCCCCCGCGACCCCCCTGGCCCGCTCTAGTCGAGCCGCCAGCGATTGTGGAGCCAGAGCCACTGCTCGGGGTCGCGGCGGACGACGTTCTCGACCTCGAGGTTCAGGCGGGCCGTGAGGGGGGCGGGCCGCCGCTCTTCCGGGGAGAGCGTCCGGACGTCGATGACGGGTCCGTACTCCATCCGGTAGCGGGCCGGGCCGGTCCGGACGCAGAAGCTCGGGATGATCGGCGCCTCCGTCCGGTCGGCGAGGCGCGCGACGATCGAGGTCGTGGAGGCCGGCCGGCCGAAGAACGGGACGACCACCGCGTCGGCGGTCATTGCGTGCTGGTCCGCGAGGATGCCGATGGTGCCGCCGTGCTTCAGGATCCGGAGCATCTCCCGCGCGGCCTCGGTCTTGTAGACGACCGTGTTGCCGTTCCGCTCGCGAAACCTCCGGAGGAACGTCTCGAGGAGAGGGTTGTCCATGGGACGGGCGATGACGGCCACCGGGACGCCGATTGCCGCGGTCGCCAGGGCCGAGTACTCCCAGTTTCCGAAGTGGGCCGTCAGAAGGAAGAGGCCGCGCCCCGCGGCGAGAGCCGAGCGAACCGTTTCCCCCCCGAGGACCTGGATCCTCGCGTCGAGCGCCTCCTGGGAATCGCCGAACGACTGGAGAAGGTCCGC
>DATIWM010000322.1:0-12179 GCA_035519355.1 Thermoanaerobaculia bacterium | reverse complement strand
ACGCCGACCATCGAGAAGACGTTCCAGATCATGGGACTGGCCCAGTATGCCCGCATCTTCCCGGCTCCCGACCCCGCCGTCGCCTGGCTCCGCGGGGAGACCGATTAGTCCCGGCGCGATGCACCCGGGCGCCGACATCCTGGGCGCCCACGCGCGTCTGGCGGCCATCGACCCCGCCGCGGACGAGAACCCGCTCGCCCACGTTCTCGCCGCCCTCCTCGCGGGCTCCGGAGCCGCTCGCGGCCTCGCTGTCGACCCGTCGCCTCCGCTGCGCCGCGCCCTCCACGGACTCTCTCCGGATGCCGCCGCTCTCGCCCGGCTCGACCGTTTCCTGGAACAGGCGGGATCCAGCGCGACCTCATTTCCCGCCGGGCTCGAGGGAGAGCTCTTCGCGCCGGAGGTACCGTTCGACGCGCGCGTCGTCCCGCTGACGGCCCGTGACGAGACGCTCGCCCTCGTCCTTCTCGACCGGCCGCCGCAGGATCCCGTGGGGTTCGCGTCGGTCGCCGCGCACGCCGCGTCGATCCTCGCCGTCATCCGGATGTCGCAGCGCGTCTCGAAGGCCGACTTCGAGCTGAAGTACCGCGTCTGGGAACTGCAGAGCCTCTACGACGTGGGGCTCTCCATCGCCGGGACCCTCGACTTCGAGTCCCTCGCAGACGACATCCTGATGAGTTCGATCTCCCTCCTCAACGCGCGGACCGGGACCCTGATCGTGAGGACGTCCGGGGGCGCCGTCGAGGACGGCGTGCTCGTGAAGCACTTCGGGGCGCCCCTGGCCGGGCCGGAGATCCTCTCCTCCCTTCCGGACCATCCCTGCCGGTGGAACGACGGCGCCGAGCGGATGGGCGTCCTCACGAACGCCCCCGCCGAGAAGCTGCTCCTCGCGCCCATCGTGGCCGACGGCCGGACCCTCGGCGTCCTGCTCATGGCGGACAAGGAGAACCGCGCCGGCGGCATCGACGACTTCTCGCCGGGCGACGAGCGGATCCTGTCGCTCTTCGGGAACCAGGCGGCGATCGCGCTCGAGAATGCCCGCCTCCACCGCGAGGCGGTCGAAAAGGAGCGGATGGAGCGGGAGATCGAGCTGGCGGCGTCGATCCAGAAGACGATCCTCCCCACCGCGCTTCCGGTCGTCGGCGGGCTCCGGCTCGCCGGCGGCAACCGGCCGACGCGGCAGGTCGGCGGGGACTACTTCGACGTCTTCCCGCTCCCGGACGGGCGGACCGCATTCTGCGTGGCCGACGTGGCCGGGAAGGGCGTCCCGGCGGCCCTCCTGGTGTCGACGGTCCACGCCTGCCTCCGGATCCTCCTCGACACGGGCGTGGCGGATCTGCCCGGCTTCGTGGCGAGGGTCCATCGCCACCTTCTCGGCTTCAGCTCCACGAGGAAGTTCGTGACGCTCTTCTTCGCGGTCTTCGACCCGCTCCGGCAGGAGGTCCGCTACGTGAACGCGGGCCACAACCCCGGCATCCTCATCGCGGGGGGCGAGGCGAACCTCCTGCCGGCCGGCGGGCCGCCGATCGGCATCCTTCCCGACTGCGTCCACCGGGAGGCCGCCGTGCCGCTCCGGCCGGGCGACACCCTCGTGCTCTACTCCGACGGAATCACCGAGGCGGTCAACGGGGCTGACGAGGAATTCGGCATGGAACGGCTGATCGCGCTCGTGAAGGGAGGGCAGGGAGAGCCTCCGGAGACGCTCTCCAGCCGCGTTTTCGGGGCCGTGTCGGAGTTCACCCGTGGCGTGGCGCAGTACGACGACCAGACCGTCCTGATCGCCCGCGCGTGCTGAGGGCCGCCGGGCCGCGGCGCGCGGCGGCGGTTCTCGTTCTTTTCGGGATCGCCGGCGCGTGCACGTTCTCGCGGGAGAAACGGGTGTTTCGCCTGGACGACGTCCCGTCCCTTCCGGCCGGGACCGTGGGCCCCCTGAACGTCGAGGAGAAGCTCCAGCGCGGCTACGTCCCCGAGGTCATCGCCTTCCTGACCGGACCCGAGGCCCGGAAGGTGGACCCCGAGAAAGGAGCCCGCCTCCTTCTTCAGGCCAGGCTGGAAGCGGGCGACTTCGCCGTGGCGGAGGGGATCGCGAGCCGGCTCCTGTCGAAGCCCCTCCGGGCGGAGACCCGCGCGGAGGTGGAATGGCTCCGCTCGCAGGCGGCTTACTGGCGGGGGGACTTCGGGTCAGCCGCCCGCTGGGCGGAAGCCTCGCGTGACGCCGGGCGCGGCGTCCCGGAGGGCTGGATCACCTTCCTGCGGTCCGGCGAGTCGCGGATGCCTTACGACGGGGCATCGGCCGGCGAGCGTTCGACCCTGGGGTTCCTCTACGGCCGGCCGAACCTCGTCCGGCTCGCGGTCCGCGTGAACGGCGAGGCGGCCGTCGGGATGATCCTCGACTCCGGCGCCTCGCTGTCGCTGCTCACGGAGGCCGCGGCGGCGCGCCTCGGCGTCGAAGCCGTCGAAGGCGCCGTGACTCCGGCCCGGGGTCTCCACCAGAAGGAGATTCCGATGCGCCTCGGCTGGGCGCGGACGGTCTCGCTGGGCACCTTCACGCTCCACGACGTTCCGTTCGGCATCCTCCCGAACGACTCGCTCACCTTCGAGACGGAGACTCTGGGCCTGTTCGCCCCGGACGGGGTCATCGGCGTCCACCTGATGAAGGAGTTCGACTGGCGGATCGACGTCGGCACGCGGCGGCTCCGCGCGATCCGTCTCGATCGCGGGATCCGGCGCGGCGGGCCCGACCAGACGCTCTTCTTCCGGCGGATGAAGCCGATGGTCCGGGTCTCGTTCAACCGCCAGAGCGGATCGCTCTTCCTTCTCGACACCGGCTCGGAGCCGACGATGGTGACGCCCGAGGGGCTCGTCGCCAACAGGGTCACCGGCTACGAGCCGAGCGCTCCGATCACGCTGGAGGGGATCGGGAAGACGCGGGTGTCGTGGTCGAAGGCCTCGGACATCACCCTGGGAATCGGCCGGTGGGCCGTCTGGTTCAGGAACCTCGTCGTGAACGAGGGCGGCGACGCGATCGGGGACGGGATCGTCGGCATGTCGTTCCTTTCCTTGTTCGAGCTGGAACTCCGGTTCTCCCGGATGACGCTCTCCCTCGAAAGGGCCGGGACGTCCCGAAGGTCCCCGGAGACCCCCTTCGAGGCTCCTCCGGGGCCTCCTCCTCCATCCCCCTGAAACCGTCCTCCCCCGAGATCGGCACGATGCTCGCTAGAATCCGGCCATGGGTCGTGTCATTCTCGCTGCTGCCGCGGGCGCCGGGCTCTTCTTCTCCGGCTGCTCGCGGGCGTCGGACGTGTACGAGCCCAAACGCCTCGAGATGGTGGAGCGGCAGATCGCCGCACGCGGCGTGAAGGATCCGCGGGTCCTCGAAGCGATGCGGGCCATCCCGCGCCATCTCTTCGTTCCCGAGGCCGAGATGCCCCACGCCTACGAGGACCGGCCCCTGCCGATCGGCAGCGGGCAGACGATCTCCCAGCCCTACATCGTCGCTTTCATGACCGAGCAGCTCCACCTGACGGGCAACGAGACCGTCCTCGAGATCGGGACCGGCTCGGGCTACCAGATGGCGGTCCTCGCCCGGCTGGCGAGGAAGGTCTACTCGATCGAGATCCGGCCCGAGCTCGCGAAGGAGGCCGCGGCGCGCCTGAAGAGCCTCGGCGTCACGAACGCCGAGGTGATGACGGGCGACGGCTACGCGGGCTGGCCGGAGCACGCGCCGTTCGACGGCATCCTCGTGACGGCTGCGCCGGAGAGGATTCCGCCGCCCCTTCTCGAGCAGCTGGCGTCGCCGGGGCGGATGGTGATCCCGGTCGGCGGCTTCTACCAGGAGCTGAAGGTCATCGAGCGGAGCGGCGGCGGCTACACCGAAAAAAGCGTCCTCCCCGTCCGCTTCGTCCCCTTCGTGCGCGAGACCCCCACGCCCCCTCCCGCGCCGGCGCACTGAGACCCGCGGGATGGCTCCGCGCCGACGGGTTCTCTTCCCCGGCCTTCTCGTGGCGTTTCTGCTCGCCGGGGGCGGGTGGCTCTGGCTCAACGGATCGATGACCCGCCTGAGGGAGCGGTTCGTTCCCCGGATGAGGCGGCTCGAGGCGCTTCGGGATGGTCTCGACGACCTCCGTCGGGCCGTCCGGGGCCGGCGAGTGGAGGGCTCCGGCACCGACAGCGGCGCGGCGCTCGTCGGCTGGGCCTGGAACGACCTCGCGCAGCTCGGATTCGTCGACTACGACGTGCTCGCGATACGGGACCTCGAGTCGGCAGTCGAGGCGCGGGTCTTCTTCACCGTGGGCGGGGTGACTTCTGACGGGACGCGCCTGGAGCGGTCAGCCGAGATCCCGGTCCGGGTGGTTCCCGGGGCGGGCGGAAGCCCTCCCGCGACCTTTGTGCTCGGGTCCCCACCATGGCCGCAGGCGGTGGAACGCCGGGAGGGGCGCCCGAGGTTCCGCGACGCCACGGCCGAAGCCGGCCTCGGCGCGCCGCGCAGCGATCCCGACGTCGCCGCCCGGAACCATCTGATCGAGGGGGTCTGGCCCGGATCGGGGGTCGCCGTCCTCGACTTCGACGGCGATGGGGCCGAGGACCTCTTCGTGGGGGACGGGCGCTCCTCGATCCTCTACCGGAACGACGGCTGCGGCACGTTCGAGAACGTCACCGAGGCGGCGGGGCTCTCGGGCGTCGCGGCGACGGGGGTCCTCGCGTTCGATTTCGACGGCGACGGCCTCGACGACCTTTTCGTCACCGACAACTTCGGGCCGTCGCGGCTCTTCCGCAACCGGGGCGACGGGACGTTCGAGGACGTCACCGCGAAAGCGGGCGTCGGCACGTCGTTCCGGAGCCGCAGCGCCGCGGCGGCGGACGTGGACGGGAACGGAACGCTCGACCTCTTCGTCTGCTCGACCGGCGACTACTTCCGTCAGATGCCCGACCCGCCATTCGACGCGCGGGACGGCGGACCGAACCGGCTCTTCCTCAACAACGGCGACGGGACGTTCACGGACGCGACGGAGCGCTTCGGCCTTTCGGAGACGCGATGGTCCCTGACGGCCCAGTTCGCGGACCTCGACGGCGACGGGTGGGTGGACCTCGTCGTGACGAACGACTTCGGGCTGAAGAACCTCTACCACAACGAGGGAGGACGTCGCTTCGTGGACGTGGCGAAGAAAGCGGGGGCGGAGGACCGCGGTTACGGCATGTCGGCCGCGGCCGCCGATTTCTCCGGGGACGGGCGGCTCGACCTTCACTTCTCGAACTGCTACACGCAGTGGGGGCTTCTCCACGACGCGCCGTGGCTCCCGCTGCCGCTCCCCGGCCGGCTCTTCCTTCCGGTGGCCCGCGGCTGGATGAAGAAGATGTGCCGCGGAAACACCCTTCTCGTGAACCGCGGGGACGGCCGGTTCGACGACCTGACGGAGGCCGCCGGCATCGGGAAGGCCGGCTGGTGCTGGACCGCGGTGGCGGGCGACCTCGACAACGACGGGCGTCCCGATCTCTACGCGGCGGGGGGCATGTGGGGCGACGGGCGCGACGGCGACCGCGAGCTGGAGTTCTGGTGGGAGACGCTGGCCTACTGGGACGACTACATCGCCGGGACGAGGGTTTTCGACCGGAAGGGGAAGGGCCTCCAGGGCTGCGAGCGGAACCGCTTCTTCCGGAACCGGGGCGACGGGACCTTCGAGGAGCGGGGCTGGCTCGACGGCGTCGCCCTCGCCGCCAACGGGCGGGCCGCGGTCCTCGCCGATTTCGACGGCGACGGCTCTCTCGACATCTACGTCCGGTCGGTCGAGCACCCCGAGGCGCTCTTTCTCGGCACCCGGAATCCGGGCGAACACTTCCTCGCGCTCTCGCTCCGGCAGCCGGGCCTGAATCCGGCCGCGATCGGTGCCCGGGTCACGGTCGAGCTGCCGGACGGACGGCGGCTTCTCCAGGAGCTCCAGACGACGAGTGGCTTCCTCTCGAGCGGGAGCCGGCGGCTCCACTTCGGCCTGGGGCCCTTCGGGGAGGTGAAGGCGATCACCGTCCGCTGGCCCGACCGGACCGAGGAGCGCTTTGCGGCGCCCCCCTTCGTGGACGCCGACATGCGGCTCGAGCGGGGAACGGGCCGGGCGGCCTCCCCGCCCTCCGTTCAGACGGCCGTCGGCCGCCGGCTCCCGGGATCAGACGCATCGCGCAGGAGGAACAGATGAAGGCTCAGCTCGCGCTTGTCTGCTGTGGGCTCCTCTTTCACGGGAGCCCTCTTCTCGCCGAAGAGCCGGCCGCGGTCCCCGCGGAGCCGCGCGAGGCGGTCTCGGACCGGAATCTCGTCGAGGCGGGGAAGCTCATCCTCTTCGACACCGGCGACCTCCTGACGGCGCCGGTCCGGTGGGACGGGACCGACTGGCTGAAATTCGGGATCGGCGCCGCGGTCGTGACGACGACGGTCCTCGCTCTGGACCAGCCGATCCGCGAGGCGTCGCAGCGGAGCCGGACCACGTCCCGCGACGACTTCGCCACGGCCATCCAGAGTTTCGGGGCGGGGGCCTCGTGGGCCGTCATCGGGGCCTTCGCCGTGGCCGGGTGGGGTTTCGACGACTCGAAGTCCCGTCGCGTCGCCGTGGATGCCGTGTCGGCCAGCCTCATCGCGAGCGGCATCGTGACGACGACGGTGAAGTACGCCGTCGGGCGGTATCGGCCCGGCGACACGGAAGCGACCTGGACCGCGAAACCGTTCTCCGGAAACATCTCGTTTCCTTCGGGGCACGCGACACAGGCCTTCGCCCTCGCGGCGGTCGTCTCCGGCCACTACAAGCAGCCGTGGGTCCGGGTGACCGCGTTCTTCATCGCGGGCTGCGTCGGCCTCGCGCGGATCCAGCTCAACGAGCACTACGCCTCGGACGTCGTCATGGGCGCGCTGATCGGAACGGCGGTCGGCGGGACGGTCGTCGCCCTGAACGAGAGTCGCCGTGCCGCGCCGACGGGGAAGCGGGTCACGGTGACGCCCCTCCTCCTCCGCAAGGGGGGCGGGATCCAGGCCGCGGCGGTCTTCTGAGGCCGATGGCTCAACGCGTCCCGTCGCCCGTCGTCAGGATCCTGTAGAGCTCCGGCCGCCGGTCGCGGAAGAAACCCCAGGAGGCGCGGGCGGCCCGGACGGCGGCGAGGTCGACGGTCGCCACGACCACCCCCTCCTCGTCGCGTCCCAGCTCGGCCAGCTTCTCGCCGGCGTGGTCGGCGATGAACGAGGAGCCGTAGAAGAGCTGCCCCCCCTCGCTGCCGATCCGGTTCGCAGCGACGACGGGGACGACGTTGCAGACCGCGTGGCCGAGCATCGCCCGCTGCCAGCGCTCCTTCGTGTCGAGCGACGGGCTCTCCGGCTCCGAGCCGATCGCGGTCGGGTAGAGGAGAACGTCGGCTCCTGAGAGGACGAGAGCGCGGGCGCACTCGGGGAACCACTGGTCCCAGCAGATCCCGACGCCGAGCGCCGCCGGCCTCGCCTTCCAAGCGATGAAGCCGGTCTCGCCCGGGCGGAAGTAGAACTTCTCCTCGTAGCCGGGGCCGTCGGGAATGTGGCTCTTCCGGTAGACGCCGAGGACCTCGCCCCCCGCGTCCACCATCGCCACGCTGTTGTAGTAGGAGGGGCCGGCCTTCTCGAAGAAGGAGACGGGGATCGCGACCGCGAGCTCGCGGGCGAGCTCCGAGAAGCGGCGGATCGTCGGGTGGTTCTCGAGGGGCCTCGCCCACGAGAAGAAGGCGTCCTTCTCCTCGCGGCAGAAGTAGGGTCCCTCGAAGAGCTCGGGGGGGAGGACGACCCGGGCGCCGCGCCGCGCCGCCTCGCGGACGAGGCGTTCGACTTTCGAGACGTTGTCGGGCACGGAGCCCCCCAGCGCGCACTGGACGGCGGCGAGAGTCAGCGGCTCGGGTGCGGTCATCGGAGGAATCCTCGCGGTTCCTGCTGCGTGATGCAATGCCAGGCCCCTCCGCCCGACAGGAGATCCCGCGCGGCGACCCCGATGACGCGGCGACCGGGGAAGAGCGGCTCGAAGGCGCGCAGGGCGAGGTCGTCGTGCGGCGCGCCGTAGGTCGGCACGACGACGGCGCGGTTTCCGATGTAGAAATTGACATAGCTGGCCGGACTCGGCCGGCCCTCGTCGTCCGGGACGAAGCCGGGCGACGGGACCGTCACCACCTCGAGCTTCCGTCCCGCCGCGTCCCGGAACGACCGGAGGTCGCGCTCGACGTCACGAAGCGCCGCCGCGTTCGGGTCGTCCCCGTCCGACGGCCGCATGCAGACGGCGACCCCTTCCGAAACGAACCGGGCGAGGGTGTCGACGTGCCCGTCGGTGTGATCGTTCCGGAGGCCCTCGAAGAGCCAGAGGAACGTCTCCACGCCGAGGGCCTCGCGAAGGAGGGATTCGACGGCCTCCTTCGACATTCCGGGGTTCCGGTTGGGGTTCAGGAGGCACTGCCGGGTCGTCAGGCACGTCCCGGCCCCGTCCACCTCGACGGAGCCCCCTTCCAGGACTTGAGGGAACGAGAAGGCCCGCATCCGGGCCGCGAGCGCCACGCGCGGCGAGACGAGGTCGTCGTCCGGCAGGACGTACTTGCCGCCCCAGCCGTTGAAGGCGAAGGAGACGGCGGCGACCCCGTCCCCGCCCGCCACGAAAACGGGCGCCGTGTCGCGGAGCCAGATGTCGCCGAAGGGGATCCGGTGGAAGCGGGCGGGGAGCCCCACCATCCGCGAGCGTGCGAGACTCTCGCACCGCTCGTCCGGGACGAGGACTTCGAGCCGCTCTCCGCGCGGGGCGCCGCCGACCGGATCGGGGTCGGCCACGGCCGAGGCCATCTCGAGCCACGCCGTTCGCACCAGCTCCAGCGACGCCTCCCAGAGGTCGGCATGCGACGGCCAGGCGATCCAGACGGCGCGGTGCTCTGCCCACTCCGCCGGCTGCCGGTACCCGGCGGCGCGGGGCGTCGCGACCGAGGGGGCCGTCGTCACTCGGGCAGGAACTCCCGCGTCAGGTTCCGGGTCCGGTCGGCCTCGACGAGGACGTCGTCCTCCACGCGGATGCCGCCACAGGGGGTCAGACGGTCGATCAGCTCCCAGTTGAAGGCCTCGGTCGTCCGCCCGGCCCGATACGGCTCCAGGAGCATCGGGATGAAATAGAGCCCCGGCTCGATGGTGAAGACCATCCGCGTTTCGATCGTCCGCGTCGTCCGGAGCGACGGGTAGTCGTCCGGCGGCGGGGCGACGGCCCCCTCGCGCGTGGCCTGGCGCCCCGCCACGTCGTGGACCTGGATGCCGAGGAAGTGTCCGAGGCCGTGCGGGAAGAAGGGGAGCGTCAGCTTCTTCTCCATCGCCTCGTCGAGGGAGACCTTGAGGACGCCCGTCTCGACGAGGAGCGCCCCGATCCGCCGGTGCGCCTCGCGATGGAGCTCGACGTACGGGCGGCCCGGCCGCGCCCCCTCGGCCAGCGCCTTCTGAAGCGCCTTCATGCCGTCGAGGAGCTTTCCGAAGACCGGGTCGGCCTTCGGCGTGACGTAGGTGCGGGTGATGTCCGAGCCGTACATCCTGACCTGCGCGCCGGCGTCGATCAGGAAGACGGCGCCCGGCGCGGCCTCGCGCCCGCGCTTTCCATGGTAGTGGAGCGTGGAGGCCCGCTCGTCGAGCGCGATGATGGTCGTGTAGGGGAGCGCGTCGTCCGGATCCCCCACGGCCGCCACGTAGGCGTGGTGGATCTCGATCTCCGAGGCGCCGGAGCGGAAGGCGGCCTCCGCGACGCGGTACCCCTTCGCCGCCTTCGCCGCGGCCTCGGAGAGGGTCGCCACTTCGTAGGGCGTCTTGTAGGAGCGCTCCCAGTCGAGCCGGGACACGAGTCCCTTCGGGTTCAGGGCCGCAGCGGCGAACCCCTTCGCCTTGGCGGTCTCCTCGGCGGGGCCCACGAAAGCCGCCTCGGGCGTGATGGGCCGGGCGGCGGTCTCCTTCCACGCCTCGTCCGGCGTCTCGACGTCGACCACGTCGAACGCGCTCCGGACGAAGTCGGGAGCGGGCGCCGGCGGGGCGTACCAGAAGTCGCGGGGGGTCACGCGGACGATCCGGGGTTTCTGTCCCGGGACGACGTCGAGGAGGTGGTACGGCCCTTCGACGGGCGCCCAGTGGGCGAAGTGGGGGGTGGAATGAAACGGCGCGTCGTTGTCGTCGGCGAAATAGGTGAACGGGACGCCCGAATGGACGACGAGGCGCGAAAAGCCGGCTTCCGAGAGGGCGCGGGCCGCCGTGGAGACCCGCTCGGCGACATGGGCCGAAAAGAGCGCGGAGAGTTCCTTCATGGCCGCGATGTTATCGGAGAGGGGGAGGGAGCGCCCGGCGGCGCGTCAGGCCGGGAGCCCCGTCGGCGCGAGGGCGCGCTCGGCCGTCTCGACGAGGCTCGTCAGGATCTCGGCGAGGTGCTCGCGCGTCCGTTCGATCTCCTCCCGGGTCGCGGCGAGCCGCTTCTCGGCCCGGCTGCCGGCTCGCGTCACCGCCGCGGCGTACTCGGCCTGCAGCGCCTCCAGGCGTCGGACCGCGTTGAGCTTCGCCTCCTCGAGGTCGGTCACCGCCTCCTGCGCCGAGGTTCGGGCCCGCTCGGCCAGTTCGTCCCACCGCTTCGAGAGCCGGTCGATCCGCTCCGCCAGCTCTTCGCCCGCCGCCTCGAGCCGCGCCCGCGCGGCCGCCAGCGCGCTCTCGGCCGCCGCGGGAGAGGGCGCCCGGCGCAGCCCCCTGACGACCCGGGTCCGCTCGAGGAGCCAGAGAAGGTAGAAGGTCGGATCGACCTGCCACCACCTGAACCCCTGGGCGGCGGACGACGGGTAGTAGTGATGGTTGTTGTGCCACCCCTCACCCATCGTCGCAAGGGCGAGGAGGAAGCTGTTCCGGCTCGTGTCGCGGGTCGGGAAGGCCCGTCTCCCGAAGACGTGCATGAGGCTGTTGATGGCGAACGTCCCGTGCCAGAGGAGGGCGGTCGAGAGGAAGAATCCCCAGAAGAGGCCCGTCCACCCGAAGCCCAGCCACGTCGCGACGGCGTAGAGCAGGACGGGCGCGTACTGGTTCCGGTTCAGCCATCGGAGTTCCGGGAACTTCGCGAAGTCGGGAATCAGGGAGAAATCGGTCTTGTCGAACTTCCCCGAAAGGATCCAGCCGATGTGACTCCAGAAGAAGCCGTCCTGGAGCGGACTGTGGATGTCCCTCGGCGTGTCGGACCATTTGTGGTGGTGCCGATGGAGGCCGGCCCACCAGAGCACTCCCTTCTGGGCGGAGGTCTGTGCGAGAAGAGCGAGAAGGAACTGCGAAAGGCGGCCGAGGCGGTAAGCCCGGTGGGCGAAATAGCGGTGGAAGCCGGCCGTGATGCCGAACATCCGGAGGTAGTACGAGCCGATGCAGAGGGCGACTCCGGTCCACGAGAAGCCGACGACGAAGACGCCGAGGGCGAGGACGTGGACGAGGAGGAATCCGAAGGCGGAGGAGAATCGGACGGATCGGTCGGGATGAGCCCAGGGGCCCGTCGCCCGGATCGGGCGTGTCGGCGACATCGGCGCGATGCTACGCGTCGCGTCAGCGCCCGCCAAGCGAAAAGAGAGCCCCTGTAGACTTCCGTCATGGCCGAATCCGCCCCGCAAACCTACGCCGATCACCGCCGCTACGACCCGGCCTTCCACGTCTTCACATTCGCGATTCTCGCGCTCTCGCTCCTCGTTTCCCTCTGGCAGCTCGTCCGGAATCCGGGGTTCACGACGGCGTGGATCTTCCTCGTCTTCGCCGCGCCTCTCGTCCTCTATTTCAAGGTGCGGCTCTACGCCCTGAGGGTGCAGGACCGCGTCATCCGGCTGGAAGAGCGGCTCCGCCTTCAGCGACTTCTTGCCGAGCCGCTGACGTCGCGGATCGGCGAACTGACGGAGGACCAGCTCATCGGCCTGCGCTTCGCCTCCGATGCCGAGCTTCCCCGGCTGGCGGAACGCGCGATGAACGAAAAGCTCTCGCGCAACGACATCAAGAAATCAATCCAGAGCTGGCGTCCGGACAACTGGCGGGTCTGAAAGTACTTTTGTGATCCAACCACTCACGTAACGCGGGGAGGAAGTCTGTTGTCTCTGGCCAATATCTACAGCGAACACGCTAAGCCGCCGACTTCACCCCCTCCTGCAAAAATGCCTCGAGTGACAATTGCAAT
>DATIWM010000321.1:0-4413 GCA_035519355.1 Thermoanaerobaculia bacterium | reverse complement strand
TCGCCGTCTCCGCGACCTGCACGCACTACGGAGGACCGCTCGCCGAGGGGATCCTCGCGGGCGGGACCGTCCGGTGTCCCTGGCACCACGCGGCGTTCGACCTCGCGACGGGTGCGGCGGTCCGCCCCCCGGCGCGCGACCCGATCTCCTGCTGGAAGGTCGAGCGCCGCGGAGGGGCGGTCTTCGTGACGGGCCGCGCGGCGGTGCCCGTGCGGTCTCCCGCGCCGGGCCCCCACCCGTCGCGGATCGTCGTCGTCGGAGGCGGCGCCGCGGGAAATGCGGCGGTGGAGACGCTTCGCGACGAGGGCTTCGCCGGCGTTCTGACGCTCGTCAGCGCGGACGTGGACCCGCCCTACGACCGCCCGAACCTCTCGAAGGACTATCTCGCCGGGAACGCGCCCGAAGAGTGGATTCCCCTCCGGGGCCGGGACTTCTACGAGGAATCGAAGGTCGATCTCCGTCTCGGCGTCCGGGCCAGGGCCATCGACCGGCAGAGGCGACGGCTTCTTCTGGCGGACGAAGCGGAGCTCCCGTACGACGCCCTCCTCCTCGCCACCGGCGCCGATCCGATTCGCCTCCCGATTCCCGGCGCCGGGAGTCCCCACGTCCGGACGCTCCGGACGCTGGCCGAGAGCCGCGAGCTCATCGGGGCGGCGGGAAGCGCCCGGCGCGCCGTCGTCGTCGGCGCCAGCTTCATCGGCCTGGAGACCGCCGCGTCACTGCGGGCCCGCGGCCTCGCCGTCGACGTCGTCGCGCCGGAGGCCGTGCCGCTCGAGCGGGTCATGGGGCCCGAGGTGGGAGCGTTCGTGAAACGGCTTCACGAGGAGCACGGGGTCGTCTTTCACCTCGGGAGGAAACCGAAGGATATCAGCCGGTCCGCCGTCAGCCTCGACGACGGCACGTCACTTCCCGCGGATCTCGTCGTGATGGGGGTCGGCGTCCGGCCATCCACGAGTCTGGCGGAAGACTCCGGCCTCGCCGTCGATCGCGGCCTTCTCGTCGACGAACTTCTGCGCACGGACGACCCCGCGATCTTCGCGGCGGGCGACGTGGCCCGCTTTCCCGACGCGCGGACGGGCCAGAAGATCCGGATCGAGCATTGGGTCGTGGCGCAGCGCCAGGGGCGGACGGCCGCGCGCAACATGCTCGGCGGCCGCGAGCGGTTCGACGCCGTCCCCTTCTTCTGGAGCGCCCACTACGACGTGACGATCACGTACGTGGGACACGCGGAGAGCTGGGACGCCGTCGACCTCGACGGGAGCCTCGACGCCCGCGACGCCCGGATCACCTACCGGAAGGAAGGCCGGACCCTGGCCGTGGCCACGGTCGGCCGGGACCGCGAGAGCCTGCTGGCGGAGCTGGAGATGGAGAGAGGAAACCCCGGTTAGCGGCCGCTCAGCGGCCTTCCTCTCGCCCGGTTCAGAGATCGCACTCGAACTTCTGTTCCCAGACGAAGAGGGCTCCGCCCGCCTCCTCCCTTCTCTTCTTCTCCTCGAGGAAGCGCCAGAGGAACGCCGTCGCCGTCGTCCGCTGGACGCCCTGCCGGAGCATCCGGTCCAGAACGGTGTCCGGGGCGACTCCGGGAAGGCTCTCCTCCACGCCGAGGAAATCGTCGCTTCCGACGAAGACGTCGTCGACCTCCAGCCGGTAGCGGAGGCTGTCCCCGGTGTCCCGGACCCGGAACCGGCGCGTCACCTTCATCGGAGCTTCCTTCCCCCGAAGTCTACGCAGAAACGGGCCGGATTCCTCGTCACCCGAAGAGCTTCATCGCCCTGAGCTCGCGGATCCGGTCGCGGAGCGAGGCGGCCGTCTCGAACTCCAGCGCCCGCGCGGCCTCTTTCATCTTCTTGTCCAGGTCGCCGATCTCGGCTTCGAGGGCCGCGAGGCTCCTCGGCTCCCTCCGCTCCCCCGTCCGCTGCGGCTCGAGGTAGTCGAGGTTCGCCATGGCGAGGAGCGGCGAGTCGACCGCCTTGACGATCGACTCGGGAACGATCCCGTGCTCGTCGTTGAAGGCCTTCTGCGCCTTCCGACGCCGATCGGTCTCGGAAACGGCCCGCCGGATCGACTCCGTCACCTTGTCGGCGTAGAAGACGGCCAGCCCGTTCAGGTTCCGCGCCGCGCGCCCGGCCGTCTGGATGAGCGACGTCTCCGAGCGGAGGAACCCCTCCTTGTCGGCGTCGAGGACGGCCACGAGCGAGACCTCGGGCAGGTCGAGCCCCTCGCGCAGGAGGTTCACGCCGACGAGGACGTCGAAGACCCCCCGCCGGAAGTCGCCGATGATCTGGACCCGTTCGAGCGTCTCGACGTCGGAATGAAGGTACCGGACCCGCACTCCCAGCTCGAGGAAGTAGTTGGTCAGGTCCTCGGCCATCCGCTTCGTCAGCGTCGTCACGAGCGTCCGCTCCCCCTTCTTCGTCCGCTCCCTCACGCGCGTCAGGAGATCGTCCACCTGACCCTTCACCGGGCGCACCTCGATCGGCGGGTCGAGGAGCCCGGTGGGCCGGATGACCTGCTCCACGACCTCGCCCCCGGTCTCCCCGAGCTCGTAAGAGGCGGGGGTGGCCGAGACGAAGAGTCGCGGTCCCGTCCGCTCCAGCCATTCCTCGAAGGTGAGCGGCCGGTTGTCCAGCGCCGAGGGAAGGCGGAAGCCGTACTCGACGAGGGTCGCCTTCCGGGAGCGGTCGCCGTGGTACATGGCGCGGAGCTGCGGGAGGGTCTGGTGGCTCTCGTCGACGATCGTCAGGTAGCCCTCGGGGAAATAGTCGAGGAGGGTGGGCGGGGGCTCCCCCGCCCGGCGCCCCGAGAGGTGCCGGGAATAGTTCTCGATCCCCGCGCAGTAGCCCAGCTCGCGCATCATCTCGAGGTCGAAGCGGGTCCGCTGCTCGAGCCGCTGCGCCTCCAGGAGCTTTCCCCCGCCGATCAGCTCCCCGAGCCGGACGACCAGCTCCGCCTCGATGGAGCCGAGCGCCCGCATCCGGGTCTCCTCCGGCGTGACGTAGTGCGACTTCGGGAAGAGCTCGAAACGGGGAATCGTCTCGAGCGTCTTTCCGGTCACGATCTCGAAGCGGGAGACCCGGTCGATCTCGTCGCCGAAGAACTCCACGCGGAGCCCCGTGTCGTCGTAGGAAGGCTGGATCTCGAGGAGGTCGCCCCGGACCCGGAACCCTCCCCGCATCAGGTCCAGCGCGGTCCGCTCGTACTGCGCCTCGACCAGGCGCTTCAGGTACCACGTCAGGCCGTAGCGCGCCCCCGTCGTGAATTCGATCGCCATCTTCCCGAACGACTCCGGGCTGCCGAGGCCGTAGATGCACGAGACCGACGCCACGATCAGGACGTCGCGGCGCTCGAAGAGGGCCGCCGTGGCCGAGATCCGGAGCTTGTCGATCTCCTCGTTGATGTCGGTCTCCTTCTCGATGTAGGTGTCCGACTGCGGGACGTAGGCCTCCGGCTGGTAGTAGTCGTAGTAGGAGACGAAGTACTCCACCCGGTTCTTCGGGAAGAACCCCTTGAACTCCTGATAGAGCTGCGCCGCGAGCGTCTTGTTGTGCGAGAGGACGAGGGTCGGGAGGTTCAGCGCCTCGACGACCTTCGCCATCGTGAAGGTCTTGCCCGACCCGGTCACGCCGAGGAGGACCTGCTTCGCCTTGCCCGCGCGGAACCCCTCGGTCAGCGCCTCGATGGCCTGCGGCTGGTCGCCGGACGGCGAGAGCGGGGAGAGGACCTCGAAGGGGGGCACGCTAGGGGACGGCCTTCTTCAGCGCCGCCGTCAGCTCGCGCAGCTCCTCGGGCGTGACCCGGCCGTCCGCCACGGCGCCCGTCACTTTCTGCTGGACGTTCTGCACCTCGGCCGGCGAGATCGTGCTCTCCTTCGCGGCCTCGGAGAAGCGCCGGAAGGCCTTCCGGAACTCCTCCCGTTCCCCGGGCGTCACCTCCACGGTGCACCCCATCAGCACCGTGTCCTGCAGCTTCCCGAGCGCCCACCCCATCATCGAGCGGGCGTTCGACATCAGGACGACGAGCCCGACGATGACGACGACCGAAGCCCCGGCGCACCCGATCAGCCCCCACGAGAGGCACCCGCTCTTCTTCGCGTCGCCGGGCGGCGGCATCGGAGGGAAGACGATCGGCGGAATCGCCGCCGGCGGTTTCGGAACGGACTCTTCGGACATGCCGGGCCTCGGCGGCGAAATTACCACGTGCGAAAATGAACCGTGGCACGTCGCCTCGCCGCCCTGCTCGTCCTCCTCCTGCCCGCGGTCATCACGGCCGGGATCGGAGTCGCGGCCGGGTACGCCCTCTCGAACGCCATCCGCGTGCCGCGGGTCTCGGAGCTGGCCACGTACCGCCCCGACGTCGTCACCGAGCTCAGGGGCTCCGACGGAAGCGTCCTGGCGCGGTTCGCCCTCGAGAAGA
>DATIWM010000320.1:0-8191 GCA_035519355.1 Thermoanaerobaculia bacterium | reverse complement strand
CCCCGGCGGCACGCTGAAAGCCGGCCGGAGCGAGGTGACGGTCCGCGTGTACGGGCGCGTCGTCCACCCCCGGGACCTCGAGTCGATCGTCATCACCGAGAAGAACGGCTCGCCGATCCGGATCGGCGACGTCGCGGCGGTGGAGGACGGCGTCGAGGAGGCGAAGTCCGTCGCCGCGAAAGACGGGGTGCCAACCGTCGTCCTGTCCGTCCGCAAGCAGTCCGGAACGAACACGATCGAGGTCGTGGACCGCGTCAAGGCCCGCCTCGGGGAACTCGCCCCCCAGCTGCCGTCGGGCTACTCGTTCGAGGTCGTCCGCGACCAGTCGCAGTTCATCCTCGCGGCCGTCCACACGGTGCAGGAGCACCTCCTCCTCGGCGGGTTCCTCGCGGCCCTCGTCGTCCTCCTCTTCCTCGGGAACCTCCGCTCCACGCTCATCGCCGCCATCGCGATTCCGACCTCCATCATCGCGACGTACGCGCTGATGTACGCCATGGGCTTCACGCTGAACGTCCTGACGCTCCTGGCGCTGACGCTGGCCGTCGGCATCGTCATCGACGACGCCATCGTCGTTCTCGAGAACATCTTCCGGTTCATCGAGGAGAAGAAGATCGCGCCGTTTGCGGCCGCCATCGACGCGACGAAGGAGATCGGCCTCGCCGTCCTCGCGACGACGCTCTCGCTCGTGGCCGTCTTCCTTCCCGTCGCCTTCATGGGCGGCATCGTCGGCCGCTTCATGAACTCCTTCGGCCTGACGATGGCCTTCGCGATCCTCGTCTCGCTGCTGGTCTCCTTCTCCCTCACGCCGATGCTCTCGGCCCGCCTCCTGAAGAGGACGGAGCGTCCCGGGGGCGCGAGCGGCGGCTCGAAGGACCGTGGCCTCTACCGCTTCATCGACCGCGGGTACCTCGCGATGCTGAAGTGGTCGATGGCCCACCGGGGAGCGATCGTCCTCGTCTGTGTCCTCGCCCTCGTCTCGGTCGTTCCGCTCTTCATGAAGGTTCCGAAGAACTTCCTCCCCTACGACGACGAGTCGCAGTTCGAGGTGAACTTCCGGGCTCCGGAGGGAACCTCGCTCGAGGAGACCGGCCTGATCGGCACGCGGATCGCGCGCGACATCCAGGCGCTCCCGGGCGTCGTCTCGACCCTCACGAGCGTCGCCGCCGACGCCAAACGGACGCCGAACGTCGGGAGCGTCTACGTGAAGCTGACGCCGGTCGACCGCCGGGCGGAGAGCCAGCAGCAGGTGATGAACCGGGTCCGGAACGAGGTCCTGACCCGGCACGCGGCCCTCGGCCTCCGAACCGACGTGAGCTACGTCAACGCCTTCTCCGGCGGCGTCAAGAACACGGAGATCATGTACGTCGTCAACGGGCCCGACCTCGCGCGGCTGGCCGAGATCTCCGCGGCCCTCCAGAAGAAGCTCGCCGCGGTGCCCGGCGTCGTCGACGTCGACTCGTCCCTCATCTACGGGAAGCCCGAGATCGGCTTGACCGTGGCGCGCTCGAAGGCGTCGGACCTCGGCGTCTCCGTGGCCGACGTGGCCGAGACGCTGGAGATCCTCGTCGGCGGCGAGAAGGCGGGCGCTTTCGACGACGGCGGCGAGCAGTACGACGTCTGGCTCCAGGCGCGGCCGGAGGACCGGACCGACCGGTCGACCCTCCGCCGCTTCAACGTACCCTCCGTCCGCCTCGGCGGCGTCCCCCTCGACGACGTCACCTCGGCGCAGCCCGGCACCGGCCCCTCCGAGATCAATCGCCTGAACCGGCGACGGCAGGTCACCATCTTCGCCAACATGCTTCCAGGCTACTCGTCGCAGAACGCGATCGACCTGCTGGTGAAGGAGACGAAGGTCATGGGCCTCGACCCGGCCTACACGACCCGCTTCGTCGGCCGGTCGAAGGAGCAGGGCCGCGCCGCCCAGAATTTCCTCCTGGCCTTCGGCCTGTCGTTCGTCTTCATGTACCTCATCCTCGCCGCGCAGTTCGAGAGCTGGCTCCACCCGGTCACCATCCTCGTCGCCCTCCCGCTCACGATCCCCTTCGCCCTCCTCGCGATCCTCCTCTTCGGTCAGTCGGTGAACATCTTCACGTCGCTCGGCATCCTCGTCCTCTTCGGCGTCGTGAAGAAGAACGGCATCCTGCAGGTGGAGTTCGCCAACCAGCTCCGCGAGCGAGGCCTGGCCCGCGACGCGGCGATCGTCGAGGCCAGCCGGGAGCGGCTCCGGCCGATTCTGATGACGACGATGGCCTTCGTCGCCGGCATGCTCCCCCTCGTCGTCTCGTCCGGATCCGGCGCCGGAACGAACCGCGCCATCGGCTCGGTCATCGCGGGCGGGCAGACGCTGGCGCTCCTTCTGACACTCCTCGCCACCCCCGTCGTGTACTCACTCCTCGACGACGCCCAACGGGCGCTCGCGCGCCTCTTCCGCAAGAAGCGCGCACCGGCGCCGGCGCCGCGCGAAATGTCCGTCTCGGGCATCCTCGCGAGGCCGGAGGCCTGACGCCATGAATCGAACCGCCGTATTCGCCATCTCCGCCGCGCTCCTCGCCGCCGGCTGCGGACCGAAAGAGGACCCGAACGTCGTCCGATTGAACGGCCGGCTGGAGGCGCCCCTCGTCGACCTCGCCCCGAAGGTCGCCGGCCGCGTCGTCGAGGTGAAGGTCCGCGAAGGAGACCGCGTGAAGTCCGGCGACCTCCTCGTGAAGCTCGACCTCGGCGAGACGGCGATCGCGGTGGCCCGGGACCAGGAAGGCGTGATGTCCGCCGAAGCGCGGCTCAAGGACTTCGAGGTCGGAAGCCGGACCGCCGAGATCGCCCAGGCCGAGGCGGACGTCTCCGACAAGAAGGCCGCCGTGGAACTCGCGCGGAAGGAGCTGGAGCGGCAGGACACCCTGCTGTCGAAGAAAGTGGGGACCGAGCATGACGCCGACATCGCCCGCACGACGCTGGAACGGGCGGTCGCCAGCGAAAAAATGGCCCGGGACCGGCTGCAGCTTCTTCGCGAGGGATTCCGTCAGCACCAGACCGACCAGGCCCGCTTCGACGTCGACCGGGCCCGGAGCGTCCTCCGGCAGTCGGAGACCGTCGCGAGGGAAAGCGAGATCCGCGCCCCGGCCGACGGCGTGATCCTCCACCGGATGGCCGAGCCGGGCCTCCTCCTCGGTCCCGGCCAGCCGGCCCTGACGCTCGGTTTCGCCAATCGTCTCTACGTCCGGACGTTCATCCCGGAGACGAAGATGGGGCGGGTCAAGCCGGGCCAGGCCGCCGAGGTGACCGTGGACGCCTTCCCCACGAGACGCTTCCCGGCCCGGGTCACCGAGGTGTCCCCCGACGCCGAGTTCACGCCGAAGCCGGTGGAGACGCGCCGCGAGCGGGTCAACCTCGTCTACGCGGCCAAGGTGGACCTCGACGGCGGCTGGAGCGAGCCGCTCGTGCCCGGCCAGCCCGCCGAGGTCCTCGTTTCGGCCGCCACGGCGAACACACCGGTCAAATGATCACGGCGAGGGCCCTCACGCGGCGCTTCGGCGCGGTGGTCGCGCTCGCCGGCGTCGATCTCGACGTCGCGCGCGGAGAGCTCTTCGCCCTCATCGGCCCCGACGGCGCCGGAAAGACGACCTTCTTCCGGATCGTGGCGGGGCTCCTCGCGCCGTCGGGCGGGAGCCTCCGCGTCGACAAGGGGGGCACCCTCGGCATGGTCCCCCAGCGCTTCTCGCTCTACGAGGACCTCTCCGTCGACGAGAACCTCCTCCTCCGCTCCCGGATGTACGCGATCCCCGACGCCGAAGCGAAGGCCCGTGCCGCCTCGCTCCTCTCGAACGTCGGGCTCTCGGGCGTCGGCGGGCGGACGGCGGGAACGCTTTCGGGCGGGATGAAACAGAAGCTCTCCCTCGTCGCCGCCCTCCTGACACGGCCCGACCTCCTTCTCCTCGACGAGCCGACGACCGGCGTCGACCCCGTCTCGCGCCGCGAGTTCTGGCTCCTCCTGAGCCAGCTCCACGCCGAAGGGCTGACGATCCTCGTCTCGACTCCCTACATGGACGAGGCCGAGTACGCCACGCGGATCGGATTCCTCGACCACGGCCGCCTCGCCGCCGTCGGGACACGCCACGAGATCCTGGCCTCCTACACCCGGCCGCTCGTCGAGATCCGGACGGACGACCGCCTCGCCGTCCGCGCCCGACTGACCCGCCTCCCCTTCGTCGACGACGTTTCGCTCTTCGGAACGCGGCTTCATGCCAGGGGGACAGACGACGCCGGGGATTTCTTCGAAAGGGAGATCAGGAAAGGGCTCGAAGGCCTCGTCCCGGATGGGGACATACGCAGGACGAGTCCCTCCTTGGAAGACGTCTTCGTCTTGAGGAGCGAGGACGCATGAGCGAGCCGGCCGTCTCGGTCCGCTCCCTGACCCGCCGCTTCGGCGACTTCGTCGCCGTGAGAAACGTCAGCTTCGACATCCCGCGGGGAAAGGTCTTCGGCTTTCTCGGCCCGAACGGCTCCGGCAAGTCGACGACGATCCGGATGCTGACCGGCCTCCTCGCGCCGTCCGCCGGCACCGTGACCGGCCTCGGCGGTCTCGACGTCGTCCGCGACACCGAGCGCTGGAAGACGCGGCTCGGCTACATGAGCCAGAAGTTCTCCCTCTACCTCGACCTGACCGTCGAGGAGAACCTCCGCTTCTTCGGCGCGGCCTATGGTCTTTCGCGCCCGCGCGTCTCCGAGCGTTGTGGCGAGCTCGCCGCCCGACTCGGCTTTACCTCTCTCCTCCCGCAGCTGACCGAGACGCTCTCGACCGGCTGGCGGCAGCGCGTCGCCCTGGCCGCGTCGCTCCTTCACGAGCCGGAGCTGCTCTTTCTGGACGAGCCGACGGGAGGCGTCGACCCGAAGGGGCGGCGCGTCTTCTGGGACCTCATCTACGAGCTGGCCGCCGGGCGCGACATGACGGTCCTGGTCACGACGCATTACATGGACGAAGCCGAGCAGTGCGACCGCCTCGCCTTCATCCTGGAAGGCGAGCTGATCGCCGAAGGGACGCCGCCCGACCTGAAGAAGGAGCTCTCGGGGCGCCTCTTCGAGGTCGCGACCGGCGCCGAGCCCTTTGCCGCCCTGGCCGCCGTCCGCGGCGACGCCGCGCTGGAGGACGCCTATCTGTTCGGCTCCCGGCTGCGTGCCGTGGCCCGCTCCGGCGCGGGCGATTCCGCGATGCGCCTTCTGGCCCGGTCGGGGACGCCCGCCCCCGCCGAACCGTCGCTCGAGGACGTCTTCGTCTCCCTGGCGCGGCAGCGGGCGGAACGGGAGAAGGGGGTCGCGTGAAGCGCCTCCTGACCCTGGTCTGGAAGGAGTTCGCCCACCTGAAGCGCGATCCGATCACGGTACGGCTCATCTTCTTCATTCCGATCTTCCAGACGCTCCTCTTCGGATACGCCATCGATTTCGACGTCAAGCACCTGAAAACGGTCGTCGTGGACGAGAGCCGCTCGTACGAAAGCCGGGAACTGGTGGCGCGGCTCACGGCCAGCGACTACTTCCGGATCGTTCGATACGCCGGCTCGTTGGACGAGATGGGGCGCGACTTGGATGCCGCCCGCGCCTCCGTCGGCCTCGTCATCGACCGCGACTACGGGAAGGATCTCAGGAGGGGCGCGCCGGCGAGGGCCCTTCTCGTCGTCAACGGCTCCGACAACGTCGTCTCCTCGCAGGCCATCGCGGTGGCCTCCGGCGTCGCCCGCCAGCTCTCCGCCGGAATCCTGATGCGGAAGGCCGGCTGGGAGGGCACGGCCCCCCCCGTCGATCTCCGCGTCCGGGCCTGGTACAACCCGGACCTCCGGACCGCCACCTTCGTCATCCCCGGCCTCCTCGCCCTGATCCTGACCTTCACCCTGATCCCCTTCACGGCGGTGGCGATCGTCCGGGAGCAGGAGCGCGGCACGCTCGAGCAGCTCCAGCTCTCCCCCGTCTCGCGCCTCGGCCTCATCGTCGGGAAGATCCTCCCCTACCTGCTGATCGGCCTCTTCCAGCTGACGCTCGTCACGGGACTGATGCGGTTCGTCTTCGACATCGAGATCGCCGGGAGCGTCGCCGGCCTGTACGCGGCCGGGATCGTCTTCATCTTCTCCGTCCTCGGCCTCGGAATGCTCGTCTCCACCGCGGCGAAGACGCAGATGCAGGCGATCCAGCTCTCCTTCTTCTTCATGCTCCCGTTCGTCTTCCTGTCGGGCTACGTCTTCCCGATCGACGGGATGCCGCGGATCTTCCAGCTGATCACCTACTTCGTCCCGGCGCGTTACTTCATCGAGGTGATCCGGGGAATCGTCCTGCGCGGCGCGAGCCTCGCCGAATTGTGGCGCCCCGTCGCGCTTCTCGTCCTCTATGCCGTCCTCATCGTCGGCGCCGCCGCGATGAAGTTCCGGAAGAGGGCGGCATGAGACGGCTCCGCGCCCTCGTGACGAAGGAGTTCCGGCAGCTTCTCCGGGACCGGGTGACTCTTCGGATGATCGTCCTCATCCCGGTCATGCAGACGATCATCTTCGGCTTCGCCATCGACTACGACGTCAAGCATCTCCGGACGGTCGTCCTCGACGAGGACCGTTCTTTCGAGAGCCGCGAGCTCGTCGCGAAGCTCACCGCGAGCGAGTACTTCAGCGTCCTCGGCTCCGTCGGCTCTCTCGAGGAGCTGAGGCGCGAGCTGGACGGGGCCCGCGCCTCGGTCGGCCTCGTCATCGACCGCGACTACGGGAAGGACCGCCGGAGCGGCCGCGCGGCCCGGGCCCTTCTCGTCGTCAACGCCTCGGACACGGTGGTCTCCAACCAGGCGATGGGCGTGGCGGGCGGCGTCGCCACGCAGCTCTCGGTCGAGACCCTCGCCCGCCGCGCCGGCTGGGCGCCGGGCGCCCTTCCCGTCGACCTCCGGGTCCGCGCCTGGTACAACCCCGACCTCAAGACCTCGACCTTCATCGTCCCGGGGCTCCTCGCCATCCTCCTGACCTTCACCCTGATCCAGTTCACGGCCATGGCGATCGTCCGCGAGCGCGAGCGGGGCACGCTGGAGCAGCTTCAGGTCACCCCGTTCACGCGCCTCGAGCTGATTCTCGGGAAGATCCTCCCGTACCTCCTCATCGGCCTCTTCCAGCTGACGCTCGTCGTCGTCCTGATGCGATTCCTCTTCCAGATCCCGATCGCCGGGAGCCTCCTCGGCCTCTACGCCGCCGGCTTCGTCTTCATCGCCGCCGTTCTCGGCCTCGGCATGCTCGTCTCCACGGTCGCGAAGACGCAGATGCAGGCGATGCAGATGTCGTTCTTCTTCATGCTCCCGTTCGTCTTCCTGTCGGGCTACATCTTTCCGATCGAAGGGATGCCGCCCGCCTTCCAGCTCGTGACGTACCTGATTCCCGCCCGCTACTTCATCGAAGTGATCCGCGGAATCGTCCTTCGCGGCGCCGGTTTTGCGGACCTCTGGGAGCCGGTCGCCGCGCTGTTCGCATTCACCGTCGTCATCATCGGCGTGGCCGTCCTGCGGTTCCGGAAGACGTCGGCCTGAGGACGGTTCCGATCAGGCGCCCCTGCCGGGGCGCGGCGTTCACTTCCCCGGCAGGTACTTGAAGGAGACCTTGACCTTCGCCCGGTAGGCTTTGACCTTCCCGTTCTCCATCTGCATGTCGAGCTGGACGATCTCGGCGATCCGGAGGTCGCGAAGACTCTTGGATGCCACCGCCACGGCCGCCGCCGCGGCCTTTTCCCACGAATCCTTGCTCGTTCCAACCAGCTCGATGACCTTGTAGACGCTGTCCGTCATGATTTCACCTCGTCGGGTCAGCCGGTCCGGCTTCCCGGCGAAAGTCTACGCTCGCGTCCGGGCCCGCCGGCGCCCCGGCCGGAGCCGGGTGAGTCGGCATTCATTTTCAATGAGCCGCGGCTCATTCTTCGTTGTAGGATCCGGCCGGGAAGGGCCCCGGGGCGCTGCCGCCGCCCTTCCGCCTGAGGAGAGGATGCAGATGAAATACGCCGGACAGGCGATCCAGTGCCTCCCCCTGGACGACGGATTCGTCGAGCTGAAGTTCGACCTCCAGGGAGACTCGGTCAACAAGTTCAATGCCCTCACTCTGAAGGAACTCCGGGAGGCTGTCGACCTCCTGAAGGGAGAGAAGGGGCTCCAGGGCGTCCTCCTGACGAGCGGCAAGGAGGTCTTCATCGT
>DATIWM010000319.1:0-21882 GCA_035519355.1 Thermoanaerobaculia bacterium | reverse complement strand
GAGCGGAGGGCCCGGTGGGCGTCGGCGGCCATCTGCGGCGTCGCGGCGCGGCCGGTCCCGATCGCCCAGACCGGCTCGTAGGCGAGGACGAGCCCCGGAGGGGGGGCGAGGGCGCCGTCGAAGGCGGTCAGCTGGCGGGCGAGGACCTCCCCGGTCTGTCCGGCCTCCCGCTCCTCCAGCGTCTCGCCGACGCAGTAGACGGGCGAGATCCCGGCCTCGACGAGCCGCTCCATCTTCTTCGAAAAATCCTTCTCCGTCTCGCGCCGGTACCGGCGCCGCTCGCTGTGGCCGACGAGACAGAACACGACGCCGAGGTCTTGGAGCATCGACGCCGAGACCTCTCCGGTGTAGGCGCCGTCCTTCTCGCCGTGGACGTCCTGCGCGCCGAGGAGGACGGGCGATCCGGAGAGGTCCCGCGCTACGCGCTCGAGGGCGGGGAACGCCGGGGCGAGGCCGACGCCGACCCCGGCCGGAAGCGAGGCGAGCTCTCCGCGGAACCCCGCGAGGAAACGATCCGTCGCCGAGGGCGCGAGGTTCATCTTCCAGTTGCCGATGACCAGCCGGGCGCGCTTCATCGCAAGGCCTCGATTCCGGGGAGCTTCGCGCCGCTGACGAGGTCGAGCGAAGCGCCGCCCCCCGTCGACACGTGCGAGATCTTCTCAGCGACGCCGGCCGCGTGGACGGCCTCCACGCTCTCGCCCCCGCCGACGACGGTGAAGCCGGCCGACTCCGCGAGCAGCTTCGCCACGCCCAGGGTGCCGGCGTCGAACGGCTTCGTCTCGAAGACACCCATCGGACCGTTCCAGAAGATGGTCCTCGCCTCCTTCGTCATCCGCCGGAACATCTCGAGCGTCTTCGGGCCGATGTCGAGCGCCGCAAAGCCGGCCGGTATGGCGTTCATCGGGACGGTCCGGGCCTCGCCGGCCTTCTCGAGCGACGGGGCGACGGCGAAGTCGGAGGGAAGGACGAGCGACACGCCGCGCTCCCGGCAGCGGTCGATCACCTTCCGGGCGATCGGGACGCCGTCGGGTTCGAGGAGCGAGGTGCCCGTCTCGAGGCCGAGCGCCTTCACGAAGTGGTTCGCCATCCCGCCGCCGACCAGGATGACGTCGGCCCTCTCGACGAGCGCCTCGAGCGCGGCGATCTTCCCGAGGATCTTGGCTCCGCCGAGGATCGCGGCGAAGGGACGGTCGATGGAGTCGACGACGCGGGAGAGCGCCGTCAGCTCCTTCTCCATGAGGAGGCCGACGCCGCGGGCGCCCTTCGGGAAGTGAGAGGCCATTCCGGCCGTGGAGGCGTGCGCGCGGTGCGCGGTTCCGAAGGCGTCGTTCACGTAGGCCCCGGCGAGCGACGCGAGCTGCCTGGCGAACTCCGGGTCGTTCTTCTCCTCGCCGGCGTGGAAGCGGGTGTTCTCGAGGAGGAGCACCCCGCCCGGCGCGAGCGCCCGGGCGGCCGACTCGGCCACAGGGCCGACGCAATCGGCCGCGAAGCCGACCGGGGCGCCGAGATGCTTCTCGAGAATCCGGGCGACCGGGCCGAGCGAGTACTTCGGGTCGGGGGCTCCCTTCGCCTTGCCGAGGTGGGACGCGAGGAGGACCTTCGCCCCCTTCTCGCGGGCGAGGCGGATCGTCGGGAGCGCCTCCACGACGCGCGTGTCGTCCTTGACGACGCCGTCCTGGATCGGGACGTTGAAGTCGACGCGGAGGAAGAGGGTTTTCCCCGAAAGGGAGAGGTCGCGGATCGAGGCGGGGAGGGCGGGCATGAACGCTCCTTCTGGAGAGGAGAGGTCCCGCGGCGGCGGGCGGGGCCGGTGGCCCCGGAAAGGATTCTATAGTCCGGCTGTGCCGGAGAGCCCTGTCTCGACGGGCGTCGTGCCGTGGTCGTACGCCGGAGGACGTCTCCTCCTTCTCGACCAGCGGCGTCTGCCGCACGAAGAGGTCCTTCTCGAGTGCGAGAGCGCCGCGCAGACGGCCGAGGCGATCCGGTCACTGGCCGTCCGGGGCGCCCCGCTGATCGGCGTCGCCGCGGCGTACGGCCTCGCCGCCGAGGCCCGCCGGGTGGCGGACCGGGTCCCGGGAGACCTCGACGCGGCCCTCGCCCTCGCGGCGGAGCGTCTCGTCGCGGTCCGCCCGACGGCGGTGAACCTCTCTGCCGCCGTCGGGCGGATGGGCCGGATCGTTGCCGCGACCGCGGGCCTTTCCGCCGCAGCCCGCGTGACGGCGCTCGAGCGCGAGGCCGGAGCGATCGCCGCCGAGGACGTCGACGCCTGCCGGCGGATCGGGCGCCTCGGGGCCGACTGGCTCCGGCGGCGATGGGGGGCGCGGTCCGCCGGCCCGGCGACGATCCTGACCCACTGCAACGCCGGGGCTCTCGCGACCGCCGGCATCGGGACGGCGCTCGGCATCGTCCGGACGCTCGCCGCCGAAGGGCCCGTGGCCGTCCTCGCCGACGAGACGCGGCCCTTCCTCCAGGGGGCGCGCCTGACGGCCTGGGAGCTGAAGCGGGACGGGATTTCCGTGACGCTCCTGCCCGACGCCGCGGCCGCGGCGGCGATCGCCTCGGCAAGGGCGGCGGCGGTCGTCGTCGGTGCCGACCGGATCGCCGCGAACGGAGACGTGGCCAACAAGGTCGGGACCTACGGCCTCGCCCTCGCCTGCCGTGCGCACGGCGTCCCGTTCGTCGTCGCCGCGCCGACGACGACTCTCGACCTGGCCTGTCCGGACGGAAAGTCGATCCCGATCGAGATGAGGGACGGCGAGGAGGTCCTCCTTCTCCCGACGGGAGCGGGCGAGGCGGTCCGGCTCGCGCCCGAAGGGGTCCCGGCGCTCTATCCGGCCTTCGACGTCACCCCGGCTGCGCTCGTGGACGCGATCGTCACGGAGCGCGGGGTGAGCGAGCCGCCGCACGCGGCGGGGCTGAAAGCCTTCGCGACGTGACCCTCGTCCTCGGCGTCGAGACCTCGTGCGACGAGACGTCGCTGGCCCTCGTCGCGGGCGACGGACGCGTGCTCTCCTCCGTGGTCGCCTCGCAGGTGGAGGCGCACCGCCGGTTCGGCGGCGTCGTTCCGGAGATCGCCGCGCGGGCCCATCTGACGAACCTCCCGCCGCTCCTCGACCGGGCGCTCGAGGCGGGAGGTGCGTCCCTCCGCGACGTGACGCTCGTGGCGGCGACGGCCGGGCCCGGACTCGTCGGGGCGCTTCTCGTCGGCCTCTCGGAGGCCAAGGGGATCGCGTTCGGGCTCGGCGTCCCGTTCGTCCCGGTGCACCACATCGAGGCGCACTGTCTCTCGCCGTTTCTCGAGTCCGAAGGCGGAGAGGCGCGTGACGTGCCGGAAGACTTCGCGGCCCTCGTCGTGTCGGGAGGTCACACGCACCTCTACCGCTTTCGCGGCGGACGGATCCTCCTCCTCTCCCGCACGCGCGACGACGCGGCGGGGGAGGCCTACGACAAGGTGGCAAAGATGGCGGGGCTCGGTTACCCCGGCGGCCCGGTCGTGGACCGCCTCGCCCGGAGCGGCCGACCGGGCGAGGCCTTCGCGATTCCACGGTTTTCCGACGGGTCGTTCGACTTCAGCTTCTCGGGGCTGAAGACGGCCGTCCGGGACCGGCTCCGCGCGCTCGGGCTCCGGCCCCAGACGGGTCTTCCCGACGCGATCCGGACGCTCGAAGAGGGGGCCGCGTCCCCGGTGCTCCGGGACCTCCTCGCGAACTTCCAGGAGGCGGTCGTTTCCCAGATCGAGGACCGGCTCTCTCGCGTCCTTCTCGACGATCCGTTCGCCCTTCTCACGGTCTCGGGGGGCGTGGCCGCCAACTCCCTTCTTCGCGATCGGCTCGCGGCGTGGGGGCGCCGCCGGGGCGTCGAGGTCCTCCTCCCGCACCTCGTCCTGACGGGCGACAACGCGGCCATGATCGCCTTCGCCGGCCTCGTCCGGTTCCGGGCGGGACGAGCCGGCGAGGGGTTCTCGGCCGTCGCCCGCTCGCGCTGGCCGCTGGAGTCGCTAGAATGACGCCCCCGCGCGGCCCCCGTCTTCGGGCCGCGCGCGGCACGTCATGACCGACCCCGCGCACATCCGCAACTTCTCGATCGTCGCCCACATCGACCACGGGAAGACGACGCTCTCCGACCGGATCCTCGAGATCACCGGCGCGCTCTCGGCGCGGGAGATGCACGATCAGGTGCTCGACGACAACCCGATCGAGAAGGAGCGGGGGATCACGATCAAGGCCCGATCGGTCCGCCTGACGTACCGCTCGGAGGACGGGGACGATTACGTCCTGAACCTCATCGACACGCCGGGGCACGTCGACTTCACGTACGAGGTCTCGCGCTCGCTCGCCGCCTGCGAGGGGGCCGTCCTCGTCGTCGACGCGACGCAGGGCGTCGAGGCGCAAACGCTCGCCAACGCCTACCTCGCCATCCACAACGACCTGACGATCGTTCCGTGCATCAACAAGGTCGACCTTCCGTCCGCCGTCCCCGAGATGGCCCGCGAGCAGATCGAGACGGTCCTCGGGATTCCCGCGCGGCACGCCGTCCTGACCTCGGGGAAGGTGGGGACGGGGGTGAGGGACCTCCTCGAGGAGATCGTGCATCTCGTCCCACCGCCGACGGGGGACCCGGAGGCGCCGCTCTCGGCGCTCCTCTTCGACTCCTGGTTCGACCTCTACCGCGGCGTGACGTGCCTCGTCCGGGTCCGCGAAGGGCGCGTGAAAGCGGGGACGAAGATCCGGATGATGGGAACGGGTCTCGCCTTCGAGGTGCAGGAGGTCGGGATCTTCACGCCGAAGGCCCTGGTCGTCCCCGAGCTCGCGGCCGGCGAGGTCGGATACGTCATCGCCGGCATCAAGGACCTCCACGCGACGAAGATCGGCGACACGATGACGGAGGCGGAGCGCCCCGCGGCCCGGGCCCTTCCGGGCTTCCTGGACGTCAAGCCGATGGTCTTCGCGTCGCTCTTCCCGATCGAGTCGGACGACTACGAGAGCCTGCGCGACGCCATGGAGAAGTTCCGGCTGAACGACGCCTCGTTCACCTTCGAGCCCGAGTCGTCCACGGCGCTCGGCTTCGGTTTCCGCTGCGGCTACCTCGGGCTCCTGCACATGGAGATCGTCCAGGAGCGGCTGGAGCGCGAGTTCAATCTGTCGCTCGTGACGACGGCCCCGTCGGTCCCCTACCGCGTGCTGACGACGCGCGGCGAGACGGTGGAGGTGTCGAACCCCGTCAAGCTCCCGGAGCCGCAGTTCGTCGACGAGATCCGAGAGCCCTACATCCTCGCGACGATCATCACGAAGGACGAGTTCCTGGGCGGCCTCCTCGCGCTCGCCGAGGAGCGGCGCGGAAAGCAGGTCTCGCTGGAGTACGCCGGGACGGACCGCGCGGTCCTGAAGTACGAGTTCCCGCTGAACGAGGTCGTCCTCGACTTCTACGACAAGCTGAAGTCGATCTCCCGGGGGTACGCCTCCTTCGACTACCAGCTCATCGACTACCGGCCGGGGGACCTCGTCAAGCTCGACATCCTCCTGAACGGCGAGGCCGTCGACGCCCTCGCCGTCATCGTTCACCGCGACAAGGCCGCGGCGAAGGGGCGGGCGCTCTGCGGGAAGATGAAGGAGATGATCCCGCAGCAGATGTTCGAGGTCGTGATCCAGGCGGCCATCGGCTCGAAGATCATCGCCCGCCAGACCGTCAGGGCGCTCCGGAAGAACGTCCTCGCGAAGTGCTACGGCGGCGACATCACCCGGAAGCGGAAGCTCCTCGAGAAGCAGAAGGAAGGCAAGAAGCGGATGAAGCGGGTCGGCCGCGTCGACCTGCCGCAGGAGGCTTTCCTCGCCGTCCTCAAGGTGGACTGATGGCCGGGAGAGGCGCTCGGCGCCCGTCGCTCGCGGCGGAGGCGGGGGCTTACGCCGAGGCGATCCTCGCCGCGGTCCTCGTGGCCCTCTTTTTCCGGACCTGGGTCGTCGAGGCGTTCCACATACCGACCGGCTCGATGGAGCCGGGCCTTCTCCCGGGCGACCACATCGTCGTGGACAAGTTCCTCTACGGCGGCTCCGCGGGCCCTTGGGGGCGGCTCCTTCCGCAGCGGGAACCCTCCCGCCGGGACGTGGTCGTCTTCCGGTCGCCGGCCGAACCGGCGCGCGACCTCGTGAAGCGGTTCGTCGGTCTGCCGGGGGAGACGGTCGAAATCTCGGCCAAGCGCCTTTTCGTTGACGGAGCGCCGCATGAGGAGGCGTACGTCGTCCACCGCGACCCGGACGTCCTTCCCCGGAGCCCCGACGTTCCGAAGGCGCTCGCCACGCGGGACCACTTCGGGCCGGTCCGTCTGGGGGGGGGCGAGTACCTCGCGCTCGGCGACAACCGCGACGACTCGCAGGATTCGCGCGTCTTCGGGCCGGTTCCGCGAAGCCACCTGAAGGGGCGCGCGGTGCTCGTCTACTGGTCCTTCGATGCCGGCGCCGCCGGGGAGTTCCGGGGCCGGGGAGCCGGACTGCGCCGGTTCCTCGACAACGCGCTACACTTTTTCGAGCGGACCCGCTGGACGCGGACGGGTCGGGCCGTCCGGTAGGGGTCCGCGGAGGGGATGCCATGCGCGAGCAGACGCGACGGCGACAGCGGGGCGAGGGGATGTTCGGGCTTCTCATCGGTCTCGCCATCCTCTTTGTCGCGGTGACGGCCGGCTTCAAGATCATCCCCCTGCACATCCACGGCGCCGAGATTCTGGACGCGATGAACGAAGCGGCCAATTTCGGGGGTCTGAAGCCTCCGGAGAAGCTCCAGCAGGACATCCTGTCCCGCGCGGAGGACACCCGGGTCCCGATGAAGCTCCAGAACATCACCGTCGTGCGGAACGGGCCCTACATCGTGATCCAGGTGAAGTATCAGGAGACGACCGACATCTTCGGCTACCGGTACGTCTACAACTTCGACAAGAAGGTCGAGAAGCTGGTCTTCTGAGAATGAGCCGGGCGGAACCCGGGGGCCGGGTTCCCCCGGACCCCCTCCGCGCCAGGGACGCAGCACGGATGAAGCGCGATCAGCAGGACGAGGGTGCCACCGGACCGGGGGGAGTCCGGCTGGACGTCTACCTCGACGTGGCGTGTCTCTTTCCCACGCGCTCCCAGGCGGCGGCCGCGTGCAAGGGAGGGAAGGTGGACGTGAACGGCCACGCCGCCCCGCCGCACAAGCTCGTCAAGGCGGGCGACTCCCTCGCCCTCACGATGCCTTCGGGCCGGCGGACGTTCGTGATCCGCGCGCTGGCCGAACATCATGTGCCCAAGGCGGTGGCCCGGACGCTCCGGGAGGAGACCACCCCGCCGCCGTCGCCCGAGGTCCTCGAAGCGCAGCGCCTCGAGCGGCTCCTCGCTCCGCGTCGCGAGGAAGGAACGGGGCGTCCCTCGAAGCGCGAGCGCCGGGAGCGGGAGAGGTTTCGGGGGCGGTGACGCGCCGCCGGGCGGGCCCGATCTTCATCCCCCGGCTCCGCGCGTACGAGATCCTCGCGGCGCTCCACGTCATCGCGGTCTTCCTGCTGATCCGCTGGGTGGCGTTCTTCGACGTCTCCGTCGGCGGGACGCTCCGGGACCAGCTCCCGTTCGCCCTCTCGATCGCCGGCCTCACTGCGGCCGGCTTCCTCCTCCGGACGCTCCTCGTGCTCTGCCGCGACGGGCGGACGCGGGCAGGCCATCTCCTGGGCGCCGGGACCCGGCCGACGGCCCTCCTCGACGTGGCACGGTTCGTTCTCTTCACGGTGCTGGCGGCGCACGGCTACACGTGGCTGAAGATCTTCCTCCCGCTGATTAATCCGGCCCTCCACGACGCGGCCCTCGCGCGGATGGACGCCGGCCTCCACTTCGGCCTGGACGTGAACCGTTTCGTCATCGAGCTCCTTCCGTTTCCGGGCCTCTGGCGGCTGATCGACGGCTACTACATGCTCTTCCTCGCGACGGTCCTTCTGGGCCTCGGCTGGTTCGCCTCCGCCCTCTCGCTGAAGGAGCGGGCGCGCTTCGCCGCCGGCTTCGCCCTCCTCTGGATCACGGGCTCGTGGCTCTACCTCGCGGTTCCGAGCCTCGGGCCCTGTTACGCCTTTCCGGCGGACTACGAGACCGTCCGGACGTCCCTTCCGATCCAGACGGCCACGCAGGAAACGCTGCTCCGCCACTACCGGAGCATCCGGAACCTGCGCGAGCGGGGCGAGGAGGGGATGGTCGTCAGCCCCGTGCTCGGCGTGGCCGCCATGCCGAGCCTCCACGTGGCCGGGCAGGCGTTCTTCGCCCTCTTCGCCCGGCGGCGGAGCCGGCCGCTCTTCGTCTTCTTCACCGCGGCCACCGCTCTCACGTTCTACGGCTCGCTCGTCACGGGGTGGCACTACGCCGTGGACGGCTATGCCGGCCTGCTCCTGGGATGGCTCTGCGTCCGGGTCGCCGACCGGGGCGCGCCGGGACCGCGGTAGAGAAGCCGGGATGCGACGTCGCCGGCTGCGCCCGCGGCTCTACGAGGTCCTCATCCTTCTCAACGTCCTGGCCGTCCTCGGGATCCTCCGGACGGTCGGCGGCCTTCCCGGAATCCCATGGGACCTCCTCGGGGGAATCCGCGTCTTCCTCTTCCCGCTCGCTCTTTCCGTCGGCGCGGCGATCGCGTGGCGCGCCCTCGCCGTCGCGGTCCGCGACGGGAGCCGCCGAAGCCGGCGATTTCTCTCGGCCACGCTCAGGCCCGCCTCGTCCTTCGACCTTGCCCGGCTCTTTGTCTTCGCCTCTCTCGTCTACTTCGGCCACGTCTGGCTGAAGATCCTGGTGCCGTTCCTGAACCCCCGGCTCCTCGACCCGGCCCTCGCCCGCCTCGACGCCCTGCTGCACTTCGGGCTGAATCCGGGCCCGCTGGCTCTGGGCCTCTTTCCGTGGCCCCCTGTCTGGCGGGTCCTGGACGTCTACTACGCCGCATTCGTTCCGCTCACGATGGCCGGCCTCGCCTGGTTCCTCTCGACGCCCTCGCGCCCCGACCGCGCGCGGTTCGCGGCCGGCTTCGCCCTCCTCTGGATCGGCGGCGCCTGGCTCTACGTCGCCTGTCCGTCGCTCGGCCCCTGCTACGTCTTTCCGGCGGAGTGGGCGGAGGCGGGCCGGAGCTTCCCGCTTCAGGGGGCGACGCAGAGGCTCCTGATGGGGCACTACCGGGCGCTCCTCTCGGCCGCCGCGCGGCACGAGACGATGCGGATCATCCCCCTCCTCGGCATCGGCGCGATGCCGAGCCTCCACGTGGCGGCCCATGCCTTCCTCGCGCTCTTCGCCTGGAAGCGCTGCCGCCCCCTCGGTCTCTTCTTCGCCGCGGCCACCGTCCTGACGTTCTACGGCTCGCTGATCACCGGGTGGCACTACGCCGTGGACGGGTACGCCGGGCTCCTCCTCGCCTTCGTCTGCTGGCGCCTCGGCGAGCGGATGTGACGGCCGGGAGGACCGTCTTCGGTCGTAACATGCGGCCGAGCCGATGCGCGTTCTCCTCTACACCGGCAAGGGAGGCGTCGGGAAGACGACGGTGGCCGCGGCGACGGGCCTGGCCCTCGCCGCGCGAGGCCGGCGGACGCTCGTCATGTCGGTCGACGCGGCCCACTCCCTGGCGGACGCCTTCGACCTTCCCGTCGGCCTCTCGGACCACCATCGCGGCGAGCCGGTCCCGGTGGCCGAGAACCTCTGGATCCAGGAGGTGGACGTCACCGAGGAGATCGGGCGCCACTGGAAGGACATCGCGGGCTACATCACGACGCTGCTCGCCGTGACGGGCGTGGAGGAGGTCCTCGCCGAGGAGCTCGCGATCTTCCCGGGGATGGAGGAGGTCTCGGCGCTTCTCTACGTCAACCGCTACGCGCGCGAGAAGGCGTACGACGTCCTGATCCTCGACTGCGCGCCCACCGGCGAGTCGCTCCGGTTCGTCTCCCTCCCCCCGACGCTCGACTGGTACATGAAGAAGCTCTTCCGGATCCAGCGGACGCTCCTGAAGGTGGCGCGCCCCGTCGCCCAGGGCGTGATGGAGCTGCCGCTCCCGCCCGAGCGGTACTTCGACAACGTCCAGACGCTGGCCGAGAAGCTGGACGGCGTGGACGCGCTCCTCAAGGATCCGAAGACGACGACGGTCCGGCTCGTCACGAACGCCGAGAAGATCGTCATGCGGGAGACGCAGCGCGCCTTCATGTACTTCGGCCTCTACGGCTTCACGGTCGACGCCGTCCTCGTCAACCGGCTTCTGCCCGACGACGTCGCCGACCCGTTCTTCGCGAAGTGGCGGCGGACGCAGGAGCAGTTCCTCGACGAGGCCCGGCGCTACTTCGACCCGGTTCCCATCTGGACGCTCCCGCTCCGCGACGACCAGGTCGTGGGGCCGGAGGCGCTTCGGCGCCTCGGGCGGGACCTCTACGGCGACCGCGACCCCGCCGCCTCGTATCGCGTCAAGCCGCCGTACCACTACGCGAAGAGCGGCGGCGTCTACATCCTGACGCTGGAGCTGCCCTTCGTCGAAAAGGACGAGGTGGACCTCGCGGTCGCGTCGGGCGACCTGATCGTCCGGATCGGAAACGTCCGCCATCACATCCCGATCCCGCGGACGCTTTCCGGCGCCTCGCCCTCGGCGGCGCGGGTGGAGGACGGAAAGCTGACCGTCCGCTTCGGCATGGCGAAGGCCGCTGCGGGGACGCGGCCGCGGGAGAGCGCACGGAAAGAGAGAGCCCGATGAGCGACGCGAAGACGAGCAGCGACGCGAAGGTCAAACGCCCCCCCCGCCGCCGGCGGCGGACGCCCGCGGCCGCGGACCCCCTCGATCGCGATTTCGGCCCCGGGGTGCCCGCGGAGCCCTCCGCCCCGGATCCCTCTCCGGCATCCGCCTCCGGACCGATCCCGGGTCTCGCCTGCGCCGGAGAGAACTGCCTCCTCAGGCCCGCCGCCGACCTCGTCGGGAAGTTCGCGCTCTCCCTCGCCGGGCGCGCGGCGCTCGGGCGCGCCGCCGGGTCCGGCCTCGAGCTGCTGAGGGCACTCCGCGACTTCCTCGACGAGGAGATCTCCCTCGCCGAGCGGGCCGCGGGAAAGGACGCCGGAGGCGCCTCGCCGCGGTACGAGAAGATCCCGGTCGAGTAGCGACGGTCAGCTGAGCGCCGCAGCGATCTCGGCGACGATCGCGCGGGCGGCCGCGACGCGGTCGGAAGCGGCGAGAATCGGCCGGCCCACGACGAGAAGGTCGGCGCCGGCGCGGATGGCGTCGCCGGGCGTCGCGACCCGTTTCTGGTCTCCGGTCGCGGCACCGGCCGGCCGGACGCCCGGCACGACGAGGAGAAAGCCGCTCCCGCAGGCGGCGCGGATGGCCGAGATCTCCTCGGGCGAGCAGACCACGCCGTCGAGCCCCGATTCGCGCGCGAGGAGGGCGAGGCGGACCGCCGCCTCCCGCGGCGTCCCGGCGAGCCCGACGGCGGCGAGGGCCGCGGCGTCGAGCGACGTCAGAACCGTCACGGCGATCAGCGACGGGCGGGGAAGGCCGGCTTTGGCCGCGGCGCCGCGGCCTTCCTCCCCGAAGGCCCTCATCATCGCGGGGCCTCCGGCTGCATGGCAGTTGACGAGGGAGGCGCCGGTCGAGACCGCGGCGGCCGCCGCGCGCCCGACGGTGTTCGGGATGTCGTGGAGCTTCAGATCGAGGAAGACGCGCGCTCCCGCCGCCGCGATCTCCCGGACGAGGACGGGTCCCTGCGAGACGAACGCCTCGAGGCCGAGCTTGAGAACTCCCGCCTCGGGAGCGAGCGTCCGTGCCGCCTCGAGGATCGCCTCGCGCGTCCCCAGATCGAGCGCGACGGCCAGACGGGAGCGGGCGGCGCCGCTCATCCGAACGTGTGCTCCGGCCGGGGACGGGTCCTGAGGGTTCCGGTCAGCTCCGCGACGCGACGGACACCGTGCTGCTCGCACCAGGCCGCGAGCTCGTCGACGAGCCGCCCGGAGAGGGAGGGGTCGCGGAAGTTGGCCGTCCCGACCTGCACGGCGTCGGCGCCCGCGATCAGGAACTCGACGACGTGCTCCACCGTCTCGATCCCGCCGATCCCGAAAATCGGCACCTTCGGCAGAGCTTTCCGGACTTCCCAGACCATCCGGACGGCCACGGGCCGGATGGCCGGGCCGGAGAGTCCTCCCGTCGTGAAGCCGATCTTCGGCTGGCGATTTTCGATGTCGATCGCCAGGCCGACGAGCGTGTTGACGAGGGAGAGGATGTCGGCCCCGGCGTCCACGGCGGCCCGGGCCGTCACCGTGATGTCCGTGACGTTCGGCGAGAGCTTCACGATGAGCGGGAGCGGCGTCGAGGTCCGGACGCGGCGGACGAGGGCCCCGAGCGCCAGCGGGTCGTTTCCGAAGATGAGGCCCCCCTTCACCACGTTCGGACAGGAGACGTTCAACTCGATGGCGGCCACGCGACGGTCGCCGCCGATCCGTTCGATGACGGCGACGTAGTCCTCTTCCGTGTCGCCCCAGACGTTGGCGATGACGGTCGCGCCGAGGCGATGAAGCTCCGGCAGCGTCTCCGTCAGAAACGCCTCGACGCCGATATTCTGGAGGCCGATGGCGTTCAGCATCCCGGCGTCGGTCTCGCAGATCCGGGGCGGCGGATTGCCGTGGCAGGGGCGCGTCGAGAGCCCTTTCACGGAGATGGCGCCGAGCTTTCCGAGCGGGAGGAAATCGGCGAACTCGAGGCCGTAGCCGAAGGTTCCGGACGCCGTGGCGATCGGGTTCCTGAGGGCGAGCCGCCCGAGGCGGACGGAAAGGTCCGTGGTCATCTCAGACCCGGCTCCAATCGATGGCCGACGGCGGGAAGCACGGCCCCTCCGTGCAGACGGTGGCGAACCGGCCATCCGTCGTCGGCTGCACGCAGCCGAGGCAGACGCCGAAACCGCAGGCCATTTCGGATTCGAGGGCGAACGAGGCGTCGAGCTTCGCGCTCTCCACGACCTTCGCGACGGCCCGGAACATCGGAAGCGGCCCGCAGGCGAAGAGCCGCCGCCAGGCGGCGCCCGCGTCGAGCGCCTGCGTCACGAGGTCGGTCACGAGCCCCTTCCGGCCGAGCGAGCCGTCGTCCGTGGCGTAGCGGCACCGGTGCGGACCGAGAAAGCGCTCGAAGTCGCCGCGCTTCAGGACATCGTTCTCGTTCCGGCCGCCATAGAAGAGGTCCGCGGAGATCCGGCGCGCAGCGAGCTCGCGGGCGAGGAGGACGAGCGGCGCCAGGCCGATGCCTCCGGCCACGATCGCCACCCGGTCGGAGGTCGTGAGGTCGTCCAGGGGAAATGGCACGCCGAGCGGGCCGAGGACCGGGACCGGCGTCCCTTCCGCGAAGCGTCCGAGCATCGTCGTCCCGACGCCGATGGCCTTGATGACGAATTCCATCGCCGGGACGCCGGCCACCTTCGTCACGTCCGCGATGGAGAACGCGCGCCGGAGGTAGGGGCGGAGGCCGTCGCCGGCCTGAAGCATCGCGAACTGTCCCGGCTTCGTCTGCCGGCCGATGGTTCCGGCCTGGAGAAACAGCGAGTAGTGCGTCGCGTCGTAGTGGACGGTCCGGAGGACACGCAGCGATTCGTTGACGGCCATCGGATGGGGGGCGAGACTCGCCGGGCGCGGATTATGAGCGAGCCCATCCGGCCGTTCCACCCTCTTCTCGCCGGAGCGGCCGTCGGGGCGGCGTGGGCCGATCTCCTCCTCGGCCTCAACCCGCACCTCCTGACCCCGGCCCGGGCGCTGACTCTGATGGCCCTCTGCGCGGCCGGCGGCGCCGCGGTCGCCTGGCCCTTGCAGCTCGCTCTCCGACGCGGGGAGAGGCCGGGACGCACCGGGGCCCTCGTCTTCGGCCTCGCCGCCGCTCTCTTCGCGCTCTTCGCCGAAGCGCAGCGCCTGATCTACCTGGCCTTCGTGGCCGGGGAAGCCCGGCGAGTCCTCGGCGCCACGGCCGTCGCCGCCGGCGTCTGGGCCGCGGCGGCGTTTGCGAGCGCGCTCGCGCCCCGAGCGCGCCGACGGGCGGCGGCGCCCGTCCCGGCCCTGTTCCTCGGTCTGTTCCTCTTCGTGCCGCTTCTGGGCGGACGCAGCCGGCCGCCGGCCGCACTGGCCACGCCACCGTCGCTCCCGACGGCCGCGACGCGGAGCCTTCTCGTCGTCGGCCTGGAAGGTGTCTCCTGGGAGCTCGTGACGGCGGGGGCCTCGGAGGGCGCGCTTCCGACGTTCGCGGAACTCCTGAAGCATGGCGCCGCCGGTCCGCTCGAGACCCTCGGCTCGTTCGATCGTGCCGCGCTCTGGACGACGGCGGCCACCGGGAAGCGCCCGCTCAAGCACGGCGTCGTTTCCGGCGACGAGCAGCGGACGCCCGCAGGCGCTCTTCTCCTGCGACCCCTCGTTCCGGGGAGCGCTTTCCGGATCGGCCTGCCGTTCGTCCCGCTCCGGCGCGCGGCGCTCGAGAGCCGGAGCCTCGCGTTCTGGGAGATTCTCGGGCGGCGCGGGCACGACACGGCGGCGCTGGGCTGGCCGGCCGCCGCTCGAACCGAAACCGAGGAGCGGCTCGAGACGTTCCGGGTGGAGCCGGCGCGTCTCGATCGGCCGCTCGTCAGGACGCTCGCCCCGGAAGGGCTTTCCTCGGAGATGGCGCTCCGGACGACGCTCGCCGGTGCGGCGCGCGATCTTTCCGTCGTCGGCGCCGCCCTCGGGACCGTGCCGCAGGGACTGAGTAATGTCCTCGTCCTCGTCCTGTCCGGCGCCCAGAACGTGGCGCGGCCGTTCGGGGCGGCCGGCGACCCGCGCTACTGGGGCCTCCCGGTGCCGGAGGCGGAGGCCCGGGCGCGCGCCCTGAAGGCGTACTACCGTTTCCTCGACGACCTCCTTCGCGACCTCGTGGAGCGCGAGGGACGCGACCGGACGATCTGCGTCTTTTCGCCGGCCAGCTTCGGCCCCCCCCCGCCGCTCGACGCCGTGGCGTCGTTCCTTCGGGCCGAGCCGCCCCGAGCCGGTCCCGAAGCGGGGGCCGACGGATTCCTCGTCCTCCAGGGCGCGGGAATCCGCGAGGGGGTGCGTCTCACCTCGGCGCACCTGCTCGACCTCGCCCCGACCCTGATCGTCCTGGCGGGAGAGCCGATGGCCCGGGACATCGACGGCCGCGTTCTCGCGGAGGCCTTCGACGAGCGCTTCTCGGGGCGAACGAGCATCCCGATCGTGACGACGTTCGAGCCGGAAGGTCCCCAGTGAGAAGAGCCGGGTCTCTCCTGGCGCTCCTCGCGGTCGTCTCGCTCGGCGTCGCTCTCCGCGTCGTGAAGTGGCGGGAATGGCCCGGCGGGCCGTGGATCGACGAGGTCTACTTCCTGCGCGCCGCGCGCCTCGTCGACGCCCGGCCCGACACGCCGCTCTTCGGCTCGACGCCGCTCCTGCCTCCGGAGTTCGCCGGACACGGCAGCCTCTACCCGTCGAACGTTTACCTGCGGGTCGTGTCGGGGATCGACCGCGCCGCCGGCGGGGGCCTCCCCTCCCTCCGGGCGATGTCGATCGGTCCCGCGCTCCTTCTCTTTCTCGGAAGCCTGCTCGTGGCGTGGGAGGCGACGCGGCGCGCTCCGGCGGCCTTCCTTCCGGCCGCCGTTCTCGCGGCCACCTCGATCTGGCTCCTGACACCGGGGCGGTGGGCCTGCGACGTCGTCTTCACGTCGGCGCTCGTCACGTGGTCGGCGGGGACGGCGCTGACCGCGGCCCGGACCGGCTCCCGCCTCGCGGCCGTCCTCGCCGGCGTTCTCCTGGGCCTCGCGCAATACGGCTACGTCCAGTCACGGGTCGCCTTCCTCGCCCCGCTGGCCGTGGCCGCCGGCGCCGCCGTCCGCCGGGACCGGGAGCGGCTCCGGCTCGCGGCGACGGTGGCACTCGCGGCGGGGATGGTCGCCGCGCCGCTCTTCGTCCATCTCGCGCGGAACCCGGACCGCGCCACGGCCCACATCGAGGACATCTCGATCCTCGCGCGGCCGCCGGCCCGCGCGCTCGCGGCGCTCGGCGCGAACGTGAGGGACTACGCCGCTCTCTTCACGCACCGCGGCGACCTCAACCCGCGCCACGGCGACCCGGCGCGCCCGATCCTCCTGCCCGGCGTCGCCGCCCTCTTCGCCATCGGGCTCGCGCTGGCGATGCGGCAGGGCGGTCCGGAAAGGCTCCTCGCCCTGATGTTCGGACTCTTCCTCGCGGGAGCGCTCCTGGCCCGCGACACCGAGAGCGCGAACGCGTCGAGGCTTTCGCTCGCGGCGCCGTTCGTCCTGATCCTGGCTGCGCTCGGAGGCGCGGAGCTGGCCGAACGACTCGGCCGCCGCCGCAGGGCGGGTCTCGCGGCCCTCTGGGGGGTCGTCCTCGTCTCCGGTGCGCTCGACGTTGCTGCGTTCGTCCGCTGGTCCTCGTCCCCCTGGAGCTGGGGGCCCTTCGGCGTGCCCGAGCGCGACCTCGCAGACGCCGTCGAGGCCGAAGTCGCCTCGCGGGGCCCTGCCGAGGTCGTCCTTCACCCCGTCTCGGGAGCCCGAAACGTCTATCTGGTCGACGTCCTTCTCGGCCGTCCCGGCGACGGCGCCCGGCACGCCGTGAAGAGCTCGGCGCTCGAAGGGGCCCTGTCGTGGACGCAACTTCCCGCGGGAGACGTTCTCTACGCCGCCGATCCGGGCGAGGCGACGGGCCGTGCCGTGTCGGCTCTCGGCGGACGTCTCGTGGCGGAGCGCCGCTACCCGGCCTTCGGCGTCACCCCCGGGCCCGAGTGGGCGCTCTTCCGGATTCCGGGGGAGAACGCGAGGCGCGCGGCGGGAGCCGCGCTGGCGTCGTACCCGGCCCTTCCCGCACGGGCGTGGGGAAGCCTGGAGGCCCCCGCCGACGGGCTCTATCAGTTCGCGACGGACGGCGGGATCGGGGCGACGTTCGACGGGGCGGCGATGTTCACTCCAGGCCAGGCCGGCACGGTAGTGGTCCGGCTCGCCCGGGGCCGGCACGATCTCCGGTGGGTCCGGACCGCTCCGCGGGCGGAGCTGATCCTCCGGGGTCCCGACGGCTTCGTGATTCCTCTCGAGTCGCCTTGACGTCAGCGGGCGCCGAGGGCCGGGAGGAGGATCTTCAGGAAGGCCTCCGGCGCCTCGAGCGGAACGTCGTGCCCCGCGCCCGTCACGACATGGAGCGTTCCATCGGGGATCTTCTCGACCGCCGTCCGCGCGTCCTTGACCGGAAAGAGCGACTCCTTTTCACCCCAGATCAGGACCGTGCCGCGGGGAAGCCTGGCCTCGCGGCCGCGCAAGACGTCGGGGCGCCCGGCCTCCTCGATCGTGGCCCGGACGTTCGGCTCGCTGAAGCGGCGGGAGAGCCCGTCGACGACGATTCCCGCCGGGGGAAGGGGCTTGCGGAAGAAGAGAAGGTCCATCAGCCGCCGTCCCTCGACCCGATTCCTCGGCCTCGTCAGCCTCGCGAACTCCTCGATCTGATCCTCCGTGGCCCGGGAGAACCCCGCGGCATCGACCAGGACGAGCGTCCCGACCCGCTCCGGATGGGCGAGGGCGAAGAGCCCGGCCGTGGCGCCGCCGAGAGAGTGTCCGACGAGGTCGAACCGGTCGAGGCGAAGGGCGGCCCCGAGGGCCTCGACGGCGGCCACCCGGGATGGGAGCGAGAAGCCGTCCGCGGAGGCGGGGGTGTCGCTTCCTCCGGAGCCGGGCGCGTCGGGAACGATCGCCGTCCGTCCGGCCTTCCGGAGCGCGTGAACGGTGACGGCCCAGTACGTGGCGTCGGCGCCGAGGCCGTGCAGGAGAACGACGGGGCGCTCCGCCGAGAGAGGACCGGCGACGAATGTGCGGAGCGTCGTGCCGTCTCCGGCGCCGAAGAACTCGGCGTGCGCCCCGTCGGCGCGCATCGACGCCTCGCCGAGGAGACGAAGGGTGCCGAGCGGGTCGGCCGCGGTGGCGCCGAGGAGGGCACCGAGGAGGGCGACGAGGGCGAGGAGGACGGTTCCGATCGCGCGGCGCGTCACGGGGCGGAGCCTAGAACGCGAGGAGCGCGGCGAGCGCGTCGTGGATGTCGTCCGCCTGTGGCAGGGTCGCCTCCTCGAGGCGCGGGGCGTAGCCGCAGAAGACGTCCTTCGCGGCGACGCGGCGGACCGGCGCGTCCAGGAACGGGAAGAGCTCGTCAGCGGCGCGCGCGGCCAGCTCCGCCCCGAAGCCGTGCGTCTGCCAGTCCTCGTGGACCACGAGGAGGCGGTTCGTCCGCTTCACCGACGCCGCGACGGCGGCCCAGTCGTAGGGCGCGAGCGAGCGGAGGTCGATCACTTCGACCTCCCGCCCCGTCTCGTCGGCGAGCCGGTGGGCCGCGGTGACGCTCCTAAAGACGGTCGCGCCGTACGTCACCACCGTCGCGGCCGTCCCCGGGCGGACGGTCTTTGCCTTCCCGAAGGGAATCATGAACTCCCGGCCCGGATAGGCCCCCTTGTTGTGCGTCTGCCGGTAGAGGTGCTTGTGCTCGAGAAAGAGGACCGGGTCGTCGCACCGGATGGCGGTCCGAAGGAGGCCGCTGGCGTCGAGGGCGGAGGACGGCATGACGATCCGGAGGCCGGGGATGTGGGCGAAGGTCACCTCGCCCGACTGCGAGTGATACGGCCCGCCCCCCGTCAGGTACCCGCCGATCGCGCAGCGGACGACGACGGGAGCCGAGAAGAGGCCCCCCGAGCGCCACCGGATCGTGGCCAGCTCGTCGCGGAGCTGGAGCATCGCCGGCCAGATGTAGTCAAAGAACTGGATCTCCACGACCGGCTTCAGGCCCCGCGCCGCCCATCCGATCGCCCGGCCGACGATGTTCGCCTCGGCGAGGGGGGAGTTGAAGACGCGGCCCTTGCCGTAGAGCTTCTGCAGCCCCGCGGTGACCTTGAAAACGCCCCCCTTGCCCTTGACCTCGGACAGGATCTCCTCGCGCGAGGCGTCCGCCACGTCCTCGCCCCAGACGACGATCCGTCCGTCGCGGGCCATCTCGTCGCGGAGGCAGGCGTTGATCAGGTCGACCATCGTCGTGACGCCGCCCGAGAACTCCGGGCGGTCCTCGGTGTCGAAGGCCGGCGAAGCCGGATCGACCGACGGGGAACAGACGTTCTCGAGGACGCGCTCGGGGCCGGGCTGGGGGAGAGCCGCGGCGCGGTCGGCGGCTTCGTTCACCTCGGCGTCGCAGGCCGCCTTCAGGAGCGCCAGCTCCTCCTCCGAGAGGAGCCCTTCCGTGACGAGCCGGCGCGCCAGCAGCTCGACCGGGTCGCGCTCGGCTTCCTTCTTCCGCTCCGACGCGGGCTTGTAGAGCCTCTCGTCGTCCGACAGGGAGTGGGAGTAGGGGCGGACGACGTGCGCATGGACGAGGACGGGTCCCTTCCCCTCGCGCGCGTAGGCGAAGGCCCAGCGGAAGGCGTCGTACGACTCGAGGAAGTCGCAGCCGTCGGTCTCGACCACGAAAAGGCCGGGAAAGCCCCGGACGAGCTTCGAGATCGAGCCGCCCGGCGTGTTCACCTCGACCGGAACCGAGATCGCGTAGCCGTTGTCTTCGACGACGAAGAGGACGGGAAGCTTCAGCGTGCAGGCGGTGGTCAGAGCCTCCCAGAATTCCCCCTCCGCGGTGGAGCCGTCGCCGAGGGTGACGACGACGACCTCGTCCTCCGAGAATCCCGATGTCGCCTCGAGAAAGGCCCGGGCTTCGGGACGCGCAAGGAACCGTCCGGCCTCGGCGGCGCCGACGCCCGGGAGGCACTCCGTGGCCGTCGGCGAGGACATCGTGAAGATGTTCAGCTTCCGGGAAGCCCAGTGCGACGGCATCTGCCGCCCGCCCGAGGCCGAGTCTTCGGCGGCCCCGACCGACTGGAGGAACATCTCGTACGGGGTGACGCCGAGACCGAGGCAGAGGGCCCGGTCGCGGTAGTAGCCGAAGAGCCAGTCGGCCCCCGCTTTCATGTGGAAGGCGATCGCCGCTCCGGCGGCCTCGTGCCCCGCGCCGGAGATCTGGAAGAAGATCCGGTTCTGCCTCTTGAGCTGGATCTCCTTGTCGTCGATCCGGCGCGAGGTGTAGACGATCCGAAAGGCCCGGATCAGGTCGTCCTTCGAGAGCCCGAAATGCTTCTCCGCCGTCTCGGGCGCGGCTTCGGTCGCCATTGAGGGCGGAGATTAGCCGAAGGGGGCCGAATTCGCGCGCGGAAGGAGGGGGGAACCCGACGCCGGGTTCCCCCCGGCGCTCACTGCGGGATGTCTTTCCCCTCCTCGAGGAGCTTCACCATGTTCTCGAGGTTCTTCTTGTTGAGGGGGTCGGGGGCCTGCGGGGCCGCGAGCTTCGCGTATTCGAGCGCCTTCTTCTTGTCGCCCATCGCCGCGTAAGCGCGCATCAGGCCGACGTTCACGGGCCACTGGTTCGGGAAGCGCTTCGCGTTCGTCTGGAAGATCTTCATCGCCTCGGCCTTCTTTCCTTCGCCGAGGAGCTGCCTGCCGAGGTAATGGATCAGGATCGGGGTCGCGGTGGGGCTGGCGAGCGCTTTGTCGAGAGTCTTCGCGGCGTCGGCGTCGAGCCCGTTGGCCAGCTCGGCCCGCCAGAGCGTGGTCAGGTTCTGGAAGTTCTGCTCGCCGACGTTCGGGTCGGTAACGGCCTTCCGGGCCCAGGCCAGTGCCTCGGGGAGATCGACCTTGTTCTGGATGCAGTAGTCAGCCGCCATCCGCCAGTTGCTCGGATAGAAGCCAAGGTCCGACCGCAGCTCCTTGCGGAGGATCTCCACGTAGATCTCCTTGGCGCCCGGAACGGTGATCGTGATCGGGACCGCGAGCTCCTCCCACTTCAGGGCGACGACCGCCTTCTCGGGCTCTCTGTCCGTGAACTCGAAGGTCAGCCACTCGTGGTACGGGGATTTCTCCGGCTTGACCGTGACGCGGAGGGCGTCCAGCTTCGGGTCGTAGGAGAAGCTCCCCCACGAACTCGTGTCCTTCGAGAAGATGACCGTCCACTCCGTCTCGCCCGGAATCATGTGGAGGCCGTACGAGCCGGCGGGAAGGGACTGCCCCTCGATCTTCACGTCGTTCGAGGTCGAAAAGACCGTGTTCATGTTGGCCCCGGCGCGCCAGGGGCAACTCGTGCAGTTGTTGAACCCGAGGTCCGAGAGGCCGTACGGGACGAGCTTTCCCCAGATCATTCCGCGCCGGTCGGTTCCCTTGAGGACGACCCGCGGGCTCGAGTAGTCGACCGAGACCTTGACGGGTCCGATGTGCTGGACGACCTTCGCCCTCTGGTTGTCGCCCGAGGGGGGAAGGGTCAGCCCCTGGGCGAGGGCCGGACCGGCCGCGAAAAGGACGAACAGCGCGAGAGCGACGACGGGACGGACGCGAAACCTCATCGATCACCTCCTGCCGGCCTCGGGACCTCCCGCCGTGTGCCGGACCGTCACACCGAAGGGATTCCGGGCCGGGTGCTCCGTGATACGAGGTTTCTGAGATCGTGTTTCAGGGATGGGTCAGGCGGCGGCGCCTTCCTCCCAGTCCGCGTGCGGCGGGCGGTTCTTTACGAACCAGTTCCAGAGCAGCTCGCGGTACGTGTGAGACCGGACCCCTTCGGCCGTGAAGAAAGGGGTCAGGGCGGCGTTCAGTTCCCGAAGCCGGTAAAAGGGGACGGCCGGGAAGTAGTGGTGCTCGAGGTGGTAGTTCGACCAGAGGTAGACGACCTCCCAGAACCGCGAGCGCGCCATGCGCGTGGACCACTTCGCCGGCTCCTCGGGGACGATGTCGTAATGCTGTCCCAGGCGGTTCAGGGCGAAGGCCGGCGGGAAGACGAAGAAGACCGGGATCGCGTAGAGCCAGACGAACCGCGCGAAGCCGCCCGAGGCCCAGATCGCCGCCCCGGC
>DATIWM010000318.1:0-11852 GCA_035519355.1 Thermoanaerobaculia bacterium | reverse complement strand
AGACGTCGGGCGGATTGCCGGCCGTCCGCCAGAGCGTGGCCAGGCGGAGCGACGTCAGCGGCGTCACTTCCGACGGCTTCAGGACGACGGCGTTCCCCGAGAGGAGCGGGGCGACCGCATCGGCGGCGTTGTTCAGGATCGGGAAGTTCCAGGGTCCGATGACCCCGACGACGCCGAGAGGCCGCCGGACGAGGCGCGTCTTCTTCGTCAGGAACAGGAAGGGGTGCCGCATCTCCTCGCGGAGCGCCTTCCGCGCCGCCCCGATCGTGAATCGGATCAGCTCGCAGAGGTAGAGGATCTCGATTCCTTCCGCCTCCTGCCGGGGCTTGCCGCTCTCGGCGACGAGGGTTCGGACGACCTCCTCGTCGTCGAGAATCGCGTCCCGCCAGCGCTTCAGCGCCTCGGCGCGCTCCCGGAGCGGGAGCTGCGCCCAGGCGGGCGCCGCGCCCCGGGCCTCCTCGACGGCCCGGGCGACGCCGGCCTCGCCTTCGTCCGGAACCTCGGCGAGAAGCCCTCCCGTCGCCGGCGAGACGACGCGGATCGGAGAGACAGCGGCTGAGGCCTCTATCACGGACGAATCGTATCGCGGGCCGGTGCCGGTCGGCGGCTTGGCTCCCGGGGCCGGGCGTGTGAAGATACATGGGGCCCCATGCATCTGGACCACGCTCCCGAGCCCTCGCCCCCTCAGCTCGCCGACGAGACCCGCTGGTACACGGAGCACACGGCGCTTCTCATCAGCACGCTCAAGTGGTCCTTTCTCGGAGCCGCCGCAGGGCTCTGCGTCGGTTTCGGCACCAAAGCCTTTCTCTGGTCCCTCACCGCCTCCGGGACGGCCGTCCGCCACCTGACGGGTAGCGTCTTCTCCCCTTTCTGGCTCCTCCCGCTCGCCCTCCCCGCCGCCGTCCTTCTCGTTCGCCTTTTCGCGCCGGAGGCGCGCGGCCACGGGACGGAGGCTGTCATCGCCGCCATTCACGAGAGATCGGGAAAGATCAAATGGCAGGTCGCGCCGATCAAACTCCTCGCCACCGTCATCACGCTGGCCTTCGGAGGCTCAGTCGGTAAGGAGGGCCCGTGCGCGCAGATCGGCGCGGCCATCACGAGCCTTTTCGCGGACCTTCTCCGCCTGAACGACGAAGACCGGCGGCGCCTCGTGATCTGCGGGATTGGGGCCGGCTTCTCCGCTGTCTTCGGGACCCCCGTCTCGGGGGCCCTCTTCGGTATCGAGGTGCTCTACCTGGGGCGTATCGAGTACCCGGTTCTCTTTCCCTGCCTCGTCTCGGGTATCGTGGCCCATCTCGTCTGCGGAACGCAGCCCCCGGTCCCGGTGCTGCGCGAGAGCTTCGGCGCGCTCGGACGGACGGAGATGATCTCCCTTTCCATCCTGTTCGGCGCCGTCTTCGGCCTCGTGGCGCTGATCCTGATCGAGACGATGCGAGGCCTCGAACGGGGCCTTCGCCGCTTCCAGAGCCATCCCTATCTCACCGCGGCGTGCGGCGGGGCCTTTCTCGCCCTCTTCTATGCCGTCGCCGGCGAAACCTATGCCGGACTCGGCGTCGAGACGATCCAGGGGGCGCTGGCCGGCACCGCCCGGATCGCCCTTCTCGCATTCCTCTTCAAGATCATCGCGACCGCGGTCACCCTCGAAACCGGAGGAAGCGGCGGCATCGTGACGCCGCTCTTCTTCATCGGGGCTACGAGCGGCGCGGCGCTGGCGCACCTGATGCACCTCCCCAGTGGGGTCTTCGCGGCCTTCGGCTTCGTCGCCGTTGTCGCGGCGGCCGCAAACACGCCGATCGCGGCCGCCGTGATGGGGATCGAGCTGCTTCCGGGGTCGATCGGCGTCTACGCCGCCCTCTGCGCCGGAACGGCCTTTCTGATCGTGGGCCACCGAAGCGTGTTTGCGAGCCAGAAGCTTGGCCTCTCCAAGTCGGCCGGCCTGGAGGTCGAGCTCGGCATGCCCGTCGGGGACCTGTCGCGCTCGGATCTGCGCGCGCGCCCCGGAACTCTCGCTGATCGGGTCCAACGCTTCGAGACCCGCCACCGGCCCGAGAGCGGGAAGACTCCCCCCGAGTAACGGCGCCCTGACGGCTCCGGGGCCCATCCTCGGTGCCCTTGACGGGGTCCCGGGCGTCTTCGCGTCCCTGACGCGATGCGTCTTCTTTTTCAGTGAGATGCCTTCGCAGGGGCCGATGACCCCGTCGCCGTCGATCAGCGGGCGGTGACGACGAAGTGCCCGCGTCGGTTCACCTGCCAGCAGGTTTCGCCGCTCTCGCGGCAGAAGGGGCGCTCCTTGCCATAGGAGACGGTCCTGACCCGCGAGGCTTCTACACCGAGAGTCACCAGATAGGCTCTTGCGGCGTTCGCGCGGCGATCGCCAAGCGCCATGTTGTATTCCCGTGTTCCCCGCTCGTCGCAGTGTCCTTCGACGGTCAGCTTCACGGTCGGATACTTTCGAAGCCACGAAGCGTCGGCCTCGAGCGCTGCGCGCGCGTCGGCACGGATCTCTGAGCGGTCGAGGTCGAAGAAGGCGTCCTTGAGGTACCCGCGCCGGTTGATCTCGGCGACGTCCGACGGGATCTCCTCCACGGACGGCGGCGGAACGACCATCGGCATCGGCCCTGGCGCCACGGGGACTGGCGTCGAACCCGGCGTCGGCGTGGGAGCCACGGACGCGACGGGCTGCGGTTTGTGCGAGCACGCCGCCGCCAGAAGGGCGAGCACCATGGCGGAAAGAATGGGACCGGGGCGGCGATTCATGCTTACTCCTTGTCGAAAAGGAGCCGCGACGGACGCGCCGAGACTCCCATGTGGCCGATCAGCTCGCCCAGAACCCGTCCGAGCCTTCGTCGCGTGGCGGCCGGCATCTGGTCGAGGGCGCCGATCAGGGCCTCCTGCCCCGCCCGGGGCGCCCGCGCGAGAAGAGACCGCCCGCGCCGGGTCAGGACGAGCCGGGCCCGGCGGGCGTCCAGGGGATCGCGTTCGCGCGCCACGAGCCCCGCGCGCACCAGACGCGACACGATGACGGAGACCGAGCTCGCGTCGGTGAACGTCCTTTCGGCCAGCGCCCGGATCGAGAGGGCCGACGACTCACCGAGCCGCTGCAGAACAAAGAGCCCGGCCATGCTGAGCCCTGTCCGCCGCTCGGCCTCGCGAGCCGACATCCGGAGGGCGCGGACGAGCCGCCGTATCGCGTCCAGGACCTCGCGCCGCCCGTCCGATCCCGAACCCGTCCGTCTCGATCCATGGGACCCCATGCAATTTGGAGGCTACCACAGTCTGGTCTCGAAGGGGCCGCAGCGCGCCGGCCTCAGGGGCCCGTGAATCCGAAGCGCTTCCACGTGTCCCGGGACTCCGGCGCCGAGAGGAGGTCGAGGGCGCGCCGCGCCGCCTCCTTCCGCGTCGAGGCCGACACGACGGCGGCGGTCTGCTTCAGCGGCTCGTGGAGGGTCGGATCGACCGGGCAGGACGTGAGCCCCGGAGTCGCCGCCAGCGAGGACGGGACGATGGCCGCATCGGCGGCGCCGGACAGGACCTTCGCGATCGCCTCGTCGTCGGACGCGACCCGGAGAAGCTTTTCCTTCATCTCCCGCATGATCCGCGCCGCCACGAGCACGTCCTCGCCCGCGAGCCCTTCGGGGGCGGCTTTGGTGGTCACCAGGGCGAGCCGCCGGACCGGAAGCTTCACGAAGGCGAACGCCGTCGCGCCGTCCAGACGTCGCGGCAGCTCCAGACGGCTCGCCGTCGCCGCGACGAGTGCCAGGCTCCCCGTCGCGCAGCGGGAGATGCTCCCCTCCTCGACGAGGTCGTCGAACGCGAGCCGGCGGACCGTCCCCTCGTCGGCGGAGACGAAGAGGTCGACGGCGTCGCCCTTCCGGATGCCGGCGGCCAGCGTGCCGGTCGCGCCGTAGCGGATCTCCACGGGACCGCCGGCCGCCTTCTCGAGGTCCGGGCGGAGCGCGTCGAGGACCGGCCGCGTCGAGGTCGCGGCGGCGATGACGAGGACGGCGACGATCGGGACGGACGTCATGACCCCCGAATCTAATCCGACCGGGCTATCCGCGGGGTTTCCGGTTTTCTCCGGTGACGTCGCGGAGGGTGGGGGGCCACTCGGCGAGCGGAAGGTCCAGCAGGCGGCGGATCTCGGGCCGCTCCTCCAGCGCGAGGGACGCCTCGATCAGCCGGCGCGCGCCCTCCGCCTCACCCACGTCCCGCGCGAGGAGCGCGAGGACGACTGGGAAGCGGGGATCCACGGGCCGGCGGGACCGGACGCGGTCGGCCAGCTCGTGGAGCGCGTCGCGCCGGAGAGCCAGGCGGTAGCTCTCCGCGAGGACGACGGCCGTCTGCGGGCTCGGCAGGATCGTCCAGAGCTGCTCGGCGAAGTCGACGGCGCGGTCCCCCCGCCGCTGGTCCTGCGCGCGATGCGCCTGGTCGAGGATCCCCTCCGTGTACGCCGCTCCCCAGTAAACGTCCGCCTTCTTCCGGAAAAGCGACATGCCGAGATGGGGCCACGCGAACGGACGCGTCAGGTGCGCGAGGTGGGCCGGCGGGATGACCGTTTCCGGCGACTTCTCCACGCGCAGCTCGGGCCGGTCCGCGGGCCACGGGGGCGTCCGGAGCCGACCGAGGACGTCGCCTCCGGCGAGGCGCTGGAGGAGAAGCCAGGGCGCCACGCGGAGCGGAGAGAGAGCGGCGACCTCGGCCACCCAGAACTGGTCGTCGAGCCGGGCGCCGCCCGTCGCCGGATCCGCGTCGTAGGTGAACGCGGGATACCGGTTCACGTCCGCGGCCGGCACGACGCGTCGGGGGAGGATGCCGAGATAGGCCATCGTGTCGGTGTCGGGCTGGAGGACTCCGATGGCGTTGACGGCGATTCCGAGGCCGAAGAGGACCCGGAAGACGGCGGACGGCAGGCGCGCGGCGCCGAGCGCCGCGAGCGCGGCGAGGACCGGAATCGCGCCGAGGAGGAGCCGCGGACCCCATCCGAACGTTCCGTCCCACGCCCACCAGGCGGCGGTCGAGAGGAGCAGGGCGAAGGCGAAGCCGGCCGACGCCGCGGCCGCGCCGGGGCGGGTCCGGGCCAGAGCGGCCAGGCCGACGGCGGAGAGGACGACGAGCGGAAAATAGAGGAGAAGCCCCTTGTTCAGCCCGACGGTCAGGCGCCAGAGGCCGTCGAGGAGGGGGTGGCTGAAACGCTCCCCGGGATAAGCCGCGAAGGGCCGGCCGAACCGGACGACTTCGAACGCGAGCCAGAGCGCCGCCGGCGCCAGCCAGCCGAGGAGCACCGCGCCGGCGCGCCGGAGGCGGCCCGCCTTCTCCCCGCCGAGGACGACGAGCGTCAGCGCCGCCGGCAGGGCGAGGACGAAGAGGGACTTCGACAGCAGAGCGCCCCCCGCGGCCGCGCCAGCCGCCGCCGAGAGAACGAGCGAGCGCCGCTCGGCGACGCCAGGCGCCACGGCCGCCGCGCTGGCGGCGAACGTCGCCGCGACGAGGGCGGCCTGGAGCGGCTCGGAGAAGTCGGCCCCCGCATAGGCCCAGAGGGGCGAACCGAGGACCGCCGCGAGCGCGGCCCGCCGGACCGCCGTTCCGTCGCCGCCCCAGGCCCGGGCGAGCGCGCCGGCGCCCGCGGCCGCCGCGAGGAGCCAGAGGATCTGGTGCAGGACGAAGAGCGTCTGCGACGCCCCGGGCCGGATGCCGCGGTCGAAGGCCCGGGCGAGAAAGACGGGAGCCGCGAGCGAGAGGGACGGCCCGAGTCCGTATCGCGTCACGCTGTCGCCTCCCGGCCGGTCGATCCCGACCGCCTGCCCGCGCGCGATGCCGATCTCGCCGAGGCTGACCATCGAGACGGCCGTCCGGACCATGATCCGGCCGTCGACGGTCAGGCCGAAGTAACGTTCGTCCGCGGTCAGGGCCAGCACGACCGCCGTGAGGAGCAGGGCGGCCGCGAGAGGCCTCCGGGCGGCGAAGGACGGAGCCGGCTTCACCCGGGAGGCGCCCTAGGTGCTCACCTGGATCGGCAGGATGACCGTCTGCATTCCCTCGAACTGGAGCCGCCGCTGCACGGCGAAGGGCGTCTGGTTGTGGAGAAGCCGGTTCGCCATGTTCTCGTCCGGGAAGATCAGCTTCGAGGCGAAGAAGATCGGCCGGTCGTACCTCTCCTTCACCTCCTTGCAGAGCCTCACGATCTCGTCGAGGAGGTCCGTGCCGACCGCGTAGTGGTGCTCGGCGTGCATCCCGAGTCCCCGGGCGAACTCGACGTACTTGTTCAGGTCGCGCTCGGTCTCCTTCTTCAGGTTCTCGACTTCGTGGATCCCCTTGAACTTCGTCGAGTCGACGACGCCGACCGAGAGGAAGACGGCGTTCTTGAAGTAGCGCGGGAAGTACTTCTGGACCTGCAGGAGCGAATGGATTCCGAGGCCGTTGAACCCCGAGACGAGAAAGACGGCCGTGGGCGTGTTCCGGCTGACCGGCTCGGCCTTCGGCGTGACCCCGGAGATGTCCGCCGGCTTGTACCGCGGGAGCGTCGTCAGGACGTCGTCCGCCCGCTTCATCAGGAGGCCGATCGAGCTGTAGTGACGCCGGACGGCGACGCAGACGCCGATGAGCGAGCCCGTGATCAGGACCGTGACCCAGCCGCCTTCCCGGAACTTCATGACCACCGTGACGACGAGGATCGTGGCCGTCGTCAGGAGGCCGACGCCGTTGATCGCGAAGCGCCGCCCCCACGACGCCTCGGTCTTCCGCTCCTGCCACCAGTGGACGCACATCCCGAGCTGCGACAGGCTGAACGTCAGAAAGACGTTGATCGAGTACATGACGACGATGACGTCGATGGAGCCGCCCGTGTAGAGAAGGATCCCGATGGCCGAGAGGCCCATGACGAGGATTCCGTTCTGGGTCACGAGCCGCTCCGAGAGGAGGCTGAACCGGTGGGGCACCCAGGAGTCGATTGCCATATTCGACAGAACGCGCGGGCCGTCGAGGAAGCCGGCCTGCGCCCCGACGAAGAGGAGCGCACCCTCCGCGAGAAGCGTCAGCAGGACGAACGACGTGGCGACCGCTCCGGGTCCGAAGGCCTCGCCCGAGAGCTTCCGCACGAGGACGGCGTTGAGCGTCTGCCCTTCCTGGCGGAAGACGTCGGCGAGGAGGTAGCAGAGGATCAGGCCTCCCGCGGTGACCGAGAGCGAGATGGCCATGTAGGTCATCGTCTTGCGGCCGGTTTTCACCCGCGGCTCGCGGAGGACCTGCAGGCCGTTCGAGACCGCCTCGAGGCCCGTGTACGTGCCGCCGCCCATCGAGAAGGCCTTGAGCATGAGGGCGAGCGTCCCGAGCCCGCCGAGCGTCGTCCAGGTCTGCTTCGTCTCCCGGACGGTGGTGGCCACGAGTTCGGGCATCGCGCCGACGTGGCGGCCGATGCCGAAGGCGATGACGAGGATGTGGGTGACGAGGAACAGAAGGAAGATCGGCAGGAGGACGAGGACCGACTCCTTCACGCCGCGCAGGTTGATGAGAATGAGAAAAACGACCAGGGCGAGCGAGAAGATGAGCTGGAGACGGGGCGAGACGCCGGCGGTCAGGGAGGAGAGCGCCGCCACGCACGCGGCGACCTGCATCGCGATCGTCATGGCGTAGTCGACGACCAGCGCCGAGCCGGAGACGACGCCGGCGCCCGGGCCGAGGAGGCTCGTCGCGACGAGATAGCCGCCGCCGCCCGACGGGAAGAGCTCGATGATCTGCGAGTACGACACCGAGATGACGACGACCGTCAGGGCCGTGGCGACGGCGAGAAAGACGGCGAGCTGCCGGTGCGACCCGAGGTTCACGAAGAGCTCCTCGGGGCCGTAGCAGGAGGAGGAGAGGCCGTCGGCTCCGAGCCCCACCCACGCGAGAAAGGCCACGAGCGACAGCTGATGGAAGACGTGGGGGTCGAGCGGGTCGCGGCTCTTCCCGAGAAAGACCCGCTTCGTCAGTTCTCTGAGCGGCACAGCGGTGCGCGAGTATACGCGGCGCGTCGCGCCGGAACGGGGGCTACAATGGCAGCGAATGGGCCCCGCCCTAGGGGCGTTCGAGGACCACCTCTCGGACGTCTACTTTTCCGACCTCCCGCTTCCGCACCCCGTTCGCGCCGGCATCGCCGGCTGCGGATTCGTCCGGGCCACGCCGGTTCAGGCCGCCACGCTGCCGCTCCTCCTCGCGGGACGGGACGTCACCGCCCAGGCGCAGACCGGGACCGGGAAGACGGCGGCCTTCCTGATCACGGTCTTCACGCGACTCGCCGGCGCGCCGCGGCCTCCGCGCCCGGGCGACCCGCCCCGGGCCCTGGTCGTGGCGCCGACGCGGGAGCTGGCCGTCCAGATCCGTGACGACGCCGTGGCACTGGGTCACTTCGTGAAGCCCCGCATCGTCACCGTTTTCGGCGGGATCGACTACGGCCGGCAGCGCGACCAGCTCCGGGCGGGTTGCGACCTGCTCATCGGAACGCCCGGCCGGCTTCTCGACTACGAGCAGCAGGGGGCGACGTCGTTCGCACAGGTCGAGACCCTCGTCATCGACGAGGCGGACCGGCTCTTCGACATGGGCTTCATCCCGGACCTGCGGAGGATCCTGCGCCGCTGCCCGCCGCCCCACCGCCGCCACACGGCGCTCTTCTCCGCCACGCTGTCGATCCGCGTCCTCGAGCTGGCGTGGGAGCACATGAACGACGCGCAGAAGGTCGAGATCCGCCCGGAACAGGTGACCGCGGACCGCGTCACGCAGCTCCTCTACCACGTCGGGGCGAGAGAGAAGATCCCGCTCCTCCTGGGGATCCTGAAGGCGGAGTCCCGGCGGCGCGAGACGCCCCCCCGGACGATGCTCTTCGTGAACACGAAGCGGTTCGCCGAGCGCGTCGTCGCCACCGTGGAGCGGCACGGCTTCCACGTGGCGGCCCTGACGGGAGACCTCCCGCAGGCCCGGCGGCTGAAGATCCTGACGGACTTCAAGGCCGGGAAGCTCCCCCTCCTCGTGGCCACGGACGTCGCCTCGCGCGGCCTCCACATCGAGGGGGTCACGCACGTCATCAACGTCGATCTTCCGCAGGACCCGGAAGACTACGTCCACCGGATCGGCCGGACCGCGCGGGCCGGGGCGGCCGGGACGGCGATCTCGCTCGCCGACGAGAACTACGTCTTCTCCCTCGCCGCGATCGAACGGCTCATCGGGATGAAGATTCCGACGGCGTTCGCCGGCGAGGAGCTGTTCGAATGGGGCGCGCCGCCGCCTTCGCACCCGCGGAGCGGGGACGGGCTCCAGTCGGGCGGGCCGCGCCACCTCGGTCCGCCGGAGGAGGAGGACGAGGCGCCGTCGCCGCCGCTCCGGGCCGTTCCTCCGCCGCCCCCGGCGCCCGAGGTCCCGGCGCGAGGCGGGCCGGCGCCGGACGGGACGGGCGCGACCGCCGAGGGCGACGAACCCGACTTCTGGATCCGGGAGGCGTTCGGCCTCGAGCCGCCCGACGGCGGCTTCGCCCCCTCCGCCGCGTACGTGCCCGGCGCGAAGAAGCGGCGCCGGCGGCGGCGGAAAGCCGGGACTACTGGATCGACTTCAGGAAGTCCCGGTTCAGCTTGAACTTCGTGAGCTTCGACAGGAGGAGCTCCATCGCATCCACCGGCTTGACCGACGCGAGGGCTCGGCGGAGCTTGTGGATCTTCGGGAGCTCGTCGGCGTCGTAGAGCTTCTCTTCCTTCCGGGTCCCCGACGCCGGGATGTTGATGCAGGGAAAGACCCGGCGCTCGAAGAGTCCGCGGTCGAGGATGATCTCGCTGTTTCCCGTCCCCTTGAACTCCTCGAAGATGACGTCGTCCATCCGGCTGCCCGTGTCGATGAGGCACGTGGCGACGATCGTCAACGAGCCGCCGTCCTCGTGGTTGCGGGCCCCCCCGAAGAAGCGGCGGGGCTTCTCCATCGTCCGGGAGTCGATGCCGCCCGACAGGATCTTGCCGCCGCCGCGCTGCTCGTTGTTGTAGGCGCGGCTCATCCGCGTGATGGAGTCGCAGAAGATGACGACGTCCTTCCCGATCTCCACGAGGCGCTTGGCCCGCTCGAAGCAGAGCTCCGACACGGCGATGTGGCGCGCCGCGTTCATGTCCGAGGGCGAAGCGATGACCTGGCCCTGCACGGACCGCTGCATGTCGGTCACTTCTTCCGGGCGCTCGTCCACGAGGAGCATGAAGAGCACGACGTCGGGATCGTTCTTCGCGATGGCGTTCGCCATCGTCTTCAGGAGGAAGGTCTTCCCCGCCTTCGGCGGGGCCACGATGAGGCAGCGCTGGCCGCGGCCGATCGGGACGACGAGGTCGAGGACACGTCCGGAGATCTCGTCGGCTGCGGTCTCCATCCGGAGACGGCGGTCCGGATCGACCGAGATCCCCTTGTGGAACTGGACGTACTTCGTCCGGTACTCGGCGGGCGTCATCCCCTCGACGGAGGTGATCTTCTGGACCGTCGGCCCCTTCGGGCCGCGGGGGGCGGCCTCGGCCTCGATCAGGAGGCCGTCCTCGAGGTCCTCCGCCTCGATGAGGTGTTTCGGGACGAACGGGTCCCCGCGCTCGGTGAAGAACTCCTTCGACGAGACGAGGAGGCCGGAGTGGTCGCCGTGGAGCCTCAGGATCCCCTGGACGGCCACGGGGGGCGCGGCCTGGGCGGACGGCTCGCGGCGTCCCGCTCCTTCTCCGGTGCCTGTGTCCGTGCCGGGTGCCGCGACGTCGGTGGCGGCGGGGCCGAACCGGCTCCGTCCGCGGCGGCGGCGGCGGCGGCGGCGGCGGCGGAAAGGCTCGCTGCCGGGTGCGCCTCCGGGGACCGGCCCCGTCTCGCCCCCTCCCGTCTCCGGCTCCTGTTCTTCCGGCCCGTCCTCCGGACCCGCCTCTTCGAAGGCGTCCGCGACTTCGGTCACGGCCGGCGCGTCGTGCGCGGCTCCGGCCCGCTCCTTGGGATCCCTCTCGTCCAAGCTTTCCTCCGGCGCCGGCCCTCCCTCGGGGCCGGTTCAAACCCTCGACTTGTCCGGGGCCGCCCGGCGGGCGCATGCGGACCGCCCGTCCAAGGCGACTCGAACTCGATCAGCGAGCGGGGCGGCGCGGCCTAACCTTCCCGGCCGGCGCCGACGAACGTCCGGGTCCGTCGGCTCAGCGTCCGCCTGATGCCGGGTGGGATCCTAAGGCCAAGGGCGCACCGGCGTCAATGGAGGCGGGGCGGGCCGGCGGGGCCCAGAGGCCCGGCAGGCGGCCGCCGCAGGACGGACAGCTTCCGTCCGGGGCGAGGCCGTTCCGGACGACCCGGTACCCCCGGCGCTCCACGACGGGAACCCCGCAGGCCGGACAGCGCGTGTCCTCCCACTCGCCGACGCGGCCGGGGAGGTTTCCCGCGTAGACGAAGTGGAGCCCCTCCGCACGCCCGATCTCCGCGGCCCGGAGAAGCGAGCCGGCCGGCGTGGATCCCCGGTCGCCCATCCGGTAGTCGTCGTGGTAGGCGGTCACGTGCCACGGGATGTCGCGGTCGAGGCCCGAGAGAAAGCGGGCCGCGTCGCGCAGCTCCTCGTCCGAGTCGTTCAGCCCCGGGACGACGAGCGTCACGACCTCGACCCAGAAGCCGCGCGCCTTGAGGCCCTCGAGCGTGGAGAGCACGGTCCCGAGCTTTCCACCGAGGCTGCGGTAGCCCGCCTCGCGCATCCCCTTCAGATCGACCTTGTAGGCGTCGACCCACGGCCGGAGATAGTCGAGCACTTCGGGCGTGCCGTTTCCGTTGGAGACGTAACCCGTCATCAGCCCGGCCGCCCGCGCCTGGCGAAAAACGGCCACCGCCCGCTCGGACGTGATGAGGGGCTC
>DATIWM010000317.1:0-9731 GCA_035519355.1 Thermoanaerobaculia bacterium | reverse complement strand
TCCACCGGATGCGCCACGCGCGTTCCGCTGCCGGAACGCTCTCTGAGCTGCTGTCGTCGCGGCAGGCCATGGCGGCCATCGAGAACGGGGCGGTCGTCCATCCGCTCCAGGGCCTCGCGAACCTCGAGAGGCTCCTGGCCTTCGTACGGGACCTCGACCGCGAGGGACTCTCTTTCCCGGAGGCCGTCGCCCGGGTCGTCCGGCGGACCGACGAGGAGGCGGCCGAGCCCGCCGCGTTCACGGAGGAGAGCGAGGCGGTCCGGCTCATGACGCTCTACAAGGCCAAAGGGCTCGAGTTCGACGTCGTGGTCCTCGCGGACTTCGGCCTCAAGCCCCGGAACGGCGCCGGAGGCGTCCCCCCTCTCGTCTGGGACCTCTCGAGCCGGCGTTTCGGTACGAGGCTCGGCTTCGGGGCCGGCCTCGTCCGCTCGGCGCGCTTCACGGAAGTCGAAGAGACCGACCGCCTCCGGCGTGACGAGGAGGTTCGCCGCCTTCTCTACGTCGGCCTCACGAGGGCGAAGGAGACCCTCGTTGTCTCGTGGTTCCGGAGGCGCACGGTGAGGAAGCGGGGCGGGGTGACGGACAGACTCGGCAACAGCCTCCTTTTCACCCTGGCCCCTTACGAAACGCTTTCCGCCGCGCTCCCGCGGCTCGTCGAGACGGTGCCCGCCGATCTCTCGACTCCCGCGCGGCGGCCGACCGCGCCGGAACGCGAGGAGCCGGTGGACGTCGCCGCCCGGATGGCCGAGGCCGACGAGCGGCTCGAGAGAGCCCGCGTGACCGCCTCCCGCCCCCTTCGCCGGGCTGGCGAGAAGGACTCCGCTTTCACGGTGACGGCCGAGGACACGGAGCCCTCCGACCGGGACGAGGCGCCGGATCGCGCCCGGCGAATCGGTGTCGCCGTCCACGTGGCGATGGAGGCGCTCCTGAAGGGGACCACGATGCCGGATGCGGCGGCCACGAGGAACGAGCTGAAACGGGCCGGCGAAGCTCTCTTCGAGGACGAGCGGCGGGAGGCGTCGGACCTCGTGAACGAGCTCCTGGCGAAGCCCGTCGTGGCACGGGCGTTCGCCGCGGTTCGCCGCTTCGTCGAGATGCCGATCCTCTACGTGGACGCCTCCCGCCCCGACCGGCCGCTCGTCGAGGGAAAGATCGACCTGCTCTTCGAGGAGGCCGACGGCTGGCAGATCGTCGACTGGAAGACCGATCGCGTCGCCTCGTCGGCCGACCGGCTTCGGCGCGAGGAGCTCTATGCGCCGCAGATCCGCGCGTACGAAGAAGGCCTTCGGAAGCTCCTCGGCCCCGACGCCGCCGTAAAGGGGGGCCTCCTGGTCTTCGCCAGGCCGCTCACGGCGTGAAGAACCGGTAGAAGTCGACTCCCGAGAGGTTCGCTCGCTGGGCCCTGCCTCCGACGATGGCGTCGAACCGGAGGACCTCGGGACTCCTCTCCTCGCCGATCTGGAACAGACCGGGCTCGAGAGACACGAGGACCCGTTCCGCCCCGTCCGGCGTCGACATCCAGAGCTTCCCCTTCCGGAGAAAGACGCGGAAGTTGTTCGCCCACGGATGCGCGGAGCGGTAGTGCCCCCGGTAGGCCAGCCACTCCTTCGGCGTGCTGAAGCTTCGCGGTCCGTCGTAGCCGTCCGTCTTGTACCAGGACGGCCCGTAGAACGCCTCGACGACACGGCCGCTCTGCCGCCCGAACGAAAGATAGTGGAGGCCGAAGTCCGGGTGGTCGATCCAGAACCGGTCTTCGCCCCGGCGCTCCAGCGGGAAGCGGGCCTCTCCCCGCACCAGAAAGAGACGGTCCTCTTCCGCCACGAAGACCAGCCGGTCTCCGCTCACGGAGACGAACGTCAGCGCGTAATCCCGGGCGTCCGGAATCCGGTTCCTGTCGACCGCGGGGATCTCCGGCAGCGGCTCGCCGGCGCCCGCGGCCAGAATCGTCCGGAGGACGAAGTCGGAGATCTCCGTCGGCCTCGCCTCGGCCCGCGCGACGTTCGTCAGGACGACGACGCCCGCGCCGCGCCCGAGATCGGCGGCGAGCGACGAGGTGAACCCGAGCATTCCCCCGGTGTGGCGGATCTGCGTCCGGCCGTCCGCCCGCCGGACGAAGAAACCGTAGCCGTAGAACGTCGACTCGAGGGGCGAGACGCGGACCGCCGGCAGGACCATCCGCTCGAAGCTCTCCGGGGAGAGGATCCGGCCGTCCGGAGCCGCGCCCCGGCCGAGGAGGGCCCCGAGCCAGCGACCCATGTCCGGTGCCGTGGAGAGAATGCTGCCGTCGGCCGCGTCGGTCTCGATCCATGGCGCTTCGACGAGCGGGTGGCGCGGATGGGGCGGCCGGTCGTCCCAGAGGGGGATGTAGCCCGTGGCGGCGCGCACCTTCGTCTCCGCCGTGATCGCCGGGACCGAGGACGTCATCCCCAGTGGCTCGAAGAGACCCGTCCGGAGCAGTTCGGCAAAGCCGCGGTGCGCGGCCTCCTCGGCGGCGAGGCCGAGAAGCTGGTAGCCGACGTTCGAGTAGTGAAAGCCGGTCCCCGTCCGGGTGGCCGCCTTCCGCTCGCGGAGGACGAACGCCTGCGCCACGGGCGACGGAACGTCGTCGCGGTCGGCTGGAAGGCCGGAGCTGTGCGTGAGCAGCTGATGCAGGGTGGGGGGTTTCGATCCGGCCGGAGGCTCGAACCACGGGAGGTATTTCGAAACCGGTGCGTCGAGGTCGGCTTTTCCCGCCTCCACCAGCCGGAGGACGACGGCCGCGGTGAAGGCCTTCGAGAGGGATCCGATCTGGAAGAGGGTCGCCGGCCCGACGGGGGCGTCGGTTTTCAGGTCCGAGACGCCCCAGTAGCCCTCCCGGGACCGGCCCGAGCCGTCCACCGCCACGAGCGCGAGGCCCGGGATCCGCTCCGCTTCGATCCGTGACCGGACGTACGCGTCGATTCGGCTCCAGACGACGGGGTCCTCGACGACCGAGGGCGCCGCGGGCCGTTCCGCGCCGTCGGCGGGCTGCGAGACGAGGAAAACGGATCCCCACAGAATCCCCGCGGCGATTCGTCCCGGCACGACGCCCCCCATCGCGGGTCCGATCTTACGGTTTCGCGCCCCCCTGATGCATTTAGGTCATGAACCGGGACCCCCCCACCCCCCAAACTTGCAAGACGAGAGCGGCCGCCCGCCGGACGGCGCCTTTGCGAAGACCGAATGGAGACCGCCCAGAGCATCCCCTGGTGGCGTCGGTTGAGCGTCACGCTCATCGCGACGGTGTCCGCCGTCACCCTGATCGCCATCGGGCTCTTTGCCGTCCTCGCCATCGGAGCCCAGCGGGCCGAGATGAAGAACGAAGCCCTCCGGGGCGCGGCGCTCTTCTCGGACACGATCCGGACGAGCACGCGCGACCAGATGCTCTCCGGCAAGAAGGAGGACGCCTACCGGGTCATGCAGGCGATCTCCGAGAACGAGAACGTGGAGAAGGTCCGGATCTTCAACAAGGAGGGGCGGATCATGTTCTCGACGGCCTCGGGCGAGGCCGGGACCCTCGTCGACAAGAAGGCCGAGTCCTGCTACGCCTGCCACGCGGCCGGCCAGCCGCTCGTGAAGCTCTCCGTCCCGTCCCGCGCCCGCGTCTTCCGCGCCGCGGACGGCCACCGGGTTCTCGGGATGGTGACGCCGATCTACAACGAGACCGCCTGCTCCTCCGCCGATTGTCACGTCCACCCGGCGGAGCAGACCGTCCTCGGTGTCGTCGACGTTTCGATCTCCCTGGCCGACGTGGACCGGGTCGTCGAGGATCGGGCCGTCCGGACCGCCTGGGTTTCGCTCGTCTGCATCCTCGCCATCGCGGTCGGCCTCATGGTGGCGGTCCGCCGCCTCGTCCTTCGGCCGGTCCGGGAGATGGTGAAGGCGACCGAGCGGATCGGGCGGGGTGACCTCCTGGCCCTCGTTCCGGTCTTCCAGCCGGACGAACTGGGCCGCCTCGCCACCTCGTTCAACGAGATGGCCGACTCCCTCGCGAAGGCCCGCGCCGAGCGTCTGGAGCTCCTGAACGGCCTCGAACGGCAGGTGGAGGAGCGGACCGAGGCGCTCCGAGCCGCCCAGGCGCAGCTGATCCAGACGGAGAAGCTCGCCTCCCTCGGGCAGCTCTCGGCTTCCATCGCCCACGAAATCAACAACCCGCTCGCCGGCATCCTGACCTTCTCCAAGCTCCTCGTCCGGAACCTCGAGGAAGGGGGCGATCCCGCGACGAGTCGCGACCTCCTCCTGAAGAACCTCCGCCTCATCGAGCGCGAGACCGACCGCTGCCGGGGGATCGTCCGGAACCTCCTCGACTTCGCCCGGCAGCGCCCGCTCGTCCTGGCCGACGTGGACGTGAAGAAGGCGCTCGAGGAGGCCCTGACCCTCCTGAATCACAAGATCGAGATGCAGCAGATCGTCCTCGAGAAGAAGATCGGGACCGACGCCCTCGTCAGCGCCGACTTCGGACAGCTCCGGCAGGCCTTCGTCAACATCCTCCTCAACGCGTGCGACGCGATGCCCGAGGGGGGGCGGCTGACCGTCTCGACGGGCATCCTCCCCGACGGCAAGCGCGTCGAGATCGCGTTCACCGACACCGGCCCGGGCATCGCTCCCGAGAATCTGAACCGGATCTTCGACCCGTTCTTCACGACGAAGGAGATGGGGACCGGGCTGGGGCTCTCCGTCGTCTACGGCATCGTGCAGAAGCACGGCGGCGAGATGAAAGCCGAGAGCCGGCCGGGCGTCGGCACCACGATGCGCATCCGTCTCCCGCTCGCGGCCGCCGCGCCGGAGGCGGCGGCGTGACGGAGGAGGCCGAAACGGGCCATGAAGGGAGCGATCGCCGTCTGGTGGATCGGGGCCGGGCGCGCGGAGACGCCGCTTCTGGACGGCGTCCGGGGCTCGCTCGAGACCGAGTACCGTCTCCCGGTCCGCCTTCACGTCGCCGCCGACCGGCCCGTGGACGCCTACGACGTCCGGCGCGGCCAGCACGCCTCGGCGAAGATCCTCTCCTGGCTTTCCGGCCGCGCGCCGGCGGGGAGCCGGCGGATTCTCGGCGTGACCGACGCCGACCTCTTCATCCCGATCCTGACCTTCGTGTTCGGGGAGGCCGAGCTTCACGGCCACGCGGCCGTCGTCTCGACGGCGCGCCTCGCGGGGCTCGAAGGGACGATGGCCGACCCGGAGCTTCTCGCCATCCGTCTCGCGAAGGAGTGCGTTCACGAGGTGGGACACACATTCGGCCTGATCCACTGCCGCGCGCCGGGCTGCGCCATGGCCCGGTCCGCGAGCCTTCGCGACGTCGACGCCAAGACGGGACATCTCTGCGCCGAGTGTCGCGAGCGCTTCGACGACGTTCTCACCAAGGAGGCCCGACGCCATGAGCCGCAAGAACACCCGCATCCTGATCGTCGATGACGAAGAGATCGTCCGGGAGTCGCTCAGCGGCTGGCTGGAGAAGGACGGTTACACGCTGGGAACGGCGCCGGACGGGATGTCGGCCCTCAAGGCCGTGGACGACGGCGACTGGTCGATCCTCGTCGTCGACCTGAAGATGCCCGGCATCGACGGGCTCGAGGTCCTGAAACGCGTCAAGGAGAAGCACGCCGAGGTCGCCATCGTCATCATGACGGCTTTCGCCACGGTCGACACGGCCGTCCGCGCCATGAAGCTCGGCGCGTACGACTACATCGTCAAGCCCTTCGATCCCGAGGAGCTCACCCTGATGATCCAGAAGATCGTCGGGCAGCAGGCCCTCGTTCGCGAGAACCTGATCCTCCGCAAGGCGCTCCGGCGGGAGCACCGCTTCCACGACATCGTCAGCAAGAGCCCGCTCATGCGCGACGTCCTCGAGCTGTCCAAGACGGCGGCGCGGAGCGCCTCGACGATCCTGATCCTCGGCGACAGCGGCACCGGCAAGGAGATCCTCGCCCGGGCGATCCACATGGAGAGTCCGCGGGCCGACAAGCCGTTCGTCGCCGTCTCGTGCGCCGCGCTGACCGAGACGCTTCTGGAGTCGGAGCTCTTCGGCTACGAGAAGGGGGCCTTCACGGGGGCCGCCGGCCGTCGCGAGGGGAAGTTCGAGGCGGCCTCCGGCGGGACCCTTTTCCTCGACGAGATCGGGGACATCAGCCCGAAGCTCCAGCTCGACCTTCTCCGGGTCCTCGAGGAACGGCGCGTGACCCGGGTCGGCGGCACGGAGAGCGTCCCCGTCGACGTCCGGATCATCGCGGCGACGAACCGGGATCTCGGGAAGACCGTCGAGGAGGGGAAGTTCCGGCAGGACCTCTATTACCGGCTCAACGTCATCGCCATCCGGCTCCCCCGCCTCACCGAGCGGCGCGAGGACATCCCGCTCCTCGTCGACCACTTCCTCGAGCACCTCGGCGTCGAGATGAGCCGCGACGTGGAAGGCATTTCCGCCGAGGCCATGGCGCTCCTGATGGCGCACGACTGGCCGGGCAACGTCCGCGAACTGCGCAACGTCCTCGAGCGCGGGCTCGTGGTGGCGAAGACGCCGGTCATCCAGGCCTCCGACCTCGGCCTCGTGCCCGGCGCCTCGGGAGGCGGATCCGACCGCCCGGCTTCGCTCTCCGAGGTCGAGAAGCGGCACATCGCCGCGGTCCTCCATCACGCCGGCGGAAACGTCAGCCAGGCGGCGCGGATCCTCGACATCGACCGGGTGACCCTCTACAACAAGATCCGAAAGTTCCACCTGCGCGACGTCGAGGAGCACGAAACGGTCGCGGAGCCCGAGAAAACCTGATGGCGGACCCCGGACTCCTGTTGAGATTCGCAACTCGCCGCTGAACTTCTCTACACATCTACAAGTACCCGAAAGTCACAAGAATTCCCTGATATCAGAGATCTCTCTGTTGAGGGCGTGGAGAACCTCTACAGCCGCAGGCCGACGGCTCGCTGCGCCGGAAGCTCTCTGTTCCTTCCAAGAGATTTTCTTTCAGCGACTTGCGCTGGCTCGAACTGTCTTGGCCCGAAGCCTGCAACGTCCAGGTCGCCATGAGAAACCCGATGACCTGCCCTTACCTCAAGGAAGTCGTCATGCTCTATTGCGACGCCTGTCCTTTCAAGAAGATGGTCCCCCTGGATCATCTCGTGTCGGCGAGCCCCTGCCTCGCGCAGGAGTACCAGGCATGCCGGCATTTCCTGGAGGCCGTCGCAACCGCCGCTGCCGCCGCCGCGGGAAAGGAAAGCCCGGACCCGCGCTCCGGTCCGTCCGTATCGCCGAAGGAGGTGAACCCATCATGATCGCCGCCCTTCCGCTCGCACTGATCGCGCTCGTGATGCTGGGTCTCCTCAGCCTCGCGGCGCGGCCCCACCGCCCGGGCCGATCCGCGCACCACGCGCATCACGGCTTCGCGTATTAGGAGTGTTGAGATGCCTTTCGACCGACGTCAGATCCTGAAACTCGCGGCGGCAGCCGGCGCCACGGCCGCGTTGCCCGGCCCGGGCGGGGCCGAGGCCGCCCTCACCCGCCCGTCCAAGGACGCCCGCGCGGTTCTCGTCGATACGACGAGGTGCATCGGCTGCCGCACCTGCGAAGTGGCCTGCAGCGAGGCCAACAGGCTTCCGGACCCCGAGAGCGACGTGGACTTCAAATCGCTCCGGACCACCGGACCGAACCAGTTCACGGTCGTGAACATGGCCAGCCAGAAGAGCCCCGGCGGCGAGGAGCGCTACGCGAAGACTCAGTGCATGCACTGCGTCGAGCCGGCCTGCGCCTCGGGCTGCGTGGTCCGCGCCCTGGAAAAGACGCCCAACGGCCCCGTCGTCTACCACACCGACCGCTGCCTCGGCTGCCGGTACTGCATGGTCGCCTGCCCCTTCGGCGTGCCGAAGTACGAGTACACGAAGGCGGCGCCGCTCGTCCGGAAGTGCACCTTCTGCGCCGAGCGCCAGGCGCAGGGGAAGCCCCCGGCCTGCGCCGAGAACTGTCCGGCCGAAGCGCTCACCTTCGGCAAGCGGGCCGATCTTCTCGAGGAAGCGAAGAAGCGGGTCTACGGGAACCCCGGGAAGTACGTTCCCCGGATCTACGGAGAAGAGGAGGCCGGCGGAACGAGCTGGCTCTACATCAGCGACGTGCCGCTCGAGTCCCTCCACCTCCCGCAGAACGTCTCGAACACCTCCTACCCCGAGATGGCCGACCGGGCCCTCTCGGCGGTCCCCTTCGTCATCACCCTCTGGCCCCCCCTCCTGATGGGGCTCTGGGCCATGAACAAACGGAAGGACGAGGTTGCAGCGGCCGGAAAGGCCGGGGAGGGACGCCATGAGTGAGCAGGCGGTCGCCCGGCCGATGAACGGCTCCTGGATCCGGGACAAGGTGCTCCTCGGCCTGACGCCGGCGGAGTATCTCAAGAGCCTCGTGACTCCGGCCAACGGCATCATCGCCGTGATCCTCGCGGCCGGCATCCCGTGCCTGATCCTCCGCTTCTGGAAGGGACTCGGCGCGGTGACGAACCTGTCGCAGACGTACCCTTGGGGCCTCTGGGTCGCCTTCGACGTCATCAGCGGGGTCGCCCTGGCGGCCGGCGGCTACACCGTGGCCTGCGCCGTCTACATCTTCGGCCAGAAGCTCTACCGCCCCATCCTCCGGCCGGCCATCCTGACCGGCTTCCTCGGCTACGTTTTCGTCCTCCTGGGCCTCATCGTCGACCTCGGCCAGCCGTGGCGCCTCCCCTACCAGTTCTTCCTGACGCCCGGCACGACGGCCGTCATGTACGAGGTCGGCTGGTGCGTCTTCCTCTACCTGATCGTCCTCGGCCTCGAGTTCGCCCCCGCAGCCCTCGAATGGCTGGGCCTTGCGAAGCTGCGGCGCCTGCTCGAGATGATGTCGATCGGCATCATCGTCCTCGGGGTCACGCTCTCGACGCTCCACCAGTCCTCCCTCGGAGCCTTCTTCCTGATGACCCCGGGCAAGCTCCACCCCTTCTGGTACTCCCCCTTCCTGCCGATCTTCTTCTTCATCTCGAGCATCACGGCCGGGATCGGGATGGTCATCGTAGAGAGCACGCTCTCCCACCGCGCCTTCCACGACCGCCTCGACCCGAAGGCCCACGTCGACATGGACGGCATCACGCTCGGCCTCGCGAAGGCGGGCGCGCTCGTCCTCTTCGCCTACTTCTTCATCCGGCTGCAGGGTCTCGCCGGCTCGGGCCGGTGGGACCTCCTCCTGACCGGCTGGGGCGCCTGGTACGGGGTCGAGATGCTCGGGTTCATCCTGCTCCCGTCGCTCCTCTTCCTCTTCGCGGTCCGGAGCGGCAGCGTGAAGCTCGCCCGGATCGGCGGCGTCCTGACCGTCCTCGGCGTCCTCCTGAACCGGTTCAACGTCTCGCTCATCGCCTACAACTGGACCCTCCCGAACCGCTACGTGCCGGCCGCCGCGGAGATCCTGATCTCCCTGACGATCGTCACGCTGGGCGTCGTCGTCTTCCGCTGGATCGTGAACCGGATGCCGGTCCTGGCCGAGCACCCCGACTACCGCGGTTCGCACTAGAGAGGCCGAAATGAACGGACACGAGTTCCTCAGCCCCCACGCGACGAAGGCGGTCGAATACGGAATCGCCATCGCCTACCTCCTCCTCTTCATCCCCTTCTGGAGGGTGATGAGCGCTCCGGCCAGGGTCCGGGCCCGCGCATTCAGCTTTGCCGACCTCTTCCACGTGCCGGACGGGATCCACCTTCACCGCGGCCATGCCTGGGCC
>DATIWM010000316.1:0-6189 GCA_035519355.1 Thermoanaerobaculia bacterium | reverse complement strand
GTCCTGATCGCCGGCGACAGGATCCTCGCCGTCGGCCGGCGGGGCGAGGTGGCCGTCCCGCCCGGCACGTCCGTCATCGACACGGCCGGCATGAGCGTCCTGCCGGGCCTGATGGACATGCACGTCCACCTGATGATTCTCGGCCACAGCGACTACGAGTACTGGGACAAGACCTACGCGGGGCGGTTCCGCGACGAGATCATGCCCCTGGCCGCCCGTCAGCTCCTGATGAGCGGCGTCACGACGGTCCGTGACCTCGGAGCGCCCCTGGAAGACAGTCTCGTCGTCCGGAGCCGAATCCAGAAAGGCGAGATTCCCGGGCCCCGTCTCTTCGTCTCCGGCCCCTTCATCCAGCGGGCGCCGTACGCCCCGTACGAGGCGTCGTACCGCTGGGGAGTGAACGGCGCCGAAGACGCCCGCGCCAAGGTGCAGACGCTCGTCGACGCGGGGGTGGACGTCATCAAGCTGATCGACCAGGACCAGCTCACGGGCGACGAGGTGAAGGCGATCGTGGAGACCGCCCACAAAGGCGGAAAGCCCGTGGTCGCCCACGCGCACCGGGAGGACGAGATCCGCGTCGGCCTCAGGTACGGCGTGGACAGCTTCGAGCACACCGGCCTCGCCACCGAGCCGGGCTACCCGGACGACATCCTCGAGGGAATCCGGAAACGCAACAACACGCTCTACTGGTGCCCGACGATCGAGGGGCTCTTCCTCGCCGATTACACGGCCCGGACCTTCCCGGACCGGCTCGACGACCCGGCGTGGCAGCGCGACCTGCCGAAAGAGATGGCCGCGGACATCCGCGCCTCCCTGCGCGACATCACCCACCTCGACTACTTCACCCTGACGTTCCGACGCCTGCCGACCCTCGCCCGGAAGTTCCAGCAGCTCCGCGATACGGGCGTCACGATGCTCGTCGGGACCGACAGCGGGATCCCGGGCAACTTCCACACCGACTCGACCTGGCGCGAGCTGGAGACGTGGGTTCGCCTCGGCGTCCCGCCGATGCAGGCCATCGCCGCCGCGACCCGCTGGCCCGCCCGCTTCCTGAAGAGGGAGAACGAGCTCGGGACCCTTGCTCCCGGCCGCGCCGCCGACGTCATCGCCGTTCGCGGCGACGTCCTCGCGAACATCGGGCTCCTCCAGCACGTGGACGTCGTCGTGAAGAACGGCGTCCGGGTGAAGTAGGCCGCCGCGGGGGGGTCAGCGCGGGAGAAGGTCCTCCGCAATCCACCGGTCCAGAAGGTCGATGGCCTCCTGGTCCGGAACGACCGAGCCGAGCGGGGGCATCTGCGTCGTGGCGTGCCTCGAGACCATCCGGTAGCGGACGGAGCTCTTCTCCGGAGCGCCCGGCTCGATCCGCCTCGTTTCGCCCGGCGCCGCCCCGGGAATCCCCCACTTCCCGGTCCGGCCGACGGTCGTCGCGTAGCCGGGCTCTGCCGCCTCGTCCCGGACAGACTCCGGGTGAGAGAAGTCGAGCCCGAGCAGGGCCAGGGTACCCGTCGCCCGGTGGCAGCTTCCACAGTTGGACGTGAAGTAGCCGAGCAGGGCGCGCCCGCGCGGCGTCGCGCTCCGGATTCTCGGCGGGCTCTCCAGCAGCTCCTTTCGCACCGGACGGAGGAGGCCCCGTTCGAGAAGGGTCCTGAGCGTGACCATTTCCGGCCTTATCGGCTCGGCGTGAGGCGCGAGAGGGTCGCGGTCGGTCGAGAGCTGGAGCGTGTTGAAGCCGAGAAGAGGCGAATGCTCGTCCTCGTGGCAGTTCCGGCAGTCCGAGACTCCCGGGATCGTGTGCCGCTTCCCCGGACCGATCTCCACGTAGTCCGGCACGCCCTCCGGGGGCGCCAGGACGGCGTCGGACTGCTCGTCGTTCCAGAGATACGTCGCGAAGATCCAGCGCCCCGCCGCCGTCTTCCAGATGAGCCGCGTCTCGACCTTGCGGCCCCCGAAGGCGAACTCCTTCCAGAACTTCGTCCCGGGCGGGACGACCCACGCGTCGACGTCGCGGTCGTCGATCCGGGCTCCGGCCGGGATGAAGACCCAGCGGCTCTTCGCCGCGCCGTCCGACCAAAGCGGGTACTGCGGCGTGAACGGAAGGTTGCGTGGGTCCACTCCCGGCGCGTGTCCCGCATAGAGCCCCGTCTGCGAAAGGAGGCGCGGAGCGCCGACGGTGCCCGGCCGGCCCGCGGCTCCCGCCACGAGGAGGCTGGTGGCCGCGACGAGGAGCGCGACGGCCGGGCGCATGAGAGCGGGGAGACTCCTAGGGCCCGGCCTTCGGCGGCTCGACCGGCTCGGGGATGGCGTTCTTCACCGGAGGCAGCGACCTGAGGTAGGCGAAGATCGCCTTGAGGTCCCTGTCCGTGGCTTCGCGGATGCCGGACCAGGGCATGGGCGGAAGAATGGGACGGCCCTTCCCGAGGTGGCGCCCGGTCCGCATCGCGTCGATGAACATCTTCTCGGTCCACTTCCCGATGCCGGTCTCGGGATCCGGCGTCAGATTGATCGCGTAGCTGACACCCCAGGGTCCGGCGAAGGCGGTCATCGAGCCCGATCCGGTCCAGACCCACGGCCCCTTCCCGAGGTCCGGAGGCGGGGGCAGCTTCAGGTCGGCCGGGTGCCCCGTGAGCATCCGGGTCATGTCCGACTCCGGCCCTTTCGGCCCCATCTTCATCGGCGTGTGGCAGTCGTTGCAGCCCATGATGCGGACCAGATAGGCGCCGCGCTGGACGTTCGTGTCCGAAGCCGGCGGCGCTGCGACCGCCGCCGCCGATCCGAGCACTGCCAGGAAACAAAGAGCCCCTCTCGTCGATCTCATGGATCCCCCTGGGAGGAGATTAAATCCGAAGCGCGATTTAATCTCAACTACGCGCCGCGCAGCCTGCCGGTCCCGCGCCGTCAACCGAGGTTCGAGGCGACCATGATGCAGGCCTCGTAGACGGCCCGGAACGGGGCCTTCCCGACCTTCTCGAGCACCGCCTCGTCGTAGCTTCCGTCCTGCAGCCAGACCGCAGGCAGGCCGAGCCCGGCCACCTCGTCGAGGATCCCCGCGGTGACCGCCGGCGGCGTGACGATGTCGACGATGTGGATCGGCTTCGGGACGGCCGCGAGGTTCGGGAAGGCGGAGAAGCCGGCGATCCGGCTCTCGCGCAGGTTCACGGGGAGGACCGTATACCCCTTCGACGCGAGATTCAGGACGATGGCGTGGCCGTACTTCGACGGGTTGTTGCTCGCGCCGACGACGGCGATGCGCGTCTGGGGCCCGCGCCGGCGAAGGACCTCGAAGACCTCGGGGGGATGCGGGTCGGGATGGAGCATGCGCGCTTTCCTCCGGGGATTCCGGCGCCTCACAGGTCGTAATAGAGGTCGTACTCGTACGGGTGGGGTCTCTTGAGAAGAGGGACGATCTCGAGCGTCTCCTTCACCTTGACATACGCCTTGACGAGGGCCTCCGGGAAGACGTTGTCCTTCGTCAGGAAGGCGTGGTCCTTCTCGAGGGCGAGCAGGGCCGCCTCGAGGCTGTCCGGAGCCTTCGAGAGCCTGTACTTGTCGACGACTTCCTGGAGGTTGAAGTTCTCCTCGTACGGCCCGAACCCCTCCTTCGTCGGGTCGAGCTTCCTCTCCACCCCGTCCAGCCCCGCCATCAGCATGGCCGTCAGCTGGAGGTAGGGGTTTCCGGTCGCGTCGGGCATCCGGAACTCCACCCGGGCCTCCTTCTCGTTGATGGCGTAGGCCGGGATCCGGATGGCCGCCGTCCGGTTCCCGACGGAGAAGAAGATGTAGTTCGGCGCCGCGCGGTACCCGCCGAGCCGCCGGTACGAGTTCGTGCTGGCGTTCGTGATCGAGAGGACGGCCTGGACGTGCGAGAGGATCCCGGCGATGTAGGAATGGCCGGCCTTGTTGATGCCGCCGTATCCCTTCTTGTCCCAGAAGAGCGACTTCTTCCCGTCCGTGACGTACTGGTGGTAATGCATCCCGTTCGTCGACTCGGCAAAGAGCGGCATCGGCATGAACGTGGCCGACTTCCCGGCGGCGACGGCCGCATTCTTGATGAGGTACTTCATCTTGAGAACCGCGTCGCCGGCGGCCACGAGCGGCAGGAAGTAGGTCTCGATCTCCATCTGGCCGGGCGAGCCCGACTCGTGGTGGTGGTATTTGACCGGGACGCCGGCCCCTTCGAGGTACTGGACGATCCTCGAGCGAAGGTTGCTGAAGCGGTCCCGCGGCGGGTCCGCCTGGCTCCCCTTCGTGTACGGGAGGTTGTAGCCCTGCCCCCCTTCCTTCCGGGCGTTCCAGTAGGCTTCCGCCGAGTCGACCCGGTAGAAGGACTCCTGGATGTCGCTGTGGTACCGGACCTCGTCGAAGAGGTAGAACTCCAGCTCGGGCCCCCAGAGGGTCGAGCCCCCCGGAAAGACCTTCGAGAGGTACCGCTCGGCCTTCCGCGCCACGTACCGGGGATCCAGTTCGAACGGCGTCCCGTCGTTGTTCTGGATGTCGCAGAGGAAGCAGAGGGTCGGGACCTCGGCGAAGGGGTCCATGAAGCCGGTCGTCGGATCCGGCTTGATCGTCATGTCGCCGGCCTCGATCGTCCTGAAGCCCGGGTAGGAGCTGAGGCTCGTCCCGGTCCCCTTCGTGAAGATCTTCTCGTCGTCGTGGCCGGTCTTGTAGACCATGTGCCGCCACCGGCCGATCAGATCGGCCGTTTTCAGATCGACCATGACGACCTTCTTGTCTCGGATGGTGCGGAGCGCCTCGTCGACGTCTCGGAACATGATGACCTCGGTTTCAGATCGTCGGGGAAAACACGATGTTCTTGAGGATCTCCGCGCAGCTGACGAAATCCGCGATGGTGATGAACTCGTCCACCAGGTGCATCTGGTCGCGGTCGCCGACGCCGGTGCAGAACGAGGGAATCCCCGCCACGTTCTTGAAGATCGAGGCGTCGATCCGGCCGCCGGCGAACCGGGTCTCGGTGACGTAGCCGGCCGCGGACGACTCCTTCCGGATCAGATCGATGAGGGGATCCTCGTGGCTCTCGACGTACCCGGGGGCGCTGTAGGGCGTCGTGATCGTGAAGTCGGAGCCGCAGACCTCCCGGCAGATCCGCTCGACGTCCTGAACCAGCCTCTCGTCCTCGGGAGCGGTCCGGGCGTGGACCAGGAGCTCGCAAGAGGCCGGGACGAGAAACATGTCGGCGCCCCCTTCGATCCGGATCGGCATGCAGACGGTCGTGACCTTCTGGCCCGGGACGATGACCGTGTGGAAGTCGAGCTGCTCGATCATCGAGAGGATCCGGACGGCCCGCGTGATGGCGTTGACCCCGCGCTCGGGGTAGCCGGTGTGGGCTCCCTTTCCCCGGACCTGCACCTTGATGTTCTCGATGCCGCGGCAGCCGTGGATGATGTTGAGACGCCGTTCCTTCACGTCGAACTGCGGTTCGAGGACGAGGGCCTTGTCCGCCCGGAGATGCTTCGAGAGAAGGTAGCTCCCCTTCTCCTCGAGCGCCGTCCCGAATTCCTCTCCGGTCGTGAACGTGAAGAGGATCCGTCCGCCGAGCTTCCGCCCCTTCGCCAGGCGGGCGATCTCGAGCATCGCGGCGATGTTTCCCTTGTCGTCGCTCGCCCCGCGGCCGTAGACCTTCCCGTCTTCGAGGACGCCGCCGAACGGGTCGCGCTCCCATCCCGTTCCCAGCTCGACGGTGTCGAGGTGGGAGTTGAGGAGCAGGCAGGCGGGTCCTTCACCCGTCTCGAAGAAGACGTTGTTCGCTTCGACGTTCGGGCGATAGCCGAGCTGGCGGATTTCCTCCTCGACGTACCGGGCCACCGCCCCTTCGTCTCCCGTCACGCTCGGGATCCGGATCAGCTCCTGGAGCCACCGGACCAGCCTGCCGCCGTCGACCTCCATGATTCCCGTTCCTCCGGCTACCCGCCCGCGACGAAGGCCTTGATGTTCCGGACGGCCAGCGCGACCCGGTCGGTCGGGGTGAAGCCGAAGCAGAACCGGAGGTAATGCATGTCCGGTTCCGTGGGCGGCGGCGTGACGATCTCCTCGTGCCCCGCCGCCCCGCGCACCCGGAACTCGAAATCGCTCCCCGAGATGGCGCTGACGCCTCCCCGCTCCACGAGGCCGATCGAGAACTTGTCGATGTCCCCGAAAGCCCTGACGACGTCCGCCGGGACCGGGATCACGGCA
>DATIWM010000315.1:0-3330 GCA_035519355.1 Thermoanaerobaculia bacterium | reverse complement strand
CCGGATCCACCGCCATGTCGCGGATCATCACGTGCCGCTGCATGTCGGTCCCCTTGAGGTGCAGCTTGAAGATCGTGTTCTCGTGCATCCCCTTCCGGAGAAGATTCACGAGCGTCTTCCGCTGCACCTTCAGGGCGAGGGTTTCCATCCCCTTGCCGCCGCCGTAGATGACGGCGGGGATCAGATCGGCGGCGCGCAGCCGGTTCGCGGCGTTCTTGCCGGTCTCGTGGCGGCGCTCCACCTCGACGACGATGTTGTCCTGGATCATTCCGGCATCCTTTCTTCGGGCGTCCGGTCCGGGGCGATCCTCACCGGGCGGACGGTCCGGTCCTCGGGAGCGCGGGAGTATAGACGATTCAGACGAAGAGGGACGAGACCGAGGCCCCCTGGTGGATCCTCTGGATCGCCTCGGCCAGGAGGGGGGCGATCGAGAGCGGCGTGAGAAGGGGGCACCGGGCCAGCTTTTCCTCGAGCGGGATCGTGTTGGCGCAGAAGATCTTCTCGATCGTCGAGCCGTTGATCCGGTCGATCGCGGGCCCGGACAGGACGCCGTGCACGCACCCCGCGAAGACGCGGTTCGCCCCGGACTCCTTGAGCGCCATCACCGTGTTGATGAGCGTCCCGGCCGTGTCGATGATGTCGTCGACGACGATGGCGTTGCGCCCCCGGACGTCGCCGATGACGTGGAGGACCTCCACCTCGTTCTTCCCCTTCCGCCGCTTGTCGACGATGGCCAGCTGGGCGCCGAGCCGCTTGGCGAAGGCGCGGGCGCGCTCCACGCCGCCGGCGTCGGGCGACACCACGGTGATCGGCTCGAGGTTCGCGTCGCGGATCGCGTCGAGGATGACCGGCGCCGCGAAGAGGTGGTCGACGGGGATGTTGAAGAAGCCCTGGATCTGGGCCGCGTGGAGGTCGATGCAGAGGGCGCGGTCGGCGCCCGCCGCCGTCACCAGGTCGGCGATCAGCTTCGCCGTGATCGGGACACGGGGCTTGTCCTTCCGGTCCTGCCGGGCGTAGCCGTAGTACGGGAAGACCGCGGTGACGCGCGAGGCGGAGGAGCGCTTGAACGCGTCGAGCATGATCAGCAGCTCGAGGAGGTTCGCGTTCACCGGCGGGCAGGTGGGCTGGACGATGAAGACGTCGGCACCGCGGACGTTCTCCTCGATCTGGCAGTAGTTCTCGCCGTCCGAGAAGTTGTAGAGCGTCACGCGCCCCGCCTCGCGGCCGAGATTCCGGCAGATCTCCCCGGTGAGCGCCGGGTGCGCGCGCCCGCCGAAGACCTTGAGCTCACCGTACGCCAAGCGATCCATGGCCTCTCACCTCGATGGTCTTGGCTGGGGAGGGAGGATTCGAACCTCCGAATGGCGGTTCCAAAGACCGCTGACTTACCACTTGTCGACTCCCCAAGGCGTCCTCATCTTAAGGCTTCCGGCGCCGAAGCTCCTTCGGTCCGCCACGGCAGGGCCCGGCGGCTCCAGTCGGCGCGGGAGAGCGTCCGCGTGACCGCGGCGCGGACACCGCCCCGGCCGTCGAGCGACTCCGCCGCACGGTGAGCCTCCTCCCGGCTCCCAAAGACGCCGAAGACCGTCGAGCCGCTGCCGGAGAGACGCGCCGGGGACGCTCCGGCGGCCCGGAGCGACGCGCGCAGAGCGGCCAGCTCCGGCCGCAGGCGCTCGGCGGCCGCCTCGAGGTCGTTCCGGTCCGGCGGCGCCTTCCCCGCCGGCCCGCGGCGCGGCGGCACCGGAAGCGGCGAGGTGTCCAGCGAGCGATAGACGTCGGGCGTCGGCATCCCGAAGGGCGGAAAAAGGAGGACGAGGCTTTCGTCGGGCGCGTCGGGCAGAGGCTCGATCCGCTCCCCGCGCCCCGTCCCGCGGGCGCGCCCGCCGAAGAGGAAGAACGCGACGTCCGAGCCGACCGAGGCGGCGACGGATCCCAGCTCTTCCCGCGTCAGGCCGAGGCCCCAGAGGGCGTTGAGCCCGAGCAGCGCCGCCGCCGCGTCGGCGCTTCCGCCGCCGAGACCCGCGCCGACCGGAATCCTCTTCACGAGGCGGATCCGCGCGCCGGGGGCCGGCCCCGTCCGCTCCGAGAGCGCCCGCGCCGCCCGGAGGACGAGGTTCGTGCCGTCGGCGGGAATCTCCTCCCCCGCGACCGAGAGCGTCAAACGGTCGTCCTCCTCGAAGAGGAGCTCGTCGGAGAGATCGATCGTCTGGAAGAGCGTGTCGAGCTCGTGGAAGCCGTCCGGGCGCTTCCCGAGGACGAGGAGCGACCGGTTCACCTTCGCGAAGGCCTCGAGCGCCCGGTTCACGGGTTCTCTCCGGGGATCACCTCGCCGGCCGGCCAGTCGGCCCAGCTCTCGAGAACGAGCGTCGCGCTTCCGCGAGGGCCTTTCGCCCGGAGCCGGAGGGGGAAGGGCGCTGCGGCCTCGAACGACACGCGCGCCGACCCCGGGAAGGAGAGCGCCGCCACCTTTCCGTCCGGCGAAAGGAAGGCCTCCCGGCCCGCGCCGTCGAGCCGGATCCGGATCTGGTCGCCCACCCGCTCGACCGGCCGCCCCGAAGCGGGCAGGTCGAGAACGCCCAGAAGCGCGCCGATGGCGTCCGGCGAAGAGAGAGCGCCGGGGAAGGGCGAGGTCTCCCCGGCCCCGGCCCCGCTTCTCGTCAGCCGCCCGCTGCGGGCGTTTCCCGACAGGGGCGCGGAGGCGTTCCAGACGAGCACCGTCCCGTCCCAGTAGACCGTGAGGTACCCGCGCAGGGCGGCGCCGAACTTCGGCGCGGCCTCCCCCCGGAAGAGCGCCTTCAGTCGGCGCGGAGCGTAGGCCTCGGCGCGACGCGATTCCCACGCCGCCACGAAGGGGCCGGCGTCGTCTCCCGAAAGCGGAAGGATCCGCGGAGCCGTCGCGCAGCCGCCGACGACGAGCGCGAGAGAGAGGCTGACGGCGGCCGCCCGCCTCACTTCTTCTCGAGCTTGTCCGCGATCCCTTCGGTCCGGCGGAGCTTCTCGTCGAGCTTCTTCCCGCCGTCCTCGGGCTTCAGCGTCAGCGCCCGTTTCCAGTGAGTCCGCGCCTTCGTGATCTCGCCCTGCTTCTCGCAGACGTCGCCGAGGTGTTCCTCGATCGTCGCGTCGTCGGGGTTGAGCTCGAAGGCCGACCGGAGGTTCTGCTCTGCGAGGTCGAATTTGCCGAGCTGAAAGTAGGCCCAGCCGAGCGAATCGAGGTAGGCGCCGTTGCCGGGATCGAGGTCGACGGCCTTCTGGATCATCTCGAGGGCGCGCGGGAGGTTCTCGCCCCGCTCGGCCCACATGTAGCCGAGGTAGTTGAGTCCCGCCGCGTGA
>DATIWM010000314.1:0-6195 GCA_035519355.1 Thermoanaerobaculia bacterium | reverse complement strand
GAACGTAGAACGAGACGGGAATCGGCGGGTCCGGAATCTCCTCGATGTACCAGAGCGACAGGGCGACGGCGCTCCCGATGATGACGACGTGGAGGATGACCGCGAGCGGAAGCGTCATCCAGCGCTTCTTGTCGACCTTCTGTCGCGTGGATTCGATGAGCGCGGCTTCGAACATCTTGCGATCTCCCGGCGGCGGGCCTTCGGGCTACATCCCCTCCAGGGGATTCTGCTTGGCCATCTCCAGACGCTGCTTGTCCTGGACCTTCTTGCGGACCTCGAGGCCTTTCTTCTGCCACTCATCCGCCTTGGCGTTCCATTCGGCCCGCTGGGCTGCGCTGGTCTCCATCTTGGCCATCTCGCGGTAGAGGAGGTTGACATAGAACATCGCTTCGAAGTAGTCGGGATTCATCTCGAGGGCCTTGTTCAGGTCCTTCAGTCCCTGATCGACGATCGCCCGCCTCTGGTCGGCCGGCAGGGCCTCCGGAACCGAGTTGTAGGACTTGTCCCAGGCCGTCACGCCCATCGTGTAGTAGACCTCGGCGTTCGTCGGCTCGAGGTCGGCCCGCTTGCGCTGCCAGATCATCGAGTTCTCGAAGTCGCCCTTCTTCGCGTAGAGCATCGCGATGGTCTGTACGGCGGCGGTGTCCTTCGGATTCCGCTGAAGCATGTCCTTGAAGAAATCGATCGCCTCGTCGATCTTCCCGGAGTTCATGTAGGTCGTGACGAGGAGCTTCGCGGCCTTTTCGTCCTCGGGGCGGGCCGCGATGTACTTCTTGAAGTTGTCGATCGCGTTCTGGAGAGCCTCGGCGTCCTTCGGATCCGTCGAGGTCGGGTTGTACATCCCCATGTAGGACATGGCGATGAACTTGTCGAGGCGGACTTCCTTCGGGTCGAGCTCCTTCGCCTGCTTGTACTTCTCCAGCGCGTCGGCGTAGAGCTGCTCCTTGAAATACTGGTTGCCCTTCCGGATGAGCTGCCGGCTCCTGAGCCGGTCGCATCCGGTCACCGTGAACGCGAGGGCGGCCACCACGAGAGCGGCCGCGAGCCGCGCGGCGGCCCGGCCGGCCTTCGTCTGCCGGATCTCCCCGGTCCGAGATTCCGTCATCGCCCCGTTACTCCTTTCCGGAACCGTACCCCGTCCTGTGAGACCCGGCGGCCGTTATTCTAGTTCCGGGACGACGGAGCCCCCCCGGGTCGCTTCGGAACGTGCGGGACGTCGCGATGCCGGCCATCAAACGAATCGATCCAGATCGTCGAACTCTTTGACGCCGGCCTTCGTATCGGGTTTCCAGGAGGACGACCTCTGCTTCCGTCTAGCTGTCGATGAGCCCGAGAATCCCGTGCAACGGTTCCGGGGCACGGGTTTCGACTCGTCGGGAACGCGATTCTTACGGACGCCCCGGAAAAGTTCAAGCGGATTCTTCCGCAGGCCCCGGCCGGTGCCCGCCAGGGCCGGACGGGTCCCCGTACAATCGCCGCCATGCAGACTTCCTGGCGGCCCGTCGGCCGCGTTCGTTTCTTCCTCTCGGCCGGCGCCTTCCTGCTCCTGGCCGCCGGGCTCGTCCGGGCGCAGGCGAAGCCTCCGGCCCCGGCGGCGGCGCCCGCGCCGACCCCCGCCGGGACGTTCATCAGCCGGGAGACGGTCGCCGTCACGAACGTCGACGTCGTCGTCGAGGACGGGAAGGGTAACCGCGTAACCGGCCTCCGCAGGGAGGATTTCATCATCATCGAGGACGGCCTCGAGCAACCCATCACGAACTTCTTCGCCGTCCAGCAGGGCCGGCTCACCGTCCTGGGCGACGAGGAGCTTCCGCCGCCTCCTCCGGTTCCCCCGGCCGGCGTCCCGCCGCCGGCGGCGGCCGGTGCCCCGCCGACTCCGAAGACCCGCATCGTCATTTTCGTCGACAACCTGAGCCTCACGCCCTTCAACCGGAACCGGGTTCTCCGGAACGTGGAGGAGTGGGTGCGGACGGCGGTGAAGGACAACGTCGAGGGGATGATCGTCGTCTGGAACCGCTCCCTGAAGATCCGGCGGAGCTTCACGAACGACGGCCGGGACCTCTCCGACGTCCTCAAGCAGATCGAGGACGAGTCCGCCCAGGGGACGACGCGAAACTCCTCGTTCAAAGACGTTCTGCAGCAGATCGACGATGCGAAGAGCATCGACCAGGCGACGGTGATCGCCCGGAGGTGGGCGGAGGAGCAGCAGAACGACCTGAGATATACGTTCGACGCCATCAAATCGACGATCACCAAGCTCTCCGGCGTCGACGGCCGGAAGATCCTCGTCCACGTGTCCGAAGGGCTTCCGCAGTCACCGGGGGCCGAGGTCTGGCGTTACGTCCAGGACAAGTTCAAGGACTCGTCCACGATGATGAACCAGTTCCAGTACGACCAGACGCCGTCGTACATCTCGATCATCCAGGCGGCGAACGCGGCGGGCGTGACCCTGTATATGTTCGACGCGACGGGGCTCGCCGCCGACCCGAACGTCTCGGCCGAGAACCGGTACCAGAGCGCCCGGCTCGACACCTTCGTGCAGCGGTCGAACAACCAGTCGATGCTCCAGCTCCTGGCGGAGGAGACCGGAGGCCAGGCGGTCATCAACCGGAACGACGTCACGCTCGACCTCGGGAAGATCGAGAAGGACTTCACGTCCTACTACTCCCTGGGCTACCGAAGCCTCCGCTCGGGCCTCGACCGTCCGCACAAGCTCGAGGTGAAGGTCAAGCGAAAGGGGCTGGTCGCACGGTCCCGGCGGAGCTTCGTCGAGAAGGGAATCGAGACGCGCACGGTCGAGGCCGTCATGTCCGGGCTCGCCTTCTCCCGCGACGAGAACCCGCTCGCCGCCGGCCTCGAGGTCGGCCAGGCCCTGCCGTCGGATTCGGGGTACTTCCAGGTGCCCGTGCGGATCCGGATCCCCTACTCCCGGATCGCCATGCTCCCCGAGGGCCCGAAGGTCCGCGGACGGCTGACGTTCTACTTCGTCGTCATGGACTCCCTCGAGAAGACGTCGGACCTGTCGAGCCAGACGAAGGTCCTCGAGATGGACGCGAAGCGCTTCGACGAGCTCCAGAAGAAGGACTTCATCTACGACGTGTCGCTCCTGATGATTCCGGGGCGCCAGAGGCTCTCCTTTGCCGTGCGGGACGAGACGACGACGACGACGAGCTACCTTCAGCAGAACATCTTCGTGTCCGTCTTCTCCGGCGAAGCGCCGCGGAAGTGACTTGGGCGGGCCGCGGCGCGCGCGCCTCGTCCTCTTCGCCCGGGAGCCCTCTGCGGGGCAGGTGAAGACGCGGCTCGCCGCCGCAATCGGCGCGGAGCGCGCCGCGCGCCTCTACGAGGCCTTTCTCCGCGACCTCGCGCGGGCGCTCGCCTCGCCGTCGTGGGAGGCGCTCGTGGCCGCGGACGGAACGGAGACCCCTGGGCTTTCCGGGATCTTCGCAGCCGGATGGTCCCTCGTGCCGCAGGGGAGCGGAACGCTCGGTGACCGGCTGGGGCGCGCCGCGATCGGCGCTTTCGCCGCGGGTGCGGGGAGGGTGGCGCTGGCCGGGAGCGACGCGCCGACGATGGTCGCCGCCGACGTCGCGGCGGCGCTCGCCGCCCTCGACAGATCCGATCTCGCCGTCGCCCCCTCGCCGGACGGAGGCTTCTCCCTGGCGGCGCTCCGGGCGGGGCCGTCGACCACGGGACTTTTCGCGGCGGTCCGCTGGTCGACGGAATTCACCCTTCCGGATCTCGTTCGGAATGCGGGGGCATCGGGACTTCGGGCGGCGATTCTTCCCGAGATTCCGGACGTGGACGTCGCCGAGGACCTTCCGCCGCTCCGCCGGCGGCTCGGCGAGGACGTCGGAATCGCCCCGGCCACTCGCGCGTTTCTCGGGACGTTCTGACCGGCGGGCCGTCGGGCGCAGAATATTGCCGTGAGATTTCTCTCGGCGGAGGAATCGCGGGCGTGCGATGCGCGGACGATCGCGGCCGGAACGCCCGGACTCGTCCTGATGAAACGGGCCGCGGGCGCCGTCGCCCGCGAGGCGGTCCGGGCCCTCGTGGCGCGGCCCGAGCGCTCCGGGCGGGTGGTCGTCCTGGCGGGTCCCGGGAACAACGGCGGCGACGGGTTCGAGGCGGCGAGGCTTCTCCACGCGGCGCGCGCGGCCGCGGGAATCGAGACGCTGCTCTTCGGCGATCCGGACCGGCTCACCGGGGACGCCAAGGCGACGTTCCACCGCCTCGTGCAGACCGGCCTTCCGGTCCGCCCGGTCGCCACCGAGCGCGACCTCGAAGCGCTCCGGTCGGCGACGCTGGTCGTGGATGCTCTCTTCGGCACGGGACTCGCGCGTCCCGTCGCCGCGGACTCGCTCGCGGCCAGGGCCCTGGCCCTCGCCTCCTCGGGCCGGGCCTTCGTCATCGCCATCGACGTCCCGTCGGGTCTCTCGGGCGACCGGGACGACGCCGTCGGACCGGCCGTCCGGGCCGACGTGACCGTCACGTTCGGGACGCCGAAGCGCTGTCACGTCTTCCCGCCCGCGGCGGGACTCTGCGGCCGGATCGTCGTGGCGGACATCGGTCTGCTCCCCCCGGAGGGAGAGCCCCCGTCGGACCGGCCCGAGGTGATCGTCGCCTCCGACGTCGCGCCGCTCTTTCCGCCTCGCCCGGCCGCGTCGCACAAGGGGAGCTACGGGCACCTCCTCGTGGCCGGAGGCACGGACGGGTACCGCGGTGCGCCGGGCCTCGCCGCCCGGGCGGCGCACCGGAGCGGCGCGGGCCTCGTCACCGTGGCGGCGCCCGAAGCCGTCCGGAGCGTCGTTCACGTCCTGTCGCCCGAGACGACCACGGTGGCCCCGGACGCGGATCTCTCCCCCTACGACGCCCTCGCCGTGGGACCAGGGCTCGGGCGGTCGGAGGCGGCGGCCGGACTTCTCGCGCGGCTCGCCGCGGCGCCCCGGCCCGCTGTGTTCGACGCGGACGCCCTGAACGTGGCCGGGGAGGCGGCGTTTTTCGCCCGCCGCGCTGCGCCGACGATCCTGACGCCGCACCCGGGCGAGGCCGGGCGCCTTCTCGGAACGGACGCCGCGTCCGTCAACGCGGACCGGGTCGCGTCGGCGCGCTCCCTGGCGGCGCGGAGCGGGGCCGTCGTCGTCCTGAAGGGATTCCGGACGGTCGTGGCCGATCCGTCGGGCCGGGCGGCGCTCGTTCTGGCCGGCAATCCGGGAATGGCCTCGGGCGGGACGGGGGATGTCCTGACGGGGATCGCCGGCGCTTTCCTCGCGCGCGGATTCCGGGCCTGGGACGCGGCCGCCGCCGCGGCGCTCCTTCACGGGATCGCCGGCGACCTCGCGGCCGAGGTGGCGGGGGAGGAGTCGCTCATCGCGTCCGACCTCACGGCCTTTCTCGGGCCGGCGTTCGGGCTCCTCCGGGAGGCGCGGCCGTTCTGACGGCAGAGAGGATCTGCCCCGACGAGGCCGCGACGCGGCAGCTCGGGAAGGAGCTGGCCGGAAGGCTCCGGCCGGGAGACACGGTGCTTCTCTTCGGCGACCTCGGGAGCGGGAAGACCGTCTTCGTCCGGGGCCTCGCCGAGGGTCTCGGCCTCGACCCGTCCGAGGTCGCGTCGCCGACCTTCGCGCTCGTCCACGAGTACGGCCCGGCGGGCCGGCCGCCGGTCCTGATGCACGCGGACTTCTACCGGCTCGCGGACGACCCGGGAGGCCAGGGGGTCGCGGAGCTCGGCCTCACGTCACGCGGCGGGGCGATCCTGGCGGTCGAATGGCCGAGGCCGCCGCTCAGCGAGGCGCCGGCCGTCCGCGTCATGCTCGAGGAGATTCCCGGCGGGGCGCGGAAGGTCCGGATCGAGGCGCCCTGAGACGACCTACTTTCCGAAGGCGAACGTGAGGCCCCCCGTCGCCTCGCCGCTGCCGTACCAGTTCGACCCCCAGCTGTAGTAGCAGTTGTGGCTGCAGTCGCCGTAGTAATAGCCCTGGTTGCTGCTGATGTAGGCGCTTCGGTAGCGTCCGTCGATCCGGAAGGCGAGCTGCGGCGTGACGAACATCTTGACGCCGCCGCCGATGCTCCCGACGAAACGGGTGTCGGTGGAGGTCTCGTAGCCGGGGACCTTGGCGGCGAACGTCATGGCGCCGGCGCCGAATTCCAGATACGGGATGAAGCGCCCCCGGGCGAGATTGACGATCAGGCTTC
>DATIWM010000313.1:0-2325 GCA_035519355.1 Thermoanaerobaculia bacterium | reverse complement strand
GACGATCGCGCGGGCGATGCCGACGCGCTGCTTCATCCCGCCCGAGAGCTCCTTCGGATAGGCCTTCGCCGCCCCCGAAAGGCCGACGGCCACGAGGACCGCCTGGATCCGCTCCCGGATACCCGACTCGGACAGCGGGTGGCCCTGGAGGCCGATGCGGACGTTCTCTTCGACGGTGAGCCACGGGAAGAGGGCGAAGTTCTGGAAGACGACGGCGGCTCCCGGATGGATGCCGGCGATGGGACGGCCATGCTGCTCCACGGTGCCGCCCGTCGGCGGGATCAGGCCGATGAGGATCCGGAGCAGCGTGGACTTCCCGCAGCCGGAGGGGCCGAGGACGGCCACGACCTCGCCCGGCCGGATCTCGAAGTTGACGTTCGACAGAACGAGACGATCCCGCCCCTCCTCGTCGCGGAACGACTTGGAGACGTTGCAGGCGCGGGCGATCGGGGCGGGCGACGGCGCCGTGGGGCTCATCGGTTCAGGCTGTATGTCGTCTCGGCGAGCCGCCAGAGGCGCCGCCAGACGAATCGGTTGAGGAGGACGAGGGCGAGAGACATCGTCAGGACGCCGGCGGCGAGCAGCGGGAAGTTCGCCTCGCGCGTGGCCCGCGTGATGAGGGAACCGAGGCCGAACGTCTCGAGCGTCCTGCCGCGGAAGACGAGTGACTCGGCCACGATGGAGGCGTTCCACGCTCCGCCGGCGGCGGTCACGAGTCCGGTGACGAGGAACGGGAAGATGCCGGGGAGGAAGAGGGTCTTCCATTTCGCCGCCCCGGAGAGTCCGTAGACGTCGGCGGCCTCGTCGAGATCGTGCGGGATGGCGCTCGTCCCGGCGAGCACGTTGAAGAGAACGTACCACTGGGCGCCGAGGAGCATCAGGACCGAGGCGACGGCCGCGAAGGGGATGCGAAACGCCAGGAGGCCGGCGGTCACGATCGGAAAGATCATCGGCGCGGGGAACGAGGCGACGATCTGGACGACGGGCTGAAGGCGGCGGGCGAGGGCGGGTCGGCGTCCGATCAGGAGGCCGGCCGGAACGGTCCAGAGGACGGCGAGGAGAAGAGCTCCGGCCGTCCGGAGGGACGTGGCGCCGAGCCCGGCCGCCACCGTCCCCCATTCCACCGCCGACACCCGGGAAAGAAGCCGAAAGAGCCGGATGGCTCCGAGGGCGCCACCGAAGCCGGCAGCGGCGGCCACACCCCAGGAGAGGAGCGTCCGGATGCCGGCTCCGCGGTCCGGAACGGGTGCCGGGGCGGACGGGAGCGCCGGCACACGGGCCCGGGCGCGCCGCTCGCGCGCGGCGAGAAGAGCGCGACGCGCCCGACGGAGGAAGAACGAGCGCCGGAGAAGATCGAGCACCCACGACGAGGGCGGCGCCTCGCTCCCCACGTCCTCGAGCCGGAACCGCTGCGACCAGACGACGAGGGGCCTCCAGAGGAGCTGGTCCACGGTGACGATCATCAACGTCATGGCGATGAGGGCCCACACGACGGCCCCGGTGTCGTTTCTCTCGATGGCGACCGCCATGTACGACCCGATCCCGGGGAGCCGGAAGTCGTGATCCCCGAGCGTGAAGGCCTCGGTCACGGTCAGGAAGAACCAGCCGCCCGCCATCGACATCATCGAGTTCCAGACGAGGCCGATCACCGAGGAAGCGACCTCCAGGGTCCGGAAGCGCTTCCACCAGCCGAAGTGGTGGATTCGCGCCACCTCTCCGAACTCGGCGGGCAGGCCACGTACCGAGCCGTAGTACGAGAAGGCCATGTTCCAGACCTGCCCGGTGAAGATCATCAGGATGCAGGCGAGCTCGAGGCCGATGTTGCTCCGCGGGAAGAGGGCCACCATCCCGAGGACGAGCCCGGGAAGGAAGCCGAGGACGGGGATTCCCTGGCCGATGTCGAGAAGCGGGATCAGGATCCTCTCGGCGCGGCGCGAATGCGCCGCCGCGGTTCCGACGACGAGCGTGAAGAGGAGCGAGAGGAGGTAGGCGGCGAGGCCGCGCGAGAGCGAGAGGAGCGTGTAGCCGGGGAGGGCGGCGGGGGAGAGGTCGATCTCGACGGCGGCGCGCAGGGGCGCTCTCCACTGCTGCGCGAGGGCGATGAGGCCGGCGAGGAGGGCGCCGAGGCCGACGAGGAGAAGGAGATCGATTCCGGCGCGCCGGATCTCACCGGCGCGTCGGGCGGTCTCTCGAGATCTCAGGGTCGCGTTCTCCGCATGCTGTCATCGGGGTTCGGGGCGGGCAACTCGGGGACGGGGTGGCCGATGTGGAATCCCTGGGCGCGGTCGACGCCGAGCGACCCGACGATCTCCAGGATCTCCCGCG
>DATIWM010000312.1:0-4136 GCA_035519355.1 Thermoanaerobaculia bacterium | reverse complement strand
CGATCCGCTCCGGCGCGCGGTGGTCCTCGAGCCGCGCGGGCACGAGGCGGTCGTCGGGGCGCTCCTGACGCCCCCGGTGACGCCGGGCGCCGCGGCCGGCGTCGTCTTCTTCAACAACGTCGGTCCGCTCTGGATGTGCGGTCACGGCCTGATCGGCGTCGTCCGGACGCTGGAGTTCCTGGGGCGGATCGGGCCGGGTCGCGTCCGGATCGACACACCCGCCGGCCCGGTCGCCGCCGAGCTGGAGGCGTCCGGCCTCGTCACGATCGAGAACGTGCCGGCGTTCTGCCACGCGGTGGATGTCTCCGTGGAGGCGTCGGGCCTCGGGCGCGTGACGGGCGACGTGGCCTGGGGCGGGAACTGGTTCTTCCTGACGAAGCTCCCCGGCGAGAGGGTGGAGCTGTCGAACGTCGCCCGGCTCGGATCGGCGGCCTCGGCCATTCTCCAGGCTCTCCGCGACGCGGGGATCACCGGGAAGGACGGCGGGGAGATCGATCACGTGGAGATCTTCGGCCCGCCCGGTCGCCCGGACGCCGACAGCCGGAACTTCGTCCTCTGCCCCGGAGGCGAGTACGACCGGTCGCCGTGCGGAACCGGAACCTCCGCCAAGATGGCCGCGCTGGAGGCCCACGGCGAGCTGGCCGTCGGGCAGCGCTGGCGGCAGGAGAGCATCACCGGGAGCCTCTTCACCGGCTGGCTCTCGAAGCGGGACGGGGTCCTGATTCCCCACATCCAGGGGCGCGCCTTCGTCACCGCCGAGACGCGTCTCCATTTCGACCCGGCCGACCCCTTCCGGCTCGGGTTCTCGTCGAAGTGAGCACGCCTCGCCCCGACGCGGTCGTCGTCGGAGCGGGAATCGTCGGCGCCGCCTGCGCGGAAGCGCTCGCGGCCGAGGGCCTTTCGGTCGAGATCCTCGAAACGCGCTTCGCCGGGTCCGGCGCGACGGGGAGCGCCATGGGGCACCTGGTCGTCCTGGACGACTCCGAGCCCCAGTTCGCCCTTTCCGCGCTCTCGCGCCGCCTCTGGGTGGAGCGGGCCGCGGAGCTGCCGTCCGACGTGGAGGACGTCCCGGCCGGAACCCTCTGGGTGGCGGCCGACGAGGAGGAGATGGGGCACGTCCGGTCGAAGGCGGCGTTCTACACCTCGCGGGGAATCGGGGCGGAGGTTCTCGACGGGCGGGCCCTGTCCGAAGCCGAGCCGAACCTCCGGCCCGGCCTGGCCGGCGGGCTGCGCGTCCCGGGAGACCGGATTCTCTATCCGCCGGCGGCCGGCCGCTGGCTCGTGTCGCGGGCGGAGGCGCTCGGCGCGCGGCTCCGGAGCGGCGGGGAAGTCGTTCGGGTCGGATCGGGCTTCGTCGAGACGCGGTCCACACGCATCCAGACCGGCGTGGTCGTGGTGGCGGCCGGCGTCCATTCCCCGTCGCTCCTGCCGGGACTCGCCATCGTGCCGAAGAAGGGACACCTGGTCATCACCGACCGGGCGCCCGGTTTCGCGCGGCACCAGATGATCGAGCTCGGCTATCTCAGGAGCGCCCATGGAGCCGCGCGCGAGTCGGTGGCCTTCAATCTCCAGCCCCGGGCGACCGGGCAGATGCTCCTGGGCTCGTCCCGCGAGCTCGTCGGTCTCGACGCCGCCGTCAACCGTTCCCTGACCGGAAGAATGGTCCGTCGCGCCCTCGAGTACATGCCGGCGCTCGCGAAACTCCCGGCTCTCCGGGTCTGGACCGGCTTTCGGCCCGCGACGCCGGACGACCTTCCGTTCATCGGAGGGTGGCCCGCCCTTTCCGGGGTCTACGTCGCCGCCGGGCACGAGGGGCTGGGAATCACGACGTCGCTCGGGACGGCCCGGATCGTGGCCGACCTCGTGACAAAGCGGACACCTCCGATCGACCCGGCGCCGTTCGACCCGGCGCGGAGCCTGCCGCATGCGTGAGACGGTCGCGATCCGGGTCGACGGCCGGACGGTCGCGGTGCCGAGGGGGGTCACGGTGGCCGCAGCGCTGCTCGGCCTCGGGATCGAAGCGTTCCGAACCTCGGTGGCGGGGGAGCCACGCGGGCCGCTCTGCGGGATGGGGATCTGCTTCGAGTGCCGTGTCTCGATCGACGGCCTGTCGCACCAGCGGGCCTGCCTGACGCTCTGCCGCGACGGGATGGACGTGGTGACCCGTGGTTGAGACCCTCAGGGCCGACGTGGCCGTCGTCGGCGGCGGACCCGCGGGCGTGGCCGCCACCTGCCGGGCGGCCGAGGCGGGGGCGCGGGTCGTCCTGATCGACGAGGGGCTCGCGCCGGGAGGCCAGATTCACCGGCACCTGCCGGGCGAGCAGCCGCCTCCGAAGGCCCGGCCCTGGCTCGAGCGGCTCCGGCGGTCCGGCGCCCGCCTCGTCCCGTCGGCGGCGGTGTTCGACGCCGAGCGTGACGGCTCGACGTGGCTCCTCCGGGCCGCCAAAGGGGACTCCGTCCTCTTCATCCGCACGTCGCGCCTCGTCCTCGCCACGGGGGCGCGCGAGCTGTTCCTGCCGTTCCCGGGTTGGACGCTTCCGGGGGTCATCGGCGCCGGAGCGGCGCAGTCGCTGATCAAGAGCGGAGCGAACTTCAGGGGGAAGAGAGCGGTGGTGGCGGGCACGGGGCCGCTTCTCCTCGCGGCGGCGGCCGGGCTCGCGGAGGCGGGGGCCGAGGTCGCCTTCGTGGCCGAGCAGGCCTCCTGGGCGAGGCTCGCCCAGTTCGCCGCCGACGCCCTCCGGACTCCGGCGAGGCTCTTCGAAGGAGTGCGCTATCGGCTGGCGTCGGCGCGCGCTCCGTACCGGGCCGGCTTCTGGGTGAAGGCGGCCGGCGGGGCGGGGCGGGTGGAGCGGGCTCACGTGACCGACGGGCGCCTGAAGCTCGAGGTGGCGTGCGACCTTCTCTGCGTCGGATTCGGGCTCGTGCCGAATTTCGAGATGGCCCGCCTGATCGGGTGCGCCACGGAAGGTTCGGGCGTGGCCAGCGGAGATGGCCAGGAGACGAACGTGGCGGACGTCTTCGCGGCCGGAGAAGTCTGCGGAATTGCCGGGGTCGAAGCCGCCGTCGCGGAAGGGGAGATCGCGGGCCTCGCAGCCGCCGGCGCGCTTCGTCCGGACTTGCCCGGAGTCCGCCGGCTCATTTCGTCCCGGGCAAAGGCCCGGCGGTTCGGCCGGCGGATGGCCGAAGCGTTCCGCCTCCGCCCCGAACTGCTCCGCCTCGCCGCGCCCGACACGATCGTCTGCCGGTGCGAGGACGTCCCTCTCGAGCGGCTCGCCGCCGCGAGGTCGATGCGCGAGGCGAAGCTCGAGACGCGCTCGGGCATGGGGCCGTGCCAGGGGCGAGTCTGCGGCGCCGCGCTGGAGGCTATCCGGAAACTCGGCCCCGACACCGTCCGCATCCCCCTCGTCCCGGTTCCGCTGGAAGCGCTCGCCGCCGAAGAAGCGAGAGAGGAGCCGCCATGAAGTGGCAAGGAGTCATCCCCGCCCTCACGACCCCGTTTCACGAGGACCTTTCGGTCGACCACGGCTTCCTCGCACACCACGCCGACGTCCTCGTGAGCGCGGGATGCCGGGGACTCGTCGCCCTCGGATCGCTCGGGGAGTCGGCGACGCTCACCTTCGACGAGAAGGTGTCGATCCTGAAGACGCTTCGCCGGGCCCTCGGGAGCCGCGCGCCTCTCGTCGCCGGAATCGCGGCGCTCTCGACGGCGGAGGCCTGCGCTCTGGCGCGCGAGGCCGCGGCGGCCGGCTGCGACGGACTGATGGTGCTTCCGCCCTACGTCTACCGGGGCGACGACCGGGAAACCGGCGCCCACTTCTCCGCGGTCTTCTCGGCCACGCCGCTCCCTTGCATGCTCTACAACAACCCGATCGCCTACGGCACGGACGTCGTCCCGGAGCGGATCGCCACCCTCTCGGAGCGGCATCCGAACCTGGCAGCGGTCAAGGAGTCGAGCGCCGACATCCGGCGGGTCACGGAGCTGAAGGCGCTCGTCGGCGGGCGCCTCGCCCTCTTCGTCGGCGTCGACGACCTGATTGTGGAGGGCCTGGCGGCGGGGGCCGCGGGCTGGATCGCGGGGCTGGTCAACGCCCTGCCCGTCGAATCGGTCCGGCTCTTCGATTTCGCCTCGGCGGGAA
>DATIWM010000311.1:0-4291 GCA_035519355.1 Thermoanaerobaculia bacterium | reverse complement strand
TTCCATGATCTGGATGCGGCGTCCGTCGCGGACGTGAAGAGCTTCTTTGCCGCCTACTATCGCCCGAACAACGCCGTCCTCGCCGTCGCCGGGGACGTCCCGGCGGAGGAAGTCTTCTCGAAGGCCGAGCGGTACTTCGGCGCGATCCCGAGAGGCGAGACGCCGGCGCGCCCCGACCTCTCGGAGCCTCCCCGCGCCCGGAGCGCCGTGGTCGTGAAGGAGTCGGCGCTCGCCAAGACGCCCGCTCTCGGCATGGGCTGGCGCATGCCCTCCCGGACGCACGTCGACGCCATCCCGCTTCTCGTCCTCGGGGAGCTCCTCCATAACGGACGGGCGGCGCGCCTCTACACCGCCCTCGTGGAAGGGAGCGAGATCGCGACGGACGTCTCCGGCGGCTTCAACCCGTTCCAGGGGGGCGCCTGGTACGACGGGACGACGCTGCTCCTCTCCCGCATCGCCTACAAGCGGGACGTGCCGTACGCGAGAGTCCTCGCCGCCGTCGACGCGGAAGTGGCTCGGATCGTGAAAGAGGGCGTGCCCGCCGAGGAGCTTTCCCGCGTGAAGACGAAGATCCTGGCCGACTGGTACGCGAACCTCGAATCGCGGTTCGGCCTCTCCGTGGAGCTGGCCCAGGCGGTCGCCTTCGACGGGCGTCCGGACGGTTTCCTGGAATTCCCGAAGAAAGTCGAGGCGGTGACCGGCAAGGACGTCCGGCGCGCCGCCGCGTGGCTCGTCCCCTCCGCCCGCGCGACGGTCGTCGTCACGCCGAAGGGCGAGACCCGGAAGGCGGAAGAGGCGGGAAAAGCGGGAGACTCGCCGTGAGGGCCGCCGTGGCGCTCCTTCTGGCCGCCGCCCTTCCGCTTTCCGCCGAGAATCCGAAAAAGGCCGATGCGATGACGCTTCCCGAAGACCTCCCCGCGCTTCTTCCGGAGAAGCCGCTCCCTTCCCCCGACGTCGTCTCCCTGACGCTGCCGAGCGGCCTCGTCGTCCAGGTCGTCCGGAAGGACGGCGTCCCGCTCGTGAGCGTCCGTCTCGTGGTCAAGGGCGGCCTCTCCGACGACGCTCCCTCCGAGCCGGGCTTCGCCCAGCTTCTCGCCGATGCCCTGAAGGAAGGGACGGCGGGACGGAACGGGCCGGTTCTCGCGACGGCGGTTCAGGGAGCCGGGGGCGACCTCGTCACCGCCGCCCTCCCGGATTCCCTCACGATCGGCGTCTCGGGCCTCGCCGGCAAGACGCCTCTTCTTCTCGACGTCGTGGCCGACGTCGCGCGCCGCGCCTCCTTCCCGGCGGAAGGGGTCGCCCGGGTGAAGGCCCTCGCTCACGAACGTCTCGAGACCGAGGAGTCGGATCCCTTCTTCGTCGCCGCGCGCGCCTTCGCGAAGGGGCTCTACGGAGGCCACCCGTACGGCGTGATCGCGCCCACCGCCGACTCGATCGACGCGGTCACCTCCGGGCGACTCCTCACCGAGAGCCGCCGCCGGCTGCGGCCCGAGAGGAGCCTCCTTCTCGTCGTCGGGGCCGTCGATCCCGTCTCTGTCACGGCCGAGGTGAAGCGCCTCTTCGGGAGCTGGAAGGGAAGCGGCGAAGCCCCGCCCCCCGCGCCCGAGGCGAAGCCTCCCGCGGGGCCGAGACGGATCGAGATCCTGGACCGGCCGGGCTCCGTCCAGACGGTCCTCGTCGTGGGCCTCCTCGGGCCGCTCCGGACGAGCGCCGACGCGGGCGCCCTCGAGCTGGCCATGACGATGTACGGCGGCGCCTTCACCTCGCGCCTCGTCCAGAACCTGCGCGAGGAGAAGGGCTACACCTACTCGCCGGGGGCGGGCGTTCGGTGGCTCGCCGCCCGCGGGACGGTCCGGAGCCGCGCCGCCGTCCGGAACGACGTCACGGGAGCCTCGCTCGGCGAGATCTTCTACGAGATGACGCGGATGGCGACGACGGAGCCGACCGACGAGGAGATGGAGCGCTCCCGCCGGGTCTTCGCCGGCCTGAAGGCCATCTCGCTCCAGACGGGTCCGGGGCTCGCCGACGAGCTCTCGCGCCTCTGGGTTCTCGGCCTGCCGCCCTCGGAGATCGGACTCACGACCGAGACGCTCGCGAAGGTCACGAAGGCCGACGTGAAGCGCGTCTCGAAGCGGTACCTCGCCTCCTCTCGCGCGCTGGTCGTCGCGGTGGGCGACGCGGCGAAGGTCCGGGAGGAGCTGGCCCCGCTCGGAGCCGCGGAGTAGGGCTCAGGCCCCGACGATCCGCACCCGGCAGTCCTGGTAGGCCGCACCTTCACCTGCATCCGTCGTCCGGGCGCGAATGAGGGCGTTGGCCGAGGTGCCGGCGTCGAAGTGCCCCCCCTTCGGGACGATGACGACGTCGCGGCGCTGCGACGGGTCGAGCTTGAGCCGCGCGCGAAGCCGCCCGAGCGCGCTTTCGAGGCAGACGACCTCTCCGTCGCCGAAGCCGTTCGCGGCCGCCGGATGGCAGGTGGCCGTCAGGGCTTCCGGCGGCGTCCCCGCCCACTGAGAGCTCTGGGCCTTCTCGGTGGAGTTCGAGAAGAGCCAGAGGGGAAAGCCGGTCTCCTCCGGAGGCGTGACCGGCATGGCGTGGATCAGCTTCATCCGCCCGGTATCGGTCGGGAAGCGGCGGTCTGCGAAGAGCACCTTTTCTGCAAAGGGGTTCCGGAGGGATTCCTTCTCCAGCCGATCGACCGTGACGGCGAGCGGCTCGACGCGGCGGAGCAGTCTCTGCTTCCACTCCCGGGCGGTCCCTTTGACCTTTGGAGAGACGTTCTCTTCGGACGTTCCGGTCCGCACGTCGATCTCCGCGGCGAGCGCCTGGATGATCTCGAGATCGGAGAGGACCCCTTCGGGAGGCGCCACGGCGGGCGTGGAGGCGCCCAGCCAGTGATGACCGTACGCCCCGAAGAGGTCGTCGTCCTCGACGAGGGTCGTCGTCGGGAGGACGAAGTGGGCCCGGCGCGCGGTGTCGGTCAGGAACGAGTCGACGACGACGACCAGCTCCCGCGTTTCGAGGGCGCGCGCCACCGTGGCGGCGTCGGGGAGCATGGCCACGGGATTCCCCGCCGTCACCCAGACGGCGCGGACCTCGGGATCCCGCGCCCCCAGGATCTCCTTTCCGAGGAGCGGCTCGCAGAGGGTCCGCGGCGGGTTCTTCGCGACGAAGGAGGTGTCGAACGCGCCGCGCCTCCTGAAATAGAAGGAGACGCCGCCGCCGGCGATCCCGATGTTCCCGCTCACGCCGCCGAGCGCGTCGAGGGCGCGGACGATGGCCGAGCCGTTCATCCGCCGGCCCATCCCCCAGCCGACCTGGATCGAGCACGGCTTCCCGGCGAGTGCGGAGGCGACCGCGCCGACGTCCTCGAGGCTCACGTCGGCGGCCCGCGCCCAGGCCGCGGGGGAGCGCGACAGCGCCAGCTCCCGGAACTTCTCGAAGTCGTCGCAGTACGACGGCGCCTCGGGGTCGGTCTCGCTTCGTTCGAAGAGAAGCGCGGCGGCTCCCATCGCCAGATCGAAATCGCCGCCGGGGCGGACGAGGATCGTCCGGTCCGCGAGCGTCCCCCCCTTGTGCCGGACCGGATCGACGAGAAGGATCCGGGCCCCCGCTTTCCTCGCTTTCTGGAGCAGGGGCAGCAGGTGGACGTTCGAGACGTTCGGGTTCTTCCCCCAGAGGAGGATGTTCTTCGAGTTCAGGAGGTCGAAGAGGTCGTGCGAGTCCTCGTGGCCGAAATCGGTCTCCTGCGCCGCGTCGCCCGCCCCCGAGCAGATGTCGCCGCGCTTCACGGTGACCGGGCCGAACTTCTCCCAGAAGAGGTCGACGACGTACTTCAGGAGGCCGAGCGAGCCGCCCGACCGGTAGTGGAGGATCGCGGCCGGTCCCGATTCCCGCCGGATGGCCAGGAGCCGCTCCGCGATGGCGCCGAGCGCCTCCGCCCACGTCACGGGGACGAAGCCGGAGGACGTGCGCCTCAGGGGCGTCGTGACCCGTTCCGGATCGTTCTGCCGGGCGGGGAACTGCGAGGTCCGGAGGCAGATGAAGCCCTGCGTGACCGGGTGGTCCGGGTCGCCGCCGACCCGCACGACCTTCCCCTCCTCGACGGCGACGACGAGGCCGCAGGCGTCGGGGCAGTCGCGGTTGCAGACGGTCCGGTGGAGCGTCACTTCACGTTCGCGCGGAACAGCTCGAGCGTCCGCTTCCAGGCGTCGCGGGCGCACTCCTCGCGGTAGACCTGCGGGCGCGCGTCGTTGAAGAAAGCGTGCGGCGCGCCCCGGTAGATGACGGTCTC
>DATIWM010000310.1:0-5560 GCA_035519355.1 Thermoanaerobaculia bacterium | reverse complement strand
CGCGCGTCCGCAGCGGGGACAGAGCTTGAGCCACGTCCCTTGCGCCCGCTCGGCGATCTCGCCGCACGCCGCGCAGGTCTGCCGCGCCGCGCGCCACTCCACGTCGAGCCGCGCCCCGGCGTCCGGGCCGCCGGAGGTGATCGCCTCCCAGGCGAAGGTCAGGAGATCGGGCTCGATGGCCGACAGCTCCCCGACGAGGACCTTTACGGAGGCCAGACGCCCCCCGGCGTGGGCATCCGCCGTCCGGCGGGAGATGGCGTAGATCTCGGCGGCGATGCCGGTCTCGTGCATCCGGCCGGATGCTACCCGAGGCCTCGCCCGGCCGGGCTTCCACCTGCCGCCGGTCGCACTGATATCGTCCGCCACACTGTGAGCAGCACCCTCAGACGAAGCTTGAACAGATCGGCCGTCCGGATTGCAGCGCTCGTCCTCGCTTTCCCCGTTTCCAATGCGTACGCCGACGCTTCCGTCCCCCCGACGCTCCGGCTTCCTTCCGGCGTTTCTCCGGCCCGGTACGGCGTCGAGCTCTGGATCGATCCGGCGAAGGAGACGTTCCGGGGGAAGATGGAGATCCGCGTCCTTCTGAAGGAGGAATCGGACACGATCTGGCTGAACGGGAAGGAGCTGACGGTCGAAGCGGCGTCGGCCGTTGCGGCGACCGGCCCGAAGGATCCGATCCCGGCGGAGGTTTCTGCCGCGGGGAAGGAGTTCATCCGTCTCCACTTCCAAAGAGGACTTCCCGCCGGCGAATATGACGTCGCGCTGGCCTATACGGGGCGGATCGACAGCAAGGACATTCAGGGCGTCTTTCGCCAGAAGGAAGGAGGCGACTGGTACGCCTTCAGCCAGTTCGAGGCCATCGACGCGCGCCGCGCGTTCCCCTGCTTCGACGAGCCGTCGTTCAAGACGCCCTGGCAGGTCACGATCCATGCGCCGAAGGGGACGATCGCCGTCTCGAACACGCCGGTTACGTCCGAGACCGACGGGGCCGATGGCTACCGGACGTTCGCCTTTGCGCCGACGAAGCCGATCCCGAGCTACCTCGTCGCGTTCGGCGTCGGCCCCTTCGACGTCGTGAACGCGGGCACCGCAGGCCGGAACAAGGCGCCCATCCGGATGATCGTGCCCAGGGGACGCGGCGCCGACGCCCGCTGGGCGGTCGAGTCGACGGGTGCACTTCTCGAACGGCTCGAGTCGTACTTCGACATCCCGTACCCGTACGAGAAACTCGACCACCTCGTGATCCCGCATTGGGGGGGCGCGATGGAGAACCCGGGGCTCGTGACGTACGCCTCGAACCTCCTCCTCGCGAAACCCGCCGACGAGACGGTCCGCTTCCGCCGCACCTACGCGAGCGTCTGCGCGCACGAGACGGCCCACATGTGGTTCGGGGACTACGTGACGACGGCGTGGTGGGACGACATCTGGCTGAACGAGGCGTTCGCGACCTGGATGTCCTCGAAGACTCTGGAAAGGTGGAAACCCGAGTGGAAGGAGCCGGTCGAGCGGGCGGCCGACCGCTCGGGAGCGATGTCGATGGACGCGCTCGTGACGGCCCGGCGGATCCGCCAGCCGATCCTCACGAACGACGACATCGAGAACGCCTTCGACACCATCACGTACAACAAGGGGGCCGCCGTCATCGGGATGTTCGAAGGGTGGACCGGCGAGGAGGGCTTTCGCAAGGGGATCCAGCGCTACCTGATCTCCCACGCCTGGGGGAACGCGACCGTGGACGACTTCGTCGCGGCGATCGCCGACGCGACGATGAGACCGGCCGTCGTCCCGGCGTTCCGCTCCTTTCTCGACCAGCCGGGCGTCCCGCTCGTGACCGCAGGGCTGGTGTGCGGGAGCGGCGCGCCGAAGCTGCTTCTTTCGCAGAAGCGCTTCCTGCCGACCGGCTCCACGGGCTCGACCGAGACGACGTGGCGCGTGCCGGTCTGCGCGAGGACGGGCGATCCCGGCGCCCGGGCGACCTGCACGCTCCTGACCGAGCCGTCGGGCGAGCTCGAACTCGCGGGGGCGTGCCCGGACCGGGTTCTTGCGAACGCCGGGAACGGGTATTACCGGGTCCTCTACAAGGAGGACCTTCTCGGGAAGCTCCTCGCGGACCGCGGGAAGCACCTTTCGGCCGGAGAGCGCGTCGCGACGCTGTCGGACCTGGGTGCTCTCTCGCGCAGCGGCGAGGTGCCCATGGCCACGGCGCTCGCGCTCGTCCCCGTCTTCGCGAACGACCCGGACCGGCCCGTCGTCGAGGTCGTTCAGCAAATTGCCGCGAGGCCGAGCGACTTCCTCGTCACGGACGAAATGAGACCGCGCTATCGCCGCTTCGTGAGCGAGGCCTTCGGCGCACGGGCACGAGCGCTCGGCTGGAAGCGCGAGAAAGGCGAGGACGAGGAGACGCAGCTCCTGCGTCAGGCGCTCGTGCCGTTCGTGGCGAACGAGGGGGACGAACCGGCTCTCGTGGCCGAGGCGGGCCGCCTCGCGAAAGCCTGGCTCAAGGATCGAAGCGCCGTCGACTCCCTCATGGTGTCCGGCGTCCTCGGCGTCGCCGCCCGGCACGGGAACATGGAGCTCTTCCAGGCGTACCTCGCGGAGGCGAAGAAGACGTCGGACCGGCGGGAGCGCGAGCGCCTCTTCGACGCGATCGGGCAGTTCCGCGATCCGTCGGTCGTGACGGCGGCGCTCGCGCTGACGCTCTCGAGCGAGTTCGACGCGCGGGAGTCGATCGACATCCTCTGGGCGGAAAGGGCGAATCGCGAGACGTTTCCCCAGGCGTGGGCGTTCCTCGTGGCGAACTTCGACCGGCTCGCCGAGCGGCTGCCGCGCGATGCGCCCGCGGATTTCCCTTGGTTCGCGATCATTTTCAGTGACGAGGCGCATCGGGCCGAGGTCGAGGCGTTCTTCAGGGAGAAGGCACCGAAATACCTGGGGGGCCCGCGGATGCTGGCACAGGCGCTCGAGGTGATCCAGCTCCGAACGGCCCTGAAGACCGCCCAGCAGGAGAGCGTCAACGCCTTCCTCAGGCTGTACGAACCCCATCCCACGATCGAGGTCAGGCCCAGGAAGGAATGATCTTCGCCTGATGTCGTCCGCCGCCAGATGAGCAGGAGCCACGGGCGACCGGCCTCCGGGCGATCAGCCGACGTGCGGGGTGTCGGCCGGCTGGTCGTCTCCGCCGTGACGGGTGTGACGGACATCGTCGAGAACATCCACGGGAGCATCGTGCGCCTCTCGCCGATATTCGGTCGGGGGCGCCGGGCTCCGCTTGGCGGGATTCCCGGCCTCGTCTACCGGAGCATTCACGGCGTCACCCGGATCGTCGGGTTCGGGCTCGACACCGCGCTCGCGCCGGGGACAATCCGGCACGAGAGCGCTCCCTCTTCCCCTCGGCGCGACGCGCTGATCGCCGTGCTGAATGGCGTGGTCGGAGACCACCTGGCTGCGACCGACAACCCGCTGGCGATTGGCATGAGCTTTCGCCGGGACGGCCAGCCGTTGTCCTTGAACCGCGGGGAACTCGCCGCCGCCTTTTCCCCCGCCGGCGGCCGGCTCGTCGTGCTCCTGCACGGGCTCTGCAGGGACGACCGGGGATGGCACCGCGGGGGACACGACCACGGAGCTTCGCTCGCTCGCGATCTGGGCTACACGCCGGTCTACCTTCATTACAACAGCGGCCGTCACATCTCCACGAACGGACGCGAGTGCTCCCGATTGATGGAACGTCTGCTTGAGGAGTGGCCCGAACCGGTCCAGGAGCTGGTCATCGTCGGCCACAGCATGGGCGGTCTGGTGGCGCGAAGCGCCTGCCATTATGGAAAGCTCGCGGGCCACCGGTGGCCGTCCCGCCTGAAGAAGATGGTCTTTCTCGGAACGCCGCACCACGGGTCGCCCCTCGAGCGGGCGGGGCACTGGGCGGACGTTCTCCTCGGGCTCAGCCCGTATACGGCCCCGTTGACGAAGCTGGGCGCGATCCGGAGCGCCGGAGTCAAGGATCTTCGTCATGGCAGCCTGCTGGACGAGGACTGGAGAGGTCGGTGCGGCGAAGATTCCCGGGATCCGCGGCGGTTCGTCCCCCTGCCGCCCCGCGTGAAGTGCTTTGCGATCGCGGCCAGCAAGCGGCCGGATCCCGGCGACACCAGAAAGAGACTGACGGGTGACGGTCTGGTTCCCGTCACGAGTGCGCTCGGCCAGCATCACGAGGAGTCCCTCGCGCTGCCGATTCCGAGAGCGCGGAAGTGCGTCTTCTACGGACTCAAGCACCTCGACCTGCTCGGCAGCCGCGAGGTCTACGACCAGATCCGGCAGTGGCTGGCGGAAGGGGAGAAGGCCTCGGCTACGGCCTCAGGGGCGCCGTCGAGCCGGCACCGACCACCGTGATCCACGGACGGACGCGCCACCGCGTGACGAGGCCGTGGGTCACGTACGGGTCCGTCCGGGCGAACCGCTCGGCCGCGTCGGGCGACTCTCCCTGGAAGAGCAGGATCGAGCCCTCGACGGGGTCGCCGACCGCTCCTCCCAGAAGGAGCTCGCCCCGGTCGGCGGCCTGCCAGGCGAGGGTGAGGTGTTCCGCCCGGAACTCGGCTCGCCGCTCCAGGTAGTCCGGGGCGGTCTCGTAGAACAGGAGGAAATGCATTCGTGTCTCGGGCCTCCTTCAACTCGTCGAACGATACGCCGCCCGGGGCGAGCGGAGCGAGTCCGCTTCAACGCGCGTGTCCAGCCGCATCTCTCAGGAAACCCGCAATCTCGGCCATGACTTCTTTCTGATGCCCGACCCACAAGTGCCCGCCATTCGAAAAGCTGATGAAGCGGGCGCGCGGAATATGCTCGGCGGAATAACGGGCGCCCGGATAGGTCCCGTACAGACAGTCGGCCATGCCCAGGATGAGCGTCGGCGCGGCAATTCGCTCGAGCTCGTATCGCGGGAGGGAGGGGACGATCGAGACGTCGTTGAGCAGCCCCAGCCTGCGCCGGCTCAGTGGCTGAACGTGATCCAGGACGCCCGCGATCCGCGCGCGCTCCTCGGCGCTCGCGTTCCGGACCACCGATGCCGGCGTGCCCAGAATCGCCTGGAGCATGGCGGTCCGGGCGATCCTGGAAGCGGCCCAGAAGAGGAAGTCCGACTTGAGCGCGGCATCGAACAGAAGCTTGAGGGCGGCCGGGATCCGCTTCGGCACGGCGCCCCCCGGCCGTTGCTCGACCTGAGTGGGGTAGGCAGCGGGAACCAGGAGAACGAGAGCCGCGGTGCGGTCGGGATGCCTCAGCGCAAACTGCATCGACGAGGGCGCCCCGGCAGAGGCACCGACGACGGCAACACGCTGGATGTCGAGAGCGTCGAGCAGACAGGCGTACGCATCCGCTTGCGCGGCGGGCGAGGCGTCGACAGGCAAAGGAGCCTGCAGATAGCCAAAGCGGGACATCGCGACGACTCGAAAGCCGATCCGGACCAGCGGGTCGGCAATCTCCAGGCCCTGGTCAAACCCGCCGCCGGCACCGTGCACGGCCAGAACCGGAGGACCGTCACCGGCGAGGCCGTATTCGATCGGCCCGCCGGGCGTCT
>DATIWM010000309.1:0-6042 GCA_035519355.1 Thermoanaerobaculia bacterium | reverse complement strand
AAGCCGTATCGGAGCCTTTTGACCTGTTCGAATCGGCCGGAAAAAGCCATCGGGAGATCGAAAGGAAACTGTTGATAACAAAGCACTTCTCAAGTGAAGCTGCTGGAGGGTGGAGTGATGCATAAGACCAGACTTCCGAGGCCACGATCTTGCTTGAGAGACGCCGGGAATTGGTCTAGGCTCTTTTGAAAAGTCTCGTTCTATGTGTGCGGTTGGTGCGGTCGCGTTCCAAACGAACCGGTCGAGACCCGGAACGGACATTCAATATCTTTTCAGAAGGAGGAGGTAGTTATTGGGGGAAGACATGAAGAAGCGCAGTCCAGGGTTTTCGGATTCATCACCGAACGAAAACAGAGAAAGGCAGGTCATATGGAGTTTCTGAAGAACAAGGGATGGCGCGGCGCCGGAGTCCTGGCGGTCGCGCTTCTCCTGACCTCCGGAATCGCCTTCGGCCAGGCGCAGACGGGAAACCTCTACGCCAAGGTATCCGACGAACAGGCGGCCCCGCTGCCCGGCGTGAGCGCCACGCTGACGGGCATCGGTGCCCCGGTCACGCAGGTCACGAACCTGAACGGTGAAGTCCGGTTCGTCCACCTCTCGCCCGCGACCTATACCCTCGAATTCAGCCTGCAGGGCTTCGCGAAGCTGACCCGGAAGGGCATCATCGTCGCGGTCAACGACAACACGCAGGTCAACGTGACGATGAAGCTCGCGGGCGTTCAGGAGAGCGTCGTCGTGACGGGCGAGAGCCCGCTCCTCGACAAGCGCTCGACGGGCGCCAACGAGCAGATCGGCAAGGTCGAGCTGGAAGGCATCCCGACCGCACGCGACCCGTGGGTCATCCTCCAGTCGGCCCCCGGCGTGCAGATCGACCGCGTCAACGTCGGCGGCTCCGAGAGCGGCCAGCAGTCGGTCTACGTCGGCAAGGGAACCGACGGCTTCCAGGGGACCTGGAACGTCGACGGCGTCAACATCACCGACATGGGCGCCCTCGGCTCCTCGCCGGCCTACTACGACTTCGACTCCTTCGCCGAGATGAACGTCGTGACCGGCGGCGCCGACGCGTCGATCCAGACGCCCGGCACCCAGCTCAACATGGTCACCAAGCGCGGGACGAACGACGTCCACGGGTCAGCCCGCGTCATCGGCACCAGCAACAAGCTCCAGTCGAACAACATCTCGCCGGAGCTGGAAGCCCAGCTGATCCGGACCAACCAGGCGGCCATCGGCAACCAGATCAAGAGCATCCAGGACTACGGCGCCGAAGTGGGCGGCCCGGTCGTCAAGGACAAGCTCTGGCTCTGGGGCAGCTACGGCCGAAGCCAGATCAACAACATCGTGGCCAGCGGCTACCCGGACAACACGGTCCTCGAGGACTTCGGCGGGAAGCTGAACGCGCAGCTGCTGCCGGAGAACACCTTCACGGCCGTCTACTCCTATGCTGACAAGAACAAGATCGGGCGCAACGCCAGCCCGACGCGCCCGCCCGAGACGGCCTTCACCCAGACCGGCCCCACGAAGCTCTACAAGCTGGAGGATTCGCACATCTTCAGCTCCGACGTCTTCGCCACGGTCGCCTACTCCCGCGTCATCGGCGGCTTCGGCTTCACGACGCCCGGCCAGACGCAGGCCTACCAGGACGAGAACGCCATCTGGCACAACAGCTACTACCAGTACAGCACGTTCCGGCCGCAGACGCAGGTCACCGCGACCCCGTCCGTCTTCCTCCGGACCGGAAGCGTCGGCCACGAGATCAAGATGGGATTCAACTACCGGTCGACGCCGGTCGACTCCTCGACCAGCTGGCCGCAGGGCATCATCGGCTACGCGCCGGGGCAGGGCTTCACGGACCAGGGGAACGCGGTGTTCGTCCGTCCCGCCGTCCGGGCTGTCGCCCAGAACTACTACAACGGCTTCCTCTCCGACACGATGACGATCAACAAGCTGACGGCGACCGTCGGCGTCCGGTACGACTACCAGCAGTCGAACAACCTGCCGGCCGTCGTCCCCGACCCGGCCTACGGGCCGGCGAACTGGCCCGAGGTAGGGATGACAGGGTTCACTGTCACGGGGACCGGCTCCCTCATCTGGAGGAACCTCTCGCCGCGCCTCGGCCTCACCTACGCGATCGGCGACCAGGGCAAGACGCTCGTGAAGGCGAGCTTCGCCCACTTCGTCAACCAGCTCGGCGGCGGCGTGCCGACCTATGACTCGAACGCGCCGTACGGCACGTCGAACCTCTATTACAACTGGAACGACGCGAACGGAAACCACATCGTGGATCATGGCGAAGTCGACTTCGCCGGGGGCGTCGTCGGTTCGTACTACGTCGACCCGTCCAACCCGAACAAGTCGTCGGCGATCAACATGACCAACTACAACATGAAGACGCCGTCGGTGAACGAGTTCCTGCTCGGATTCGAGCACGAGGTGATGCCGGCCTTCGTCGTCGCCCTGGGCGGCACGTACCGGCACCTCTACAATTTCACGTATACCCCGTCCATCGACGAGACGACCGGCCTGATCCTCGGGTCGAGCAACTACACCTGCACCGCGGCCGGCCCGTACCCCATACCGAACGGCACGCCGCAGATGATCAACGTATGCAACCTGAACCCGGGCGTCCTGACCACCGCGAATATCCAGACGCAACGGCCCGGCTACTACCAGACCTACTGGTCGGTGGACGCGAGCGCCACGAAGCGCTACTCCGACAAGTGGATGGCGCGCCTCAACTTCCAGTACTCGGACTGGACCCAGCATGGGCTGGCCGAGGGGCAGGGCAACCCGTCCAACATCAACAACTCCGGCGGTGGAATCGTTGGGTCGGAGTCGGACGGCGGCATCGTCACCGCGTCCCCCGGCGCCATCTCGGGCGCCAAGACACAGGTCTTCATCAACGCCCGGTGGCAGGCCACGGCTTCCGGCATGTACACCCTCCCGCTCGACTTCAACCTCTCGACGAGCATCTATGCCCGCGAGGGGTACCCGGTCCCGTACTACCGCCAGGTGTCGAGCATCATCGGAAGGACCCTCGACGGGAACATCAACCGGAACTCGCAGTACACGCTCGGACTCGTCAACGACAGCCGGCTCAATTCGGTCTTCGAGTGGGACCTCGGCCTCTCGAAGGTCGTGACGGTCGGCCCGCTCAACATCACGCTGATGGCCGACGTCTTCAACGTCCTGAACCGGAACACGGTCCTCCAGCGGACCACCCGCATCTACGACCCGGCCGGAACCGCGACCGCCGTGGATGTGCGGGACAACAACATCGCCGAGCAGCAGTCGCCACGCATCTGGCGGTTCGGCGCCCGCCTCAGCTTCTAGTCGTTTCCCGGGGAACCCGGCACCGGCCGGGTTCCCCATTCCCCTCCACGCTCACTCGACCCCCGGGCGGCCCCGCCGCCCGGGGTTTTCCCTTGATGACGGCTGCCGGACCTGAGAACCTCCGCGCGTGATTGGCCGCCGACGCGCCCGCCGTCTCCTCCTCGCACCGCTCTTCACCCTCGGGGTCCTCGGTGCCTTCGTGCTCGCCGCATCCGGCTGCGGGAAGGGCCGTCCCACGGCGAAGAGCTGGAAGGGCGCGCCGGTCGTCCTCGTCTCGATCGACACGCTCCGGTCCGACCACCTGCCGATGTACGGGTACGCCGGCGTCGACACGCCGGTCCTCTCCGCCTTCGCCAAGGAATCCATCCGGTTCGAGAACGCCTACAGCCACGTTCCGTTGACGCTCCCCTCGCACGGAACGATCTTCACGGGAACCCTCCCGGCCGTGAACGGCCTCCGGGACAACCTCGGCTACCGGCTCGATCCGAAGCTGCCGACGGCGGCGGGTCTCCTGAAGAAGGCCGGCTACGACACCGGGGGCGCCGTCTCGAGCATCGTCCTCAACGGGGGAAGCGGCATCGCCCGGGGCTTCGATTACTGGGAGGACACCGTGGAGCCGAAGCAGGCGGGCCAGGCCCTCAGCCGGGTCCAGCGCGGAGGCGACGAGACGGAGGCGCTGCTCGCGGCCTGGGTGGAGCAGCGACCGGCCGACAGGCCCTTCTTCGCCTTTCTCCACCTCTACGAGCCGCACGCCCCGTACGAGCCCCCGGAGCCCTTCTCCAGCCGGTATCGCGGCCGCGAGTACGACGGGGAGATCGCCTGGTCCGACGAGCTGGTCGGGCGCTTCTTCGACGTCCTCAAGAGGAAGGGGATCTGGGATCGAGCCCTCGTCATCGTCCTGTCGGACCATGGCGAGGGGCTGGGCGAGCACGGCGAGGACGAGCACGGCATCTTTCTCTACCGTTTCGCGCTCCAGGTGCCGCTCCTCGTGAAGCTCCCGAAAGGGGAAAGCGGCGGCCAGAGCGTCCCGACGCCGGTCCAGCTCTCCGACCTCTTCACCACCATCGTCCGGGCGGCCGGGATCCCGGACGTCCCGGCGCCTCCCGGGACGGTCTCCGTCCTCGACGTGGCCGCCGGGGAGAAGCCCGTGCGGACGATCTACGCGGAGACCCTCTACCCGCGGATCCACTTCGGGTGGAGCGACCTCGCCTCGCTCCTCGACCATCCGTGGCAGTACATCGAGGCGCCGAAGCCGGAGCTGTACGACGTCGCCCGGGATCCCGCCGAGAACGAGAACCTCGCCGGGGGAAAGCCCGCGCCTTTCCGGACGCTCCGGATCGAGATGGAGAAGCGTCGCGCGGCCTTCACGGCGCCTTCCGAGGTGAGCGCCGAGGAGGCGAAGAAGCTCGCCTCGCTCGGCTATCTCTCGAGCGGTGCGACGGCGGGAAGCGGGCCGCTCCCGGACCCCAAGGACGACATCCTCGTCGTCCGGAGCCTCAAGGATGGATCGGGCCTCTTCCAGGACAAGCAGTACGAGGCGGCCCTCGCCATCTTCCGGAAGCTCCTGGACGGGAACCCCCGGATGCTCGACGTCTGGTATCTCTATTCGCAGTGCCTCCAGAAACTCGGGCGGAACGAGGAAGCTCTCGCCGCCCTCCGGAAAGGAATCGCGCTGTCGCCCGAGGGGGCGACGCACTATTTCCTGAACGTCGCCGACCTCTGCCTGAAGCTCGGGAAGATCGACGAGGCCCAGAAGCACGCCGAGATCGCGCGTGACCGGGGCGACCCGGACGCCGAGGACCTTCTCGCCCGCGTCTTTCTCGCCCGCCGGGACTGGTCGGCCGCGGAGGCCGCCGCCCGCCTGGCCATCGAGGCGCGCCCGCACAAGCGGTTCCCGTATTTCGTCCTCGCGAGAGTCGCCATCGCCCGGAACGACCTGACGAATGCGCTCACGTTCGTGGACAAGGCTCTCGAGCTCCAGAAGACGAAGGGGGCGATGCCCCTCGAAGGTCTCCACTCCCTCCGGGGCGAGATTCTCGGCCGGATGCAGCGCCTCCCCGAAGCCGAGGCCGAGTACCGGGAGGAGATCCGCCTCCTGCCCCTGAATCTCGACGCCTACAGCGGGCTGGCGGCGCTCTACGCAGCCGAGGGACGCCTCGCCGAGGTCCGGGAGACCGTCCGGAGCCTCGTGACGGCGAACCCGACGCCTTCGGCCTACGCCCTGGCCGTGAAGACGCTCACGGTCGTCGGCGACCGCCCGGGGGCGGAATCCGTCCGGCGGACGGCCGCGTCGAAGTTCCCGACCGACCGGCGGTTCGGCGGCTGAGGATGAGACCGCGGCCGGGGATCCTCCGCCCGGGCGCTCGGCGCTCTCCGGCGGCGGCCCTCTTCGCCCTCCTGCTCGTCACGTGGGGCTGCGGCAAGGGCCGGCCCGTGGCGACGAGCTGGCCCGGAGCCCCGATCGTCCTCGTCTCGATCGACACGCTCCGGTCGGACCACCTGCCGATGTACGGCTACACGGACGTGGAGACGCCCGTTCTCTCCGCCTTCCGGAAAGAGGCGCTCCTCTTCGAGAGGGCTTACAGCCATGTCCCGCTGACGCTCCCGTCGCACGGGACGATCTTCACGGGGACCCTCCCCGCCGTGAACGGCCTCCGCAACAATCTCGGGTACCGGATGGATCCGAAGCTCCCCACCGCGGCGGAGCTCCTG
>DATIWM010000308.1:0-3757 GCA_035519355.1 Thermoanaerobaculia bacterium | reverse complement strand
AACGCGAAGGCGCTGGCGGCGAACCAGAAGGCGGCGATCGACAAGATGATCGCCACGGTCCCCGACCTGAAGGACGGCCAGACCATGTCGTTCACCTACCTCCCGGGGAAGGGCACGACGCTCTCGCACGAGGGGAAGGATCTCTTCTCCGCGGAAGGGAAGGAGTTCGCCGACGCCGTCTTCTCCCTCTGGCTGGGCCCCAAGCCCCCTTCGGAGGATCTGAAGAAGGGCCTCCTGGGGAACTGACGGGACGGTGCTCAGCGTCGCGGACCTCGGCTCCCTCTTCTCGGAAAAGCGGTACGACCTCGTCGAATCGGCCTTCAAGGAGGCGCTCGACGATCCGTTGACCCATTCCGACTTCCTTCTCGCGGCCGTCCGCGGCCTCGCGCGCGCCCCGCACTCCCAGAAGGGGCGGCTCCAGGCGATGGCCGGGGCGGCGGAGGCGGCGCTGAAAGAGCAGGCCCTCGAGCCGGGAATCGGTCCGCTCCGCTGGACGCTCCTGAAGGAGGCCGTCCGCGCCGGCGCCACCCCGTCGACGCCCGACGGGTTCCACAAACTCTTCGAGGACGCCCTCGCGGCGGCCTTCCCCGAGGCGCCGTCGCTCAACGCCCTTCTCGGCCGGTTCCGGTTCCGGGAGGCGAAGGAACCCGCCGACGGGCTCGCCCGCCTCGAAAAGGTCGAAAAGTGGATCCCCTTCGAAGTGGGGAGCTGTTTCGTCATGCCCGGGCGCGGCGCGGGCCGGGTCGTGGAGACGAACTTCGCCCTCGACGCCGTCCGGATCGACTTCGAGGGGGCCAAGGGGGTCTCGATCCCGATCGGCGTCGCGGCGAAGAGCCTGCAACCGCTCCCCGCAGGGCATTTCCTGAGGGAGAAGCTGACCGATCCCGGGGCGCTCGCCCGCGCGGTGGCCGGCGACGCGGCGGGTGCCGTGCGGCGTCTCGTGGAGTCGTACGGGCGCGTCGTGACGCTGGCCGAGCTGAAGGAGTCGATGAAAGGGCTCGTCCCCGACGACGCCTGGTCCTCCTGGTGGACGGCCGCGCGGAAGAACCCGCAGGTCGTCGTCCACGGCTCGGGGAAGAACGCGAGCGTCGAGTGGTCGGCCTCGGCCGGTGCGGCCGACACGACGCTCCTCGCGAAGTTCGAGAAAGCGCCGCTCGCCGAGCGGATCGACCTGTTCCGGAAGAACCACAAGCGCTCTCCGGAGCTCGCCGCCGCGATGGCGAAAGCTCTCGCCGCCGAGGCGGAGCGGCTGGAGGACGCGGACCCGGCCCGGGCCTTCGAGATCGCCGTTCTCGTCGAGAAGGTCCCGGGCATCGCGCTGGCGCTCGCCGTCGAGACCCACGTCCTCGAGAAGCCTCTGGCGCTCCTGCCGCACCTCCCGGACCGGACGATGCGCGAGAAAGCGCTCGACCTGGTCGTCTCCCGGCGGCCGGAGGAGGCGCCCGCCATCCTTCACGAATGGTTCTTCAAGGAGGAGGACGGCCGGACGCTGGAGTGGATGGACCGGGCCCTTCTCCGGCTCTCGCCGGAAGCCCGCGACAGGACGCACGCCAAGATCCTCTCGTCGCCGCGGGCCGGCCCCCGGGCTTTCGTCTGGTACGCGCAGAAGGCGGGGGAGGACGAGGCGCTCCGGGCGCGCCTGAACGCGCAGATCCTGGGACGCCTTCTCGACGCCGTTTCATGGGACGAGCTCGGGTCCCTCCGGACGAAAGTGCGCGAGATGTTCGACCGGACGGGGCTCGCGGCCGCCTGGCTCGTGAAACAGGCGACGCTCGAGGAGGCCCGCGCCTTCCTGGAGGCCCTCTCGAGGCACAACGAGCTGGAGAAGATCCGCCGCGACGGCCTCGTCGCCGCGGCCGAGATGCGTTTTCCCGAGTTCCGGACGGCGGCCGCCGACACCTTCTTCGTGACGCCGGAGGCGATCGAGCGGAAGCGGCAGGAGCTGGAGCGGATCCTGAAGGTCGAGATCCCGGAGAACACGAAGGGGATCGCGCTCGCCGCCGCCGAGGGGGATCTCACCGAGAACTTCGAGTACAAGGCCCGGCGCGAGAAACAGCAGCTCCTCTCGGTCCGGGCCGGAAAGCTCCAGGAGGAGCTGACCCGGGCCCGGCCGATCGACCCGGCCACGATCGACCGGACGGAGATCCGCCCCGGCGTTCGGGTGACGCTTTCGGGCCCCTCCGGACGGAAGGCCATCACGCTCCTCGGTCCGTGGGACTCGAAGCCCGAAGAGGCCGTCTTTTCCTACCTCTCCGACGCGGGGAAGGCGCTCCTCGGAAAGACGGCCGGCGAGACCGTCGACTTCCTCGGCGAGTCCCTGGTTGTCGAGGCGATCGAATCCTGGAGGTGAACGCGTGAAGTTCCGGATCCGCGCCGCGGTGCTCGGCGCCGCCCTCGCCCTGATCCCGGCCGGGGTTTCCCGCGCCGCCGACCAGCCGGATGTCTGGGCGCTCGTGAACGGGAAGGTCGTCACGGCGCCAGGGAAGGCGATCGACAAAGGGACGATCGTCATCCGCGACGGCCTCGTGACGGCGGTCGGACCGGCGGGCGCCGTGTCCGTTCCGGCCGACGCGACGGAGATCGACCTCGCCGGGAAGAGCGTCTATCCGGGCCTCATCGACGCGTACGTCACGCTCAGCCGACTCGCGGGAAAGAACGAGCGGCCGCCGGAGGACGATCCGGCGGCTCCCCGCGGACTCCCGGCGCCCTCGCCGACCCCGACGCCCGAGCCCGCCGGCAACGCCCACCCGATCCCCCGGGTGACGCCCGAGCGCCGCGCCTCGGCGGAGCTCCGGGTCAATCCGGAGGCGCTCGCCGCGCTTCGCGAGCTCGGTTTCACCCTCGTCAACGCGGTTCCCGACGCGGGTGTCTTCCGCGGCCACAGCGCCGTCCTGTCGCTCGGGGACGGCCCGGTCTCCAGGAACCTCGTGGTGCCGAGGGCGGCGGAGATCGTCTCCCTGGACGCTCCGGGCCGCGAGAGGGGCAGGGAGTACCCGTCCTCGAAGATGGGGGTCGCGGCGGTCGTCCGCCAGACCTTCTCGGATGCGCGCTGGTACCGCGACGCGGAGGCGGCCTGGAGGGCGAAGCCGTCGCTGCCGCGCCCCGACCGGGTCGAGGCGTGGGCGGCGCTCGGCGAGGCCGTCTCCGGAAGCGAACCGGTCCTCTTCGAGACCTCCGACGTCCTCGCGCTCCTCCGCGCGGGGAAGCTCGCGGGGGAATCCGGCCTCAGGACGCGAGTCGTCGGCGGCGCGGATGCCTATGTCCTGATGGACGAGGTGAAGGCCCTGTCTCCCGAGATCATCCTCACGCTCGCCTTCCCGGCCGCGCCGTCGATCGACGACGACGACGACTGGGTCGACGTCTCGCTGTCGCGTCTCCGGCACTGGGACCGCGCGCCGTCCAATCCGCGCTGGCTCCGCGACGCCGGACTCTCCTTCGCGCTGACGACCCACGGACTTCCCGAGGTCGACGTCCTGCCCGATCGCCTGAGGAAGGCCCGGGCGCGGGGGCTCTCGGCCGACGACCTCCTCGCGGCGCTCACGACCGTGCCCGCGAAGATGCTCGGCCTCGAGGCACGGGCCGGCGAGATCGCGGCCGGGAAGTCGGCGAACCTCGTCGTCATAGAGGGGACGCTCTTCGGCGAGAAGAGCCGGGTCGTGACGACATGGGTGGACGGCAGACCGTACGAGGCCCGGCCGAAGCACGCTCCGCTGACGGGGACTTACCGGCTCGAGGGCGGCCGCCTCGAGATCCGCTC
>DATIWM010000307.1:0-6107 GCA_035519355.1 Thermoanaerobaculia bacterium | reverse complement strand
TGCTTCTTCCGCGTCTCGTCGTCGATCTCCTCGTCCCGTCCCGTGAAGGAGACGGGCTGGAAGGAGAGCGCGTTGATCTTGTCGACGTTCCGGACGGCGAACCGGATGATCTCGCCGACCTGGTTGTCGTTCACGCCCTTGACGATCGTGATGACCAGCGTCGCGTCGATCCCGGCCGCCTTGAGGGCGTCGAGCGCGGCGAGCTTCACGTCGAAGAGGTTCGAAACCCCCCGATGCTCATTGTGCTCGTTCCCGATGCCGTCGAACTGGAGGTAGGCGAGCCGGAGGCCCGCCTCGGCCGCAGCCCTCGCGAATCCGGGCTCTTGGGCGAAGCGGACTCCGTTCGTGGCGCACTGGACGGAGAAGTAGCCGATCTCGCGGGCGTACCGGATCGCCGCGAGGAAGTGCGGGGAGAGCGTCGGCTCGCCCCCCGAGAACTGGACGGACATCTGGCGGCGCGGCTTGATGGACGCCGCGTTGTCCAGGATCTCCTTGATGTCCTCCCACGTCAGCTCGTGGACGTAGCCCACCTGGTTCGCGTCCATGAAGCAGGGATTGCACATCATGTTGCAGCGGTTCGTCAGGTCGACCGTGAGGACGGCGCCGCGTCCGTAGCGCATCGACGCCGAGCCGTGGTCGTGCAGGGCGTCCTTCGCGATCTTCACGTCCCGCCCGAAGAAGTTCTCCTCGAGCCGGGCGAAGAAGGCGGCGTCGCTCGACATCAGGTCCTCGAACGTGCCGTGCTTCGGGCACGTCTTGACCATCCAGATCTCGCTTCCCCGCTGGACGATGTCGGCCGGGATCTCCCCGGGGCGCCCGTCGACGAGGTCCCGGAGCTCCCGTGTGCCGTTCAGGATGTCGTCGCGGACTTCCTTCGTGCAGGTGGGGCAGAGGGAATCCGTCCGGCGCGGGAATCCGAGGGGAGGCTTCGTCCGCTCCCAGCTCTTCGGGAGCGTCTCCGGCGACCAGGCCGGCTTGAACGCGCGCGCCGGCAGGCGCCGGTTCACCCACTGGAAGCCGGTCCAGGCCGCGTTCGCCGTCCCGCGGATCGCTCGGTACATCGCTGTCTTCTTCATAGCCATCGGGGAGAGCCGAAACATTAGCACGGAGGAGGAGAGCTCAGAAGCCGAAGCGCGCCGGCGAGAACGGCCCGGGAGGGAGAGGCGGCGTCTTTCCGGTCAGGAGGTCCGCCAGGAGAAGCGCCGCCGCCGGGGCGAGCAGGATCTCGTCCCGCCCTTCGCCGGCGGCCGCCACGAGTCCCGAAAGAGCGGTCTCGCCGAGGAGGGGCCCGCCGTCGGGGGACCCGGCCGACGGCGACGACCACGCGGCGAGGACCGGGTAGGCGGCGGCCGACGGGACGATCCGGACGGCTTCGGCGAGGAGTTCCGCCGCCTCGCCGGCCGTGAGCCGGGGGTCGAGGCCCTCGCCGCCGAGAGGTCCCGTAACGACGAGCGTTCCGTCGCGGCGCGGCACGAAACTGCAGTTTCTTCCGTGGACGAAGCGTGAGAGGCGTTCGGGGTCCGCCGCGGCATCGAGGAGGAGGAAGGGCGTCCGGACCGGAACGACGGGAAGTGCCGGCACGCCGGCCAGAAGAGCGGCCCGGGCTCCGGCCGCGTTCACGACGACATCGGCCCGGACGAGCCCGCGTTCGGTCTCGACGCCGGCCACGCATCCGTTCTCGACGCGCACCGCCCCCGGGACCGCGTGCTCGGCGACCGTCGCGCCCGCGCGGCGGGCGGCGAGGGAGACGGCGCGGACGAGCCGCGCCGGCGGCAGCTGGCCGTCGTCGGGGAACGAGAAGGCGGCCCGGACCTCGGCGGAGAGTCCCGGCTCGCGGGCACGCACCTCCTCGCCCGGGAGCACCTCGAACGTCAGCGCCCGCGACCGCTGCCAGTCGAGGGCCCGGTCGAGAACGACCTCCTCCGCCTCGGTGAGGGCCACCGAAAGGCCGCCGCGGACGTCGTACTCGCACGGGAGGGCCGTTTCCTCCTCCAGCGTCTCGATCCAGTCGCCCCAGAGCCGGCGGGAGAGAAGCGTCAGGTCGCGGAGCGCCTCGGGAGCCGGGCCGGGGCGTGCCTGAGCGTCGACGAATCCGGCGGGGCCGGACGAGGAAGACGCCGGAGCGCCGGAGGTCCCGTCGCCGACGACGATCGTCTCGACGCCGCGGCGCGCGAGCTCGAGAGCGAGGGCGAGGCCGAGAAGCCCGGTCCCGACCACGACGACGTCGGCCCGGTCCGGGAGCGGAAACCCGGCGCCTCGGCGGCTCAGGCGACCTCTCCCTTGACGTCGACGACGGGCGAGGGGCCGGATATCTCCGGCGGTCCGTAGAGCCGGATGACCCGCGCCAGCGCGGCGCGGCCCACCGCGCGGACCGCCGCATAGTTCAGCGCCGCCGAGGCCGCCACGCCGGCGAGGGGCACGAAGCGCGTCGCTTCACGCCCGGCGATCCGGACCGCGATCCGGGCCGCCACCTCCTCCGCCGCCCGGGCGGTCAGCCGGCGCCCGACGTTGATGCCGGCACCCGCCGCCACGCCGGCGAGGACCTCGAGGGCCCGCTCGTCGGGCTCGGGCGTTCCGCCGTAGAGCACGTGCAGACCGACAATCAGCCGGCTCTGGAGGATGATCAGCGCCGAGAGCTCCGGCGCCACGGCCGCGACCGCCGCCCAGCCCGGCGGCAGGCTGGCGAGGGCGCCGAGGGCCGCGGCGCGCCGCGCGGCCCGGCGCACCATTCGATCGGCCCGCTGGCGCGTCGTGAGGTCCGGGGACCGCGCGGCCAGTGCGGCCACCTCAGCCCGGATCTCGTCGAGATCGAGGTCCCGGGTCGCCTTCCGGACGAGGCTGAGGAACGCGTCGGCGAGCATCGGCCGACCTCCACGGCGGCGTTCGGTCTATCATCCGTCGGCGCCGGCCGCACGACAAGGAGCCGGTGGAATCCACCCCGCCAAGGAGGTTCGCCCGTGAACGGAACTCGAACCGCATCGGGCCGGCGTTTCGCCCTCGCCGCGGCTCTTCTCGCCGCATCCCTCGCGGCCGCCGCCGAGGCGCCGAAAAAGGAGCCGAAAGTGACCAAGCCCCGTGACTACGCCCATACGCTCGCGATCCTCAAGACCTCGCAGGGCGACGTGACGGTCAGGTTCTTCTACGACAAGGCGCCGAACCACGTGAAGAACTTCGTCGACCTCTCGGCGAAGGGCTTCTACGACGGGACGCTCTTCCACCGGGTGATTCCCGACTTCATGATCCAGGGCGGCGACCCCAATACGAAGCAGCCCGAGACGCCGACCACGCGCTACGGCACCGGCGGCAACAAGGACGCGACCGGGGCCCCCGTCAACGTCAAGGCCGAGTTCAACGACACGTCGCATCGCCGCGGCATCCTCTCGATGGCGCGCTCCTCGAGCCCCGACTCCGCTTCCTCGCAGTTCTTCATCGTCGTCAAGGACTCCCTGTTCCTCGACCGCCAGTACACCGCCTTCGGCGAGGTCACGAAGGGAATGGAGGTCGTGGACAAGATCGTCGCCGAGTCGAACTACGACCCGGCCAGCGGCGGCGCCGGAAAGCCGCGGAATCTCCAGAAGCTCCTCAAGGTCGAGCTCGTGGAAGAGCCGGCCGCCGCGTCGCCCGCCAAGAACTGAACCCTCCGTGACGCCGCCCCCCGTCGCGCCGGCCCTGGCGCCCGCGGAAGAAGCGCGCCTCGCGGCGGTCAGGAAGCGATTCCGCCTCGGGCCGGACGGCAGCGAAGCCCCTCTCTCCGGAGACGTCGGGGCGCGCCGCTACTTCCGGCGGAGGACACCCGGCCAGACGCCGGTCCTGGTCGTCCTCTATCCCGAGCCGGCCTCGGCCGCCCAGGCGAACTGGGCCGCCCTGGGCGCGGCCCTCGCCGCCGCCGGGCTGCGCGTTCCAGCCCTCCTCGACGACGCCGCGGACCTCGGCGCGGCGCTTGTCGAGGATCTGGGCGACCGGGACCTCGCCGTGGAGATCGAGGAGGCCGCCGCCGGGGACCGCCCCGGGCTTCTCGACCAGGCCGAGGAGCTGCTCCACGCGGTCCGGAGACTCGATCCCGCCGCGGCGCGCCGGAACCCCGCCTTCGACGCCGAGTTCTTCTTCCGTGAGCTCGCGCAGACGCGTCTCTGGGCGCTCGAGAAGGGAGGCGCCGCACCCCTGACGGGCGAAGACTCCCGGACGTGGGACCACCTGACCGGCGGACTGGCGCAGGCGGCCGCGGACCCCGCGGTCGGGGGCGACGCCGTCCCGACCCATCGCGACTTCCACGCCAACAACCTCATGCGGGCCCCCGACGGGCGGCTCGCCCTCATCGACTTCCAGGATCTCCGGCTCGGCCCGCCGGACTACGACCCCGTCTCCCTCCGCTTCGAGCGCGCGGGCGAGCGCGTGGCGCAGGGCCCCGCGGCCTATTCCGAGTCCGTCCTCCTCCAGCGGGCCTGGAAGGTCCTCGGGACCTTCGAGAAGATGCTGGCGCTGCGGCGGCCGATCTACCGGCCTCACCGCGACGCCGCCCTCCGCGTTCTCCGGGCACGCACGACGCGCGGCGGACCCTGGGACGCGCTCCTCCGCTTTCTTCCGCCCTCATCCGGCGGGGTATGATTCCTCGCGCTCCAAGGAGGCGCCCGTGCCGAACATCGGACTCCCCGAACTTCTCGTCATCCTCGTCATCGTCGTCCTGATTTTCGGGGCGGGAAAGCTCCCCCAGCTCGGCAAGGGTCTCGGCGAAGGGATCAAGAACTTCAAGGACGCGATGCGCACCGGCGAGAAGGGCGACGAGAAGAAGGACGAGACGAAGAACGCCCCGAAGTAGCGCTCCGGTGGCCTCTATCCGCCGCGGAGGGGGTCGCGAAGCGAGGGGGAACCCGAGGCGGGGTTCCCCCTATCCCTTTCGGCCGGGTTCCCCCTATCCCTTACGAATTGTCGGCGTGACGCCGCGAGGTCCGGACGTTCAGAAGCGAGATCTTCGCCCGAAGCGTGTTCCGGTGGATGCCGAGAGACTTCGCCGCGCGGCCCATGTTGCCATCGGCCTTCGTCACGGCCGCCGACACGTACTTTCTTTCGAATTCCTTTTTCGCCGCCTCCAGGGGAACGCCCTTGGAGACGAGCTCGTCGATGATCCGCTGCAGCTGGCCGTCGATCGTCACGGGAGATATCTCCTCCACGAACCTTCCGGTCGCGTGGTTTTCTTCGAGGGCTCGAAACCTATCACGGGAGAGAGACGTCGGGAAGGGGCCGCCGTCCCGCCACGCTCTGCAGCGTGAAAACGCGGCGGGCCGGAGGAATTTCTCCGGCTACTTCAGCTCGACGCGGTCGCCGACGTACATCGTGTCGCGCATCGAAGTGATGATGGCGACCGACGTCTTCTTCCGGGTCGTCAGGATCGCGGCCTCGCCGAGCGTGATCCGCACCTCGCTCGCCGCCGGCAAGTCGCGAATTCCCCGGATGAGCCGAAGACTGCGGTCCTCGACCGGCAGGCGGAAGACGGAGAGGAAATCCCCCGGAAGGAGGCCGTCGTCCTCCCCGAGGTCGAGGTAGACGACGCTGTCCTTCGCGATCGCCGTGACCGTGTCGACGTCGGCCACGATGTGACCGCTGACCTTTCCGGTTTCCGGATCGCAGGACGAGAGCGGCACCGTGCGCCGGACGAGGGGGATGGGAATCGGCTCGAAGGGCAGCACCGAGTCGCCGACGTTCGTGTCGGAGCAGGAGAGAACGATCTCGGCGATGGAGGAGTTCTCCTGGGCGCAGAGGATCCGGACCCGGCCGGGCGTCAGGTAGACCCGTCCCACGACGGAGAGGTTCGACTGGACCTGGTTGACGAGGCGTTCCGGCCTGACGATCCAGTACTCCTGGCCGGCGGCGAAGCCCTGGTTGGCGCCGCCGCTGATGTAGACGACGTCTCCCTCGAAGAACCCCCATTTCGAGTTGATCAGCTCGGCGCTGAAGATCGACCCGGGGAATTCGGCGTCCGGCTCCCCGAGCCAGCCCGTGCAGTAGACATCGGCCTCGACGCCGATCGGGAGCGGGGGCGAGATCGACGTCGCCCCCGCCCGCGGGGCCTTCTGCGAGGCGGCGTCCGAGCTGTCGGCTGCCAGCGCGCT
>DATIWM010000306.1:0-4275 GCA_035519355.1 Thermoanaerobaculia bacterium | reverse complement strand
GCGGACGAGCGCCTCGCCGTACCGGCGCGCGACGGACGGATGCGCCTTGATCTTCTGGTAGAGGAGGGGCTGGGTGTAGCTCGGCTCGTCCCCCTCGTTGTGTCCGTAGCGCCGGTAGCAGACCATGTCGATGACGACGTCGCGCCGGAACGTCGTGCGGTACGCGAGCGCCACGTCCACGGCGTGGACGACCGCGTCGGGGTCGTCGCCGTTCACGTGGAGCACGGGGGCCTGCACCATCTTCGCGACGTCGGTGCAGTAGGGCGAGGAGCGCGCGTCGGCGGGGTTCGTCGTGAAGCCGATCTGGTTGTTCACGACGACGTGGACGGTGCCGCCCGTCCGGTAGCCGTGGAGCTGCGACATGTTCAGCGTCTCGGCCACCACGCCCTGCCCGGCGAAGGCGGCGTCCCCGTGGATCAGGACCGGCATGACCCGCTCGTGCTTCCGGTCGCCGAGGCGCGTCTGCTTGGCGCGGACCATCCCTTCGACGACGGGGTCGACCGCCTCGAGGTGGCTCGGGTTCGGGGCGAGGCCGACCGCGACGCGCCCGTCCCCGGGGGTCCCATGGACGCCGGCGGCGCCGAGGTGGTACTTCACGTCGCCCGAGCCCTGGATCGAGGCCGGGTCGGGGACGTCCTCGAACTCCGCGAAGACCTGCGAGACGGGTTTTCCGACGATCGTCGTCAGGACCGTCAGCCGGCCGCGGTGAGACATCCCGATGACGACCTCCCCGATCCCCTTCTCGGGACACCGGTCGAGGAGGCGCGAGAGGAGCGGGATGGCCGACTCGCCCCCTTCGAGCGAGAAGCGCTTGTGTCCGACGTACTTCGTGTGGAGAAACTTCTCGAAGGCCTCGGCCTCCACCAGCTTCCGGAGGACCTTCTTCCGGTCGCCGTCCGTCAGCGCGGCCCGGTTCCGCGTCGACTCCATCCGGTCCATCAGCCACTGTTTCTGGACCGGGTCGGCGTTGTACATGAACTCGGCTCCGACCTTCCCGCAGTAGGTCTGCCGGAGGATCTCGAGGATCTCGCGCAGGGTGGCCTGCTGGGTCCCGCCGAGGCCGCTCGTCGCGAAGGGCCGGTCGAGGTCCCACATCGTGAAGCCGTAGCTGTGCGGGTCGAGGTCCGGGTGGTAGGGCGCGTCCTCGCCCCCCTCCAGCGGATCGAGGTTCGCCACGAGGTGGCCGCGGACCCGGTAGGCGTTGATGAGGGCGCCGACGCGCGCCTGCTTCTCGACGGCCTCCATGTTGCGGCCGCCCCCGGCGAAGAACGGCGGGTTCAGGTCCTTCTCGAAGCGGACCGGCCGGTACGGCACCTTCAGGTCGTGGAAGATCCGCTCGTAGAAGCTGTCGCCGCCGAGGAGGAGCATCTCGAGGGTCGCCAGAAACTGCCCCGACTCGGCCCCCTGGATGATCCGGTGGTCGTAGGTCGAGGAGACGTTCATGACGCGCGAGATGCCGATCGCCGAGAGGACCTCGTCGGGCATCGACGCGAACTCGGCCGGGTAGTCCATCGCCCCCGTCGCCACGATCGTCCCCTGCCCCGGCATCAGGCGCGGGGCCGACGCGGTCGTCCCGACGGTGCCGGGGTTCGTCAGGGAGATCGTCGTCCCGGCGAACGCGTCGGGCCCGATCTGCCCCGCCCGCGCCTCGGCCACCATCGTGTCGAAGGCGTCGAGGAGCTGCTCGAAGGTCAGGGCCTCCGCCCCCTTGAGGTTGGGGACGAGGAGGGTCCGGCTACCGTCCTTCTTCGTCACGTCGATGGCGATGCCGAAGTTCACGGCCTTCCGCCGGATCCGGACCGGCTTGCCCTCCGTCTCGGCATAGGCGTCGTTCATTCCCGGATGCTTCTCGAGGGCGCGGAGGATTCCCCAGACGACGAAGTGGGTGAACGAGACCTTCGACTTTCCGAGCACCTCGCGGTGCCGGTTCACGATCCTCCGGTTCTCCTCCATCGTCTTGGCCGCGATCAGCCGGTTCGAGGTGGCGGTCGGAACGGAAAGCGACGCGTCCATGTTCCTCGCCACGAGGGCCGCGCCCCCCGCGAGCGGGACGACCTCGCCCGGAGGGGCCGGCGCCGGGACGGCCGGAGCGGGACGGGGCGGGTCCGTGGGCGCTGCGCTCTCCGCGACGGGAGGAGGCCCGGGTGCGGGCGACACGGGCCGAACGGAGGAGACCGTCGCCGAAAAGGCCCTCCGCGTCTCGAGGCGTCCGGCCGCCACCGCCTCGGCGGCCTCGAACGCGCGGCGCCAGGCCTCCTCCACCGAGGCCGGATTCAGCCGGTAGCTGGCATAGAGCTCGAGGGCGAGACCGGCGTTGGCGCCGAACTCTTCGACGAGCGCGTTCACGACGGACGGGTGGGCGTTCTGGCTCATCGCTTCGGGGCGCGAGATTCTACCTTCCGCTCAGCTCGTCACGTCCCGGCGGCCGAAGAGGACGAAGGCGAGGGCCGTCGCCGCGAGCGCCCAGGCCGCGAGAACCCAGGCACAGAAGGCGAGCGTCATCCCGGGATAGGGCGTCGGCACGCCGGAGTAATACTCGGGCAGGGGGAGGCAGGAGACGAAGAACCACTTCGCCCCCTCCCATTCCGACGCCACGCGCGACAGGATCGTTCCGCCGATCAGCGTCGCCATCATCGTCCCCATCGCCGCCGCCGTGGAGCGGAAGACGACCGACAGGAGCATCGTCACCGCCCCGACCGCGAGGGCCGAATACCAGGCGAGTCCCCAGGCAGCGAAGGCGTCCTCGCCGAGCGTGAGGACGCGGACGCCCGAGATGTCGAAACCGGTTTCGGCCAGCCGGAAGCCGGTCACGACGGGGGCGTCCCACCCTTTCCAGCCGAAGGCGAATCCCGCGATGACCCACGAGAGGAGGGCCGCGAGGAGGAGCGTCAGGGTCGTGAAGAGGACCATGACGACGATCTTCGACAGGAGGACCTTCCACCGGGCCACGGGGCGCGTCAGGAGAAGCGTCACCGTCCCCTCGGAGAACTCCGAGGAAACGAGGTCGGCGCCGAGAACGGCGACGAGGAGCGGCAGGAGCAGGACCGATCCGAGTCCGGCGAAACCCCGCGAGAAGATCGGACCGGTCACCGAGTCGGGGTCGATCCCCTTCTCGAGGTGGTACCTCAGCCGCCCGATCTCGAATCGCGTCCAGCGGACCCAGCTGTCGGGCATGTTCCGCGGCTGCGAGACCCGCCGCTCCAGCTGGGCGACGCGCGACTCGACGCGCGCCCGCCAGTCGGAAGCCGCGGGCTCCTTCTCGCGGCTCCGGCGCTGGCGCGCCTGGCCGAAGACCACGACCGAGAGGAGGACGGAAAGGACCAGGAGGACGACACGGAAGCGCTTCCGCCGGAGGATCTTCAGCGTCTCGTTCTCGACCAGCCCCGCCAGGCTCAAACCGTCTCCCCCGAGGTCCTCTCCAGGAAGAGGTCCTCCAGCGAGCGGGCCCCGTCGCTCGTCAGCTCCGCGAGCGTCCCCTGGGCCAGCGTCCGGCCGCGGTGGACGATGGCGATCCGGTCGGCCGTCCGCTCCACCTCGGAGAGAATGTGGCTCGAAACGAAGACGGCCAGGCCCCTCTCGTCGGCGAGGTGCCGGACCAGCTCCCGCATCTCGCGGATCCCGGCCGGGTCGAGGCCGTTCGTCGGCTCGTCGAGGATCAGGACGGCCGGGTCGCCGAGAAGCGCCTGGGCAATCCCGATCCGCTGCCGCATCCCGAGCGAGTAGGTCCGGACCGGGTCGTCGAGCCGCCCCGTCATCTTCACCAGCTCGGCCAGTTCCGGGATCCGGCCCCGCGCGCCGTCCCCCAGCATCCGGGCGAAGTGCTCGAGGTTCTCGCGGCCGGTCAGGAAGCGGTAGAGGTCGGGTGTCTCGACGATGCAGCCGACGCGCCGCATCGCGGCCTCGAACTCCCGCTGCACGTCGTGTCCGTCGATGACGACGCGCCCGCGGGTCGGCTTCACGAGGCCGACGAGCATCCGGATCGTCGTCGTCTTTCCGGCGCCGTTCGGCCCGAGGAAGCCGAACACCTCGCCCCGGTGAAGGGCGAACGTCGCGTCCGTCACCACCTCGCGGTCCCCGTACCGCTTCGCCAGCCCCTCGGCCGACAGGACCACGCCGGCTCCCGCCACCGCCTCCGCCATGCCCCTGTTTTACGCCATCGGCGAGAATCCGGTTCGTGCGGCGGTTCTTCCTCTGGTTCCTGCCCGCCGGCCTCGCCGCGGCGATGGCCGGAGTCTTCGCGGCCGGATTCGCGGCCTCTCTCTCGGGCCGGCTCGG
>DATIWM010000305.1:0-14640 GCA_035519355.1 Thermoanaerobaculia bacterium | reverse complement strand
CGAGTTCCTGACCCTGTTCAAACGGCCTCCCGAGGAGATGGCCGCCTGGGTCGCTCGCGCCAACCGGACCTTTTCGGACATAGAGGATCTCGACTGTCCGACGGTGGTCGTCATCAACGGCTTCGCCCTCGGGGGCGGCTTCGAGCTCTGCCTCGCCGCCGGCTACCGTCTGATGTCCGAGGAGACGAAGGTCGGCTTCCCCGAGACGAAGCTCGGGATCTTCCCGGGCTGGGGCGGAACGGTCCGGTTCCCGCGTCTCGTCGGGGCCGACAACGCCATCGAGTGGATCGCCTCCGGCGAGCAGTGGTCCGCCGCCGACGCCCTGAAGATCGGCGCCGTGGACGGCGTCGTCGCGAAGGCCGACCTCCGTGAGGCGGCGATCGGCGTCCTCAGGGACGCGGCGGCCGGGAAACTCGACTGGAGGAAACGGCGCGCCGAGAAGACCGGCCCGCTCGAACTGGACAAAATCGAAGCGGCGATGGTCTTCGAGACGTCGAAGGCTTTCGTCGGCGGGAAAGCCGGTCCGAACTACCCGGCTCCCCTCGCGGCCATCGAGGAGATCGAAAAGGCGGCGCGCAAGGGGCGTGACGAGGCGCTCCCGATCGAGACCGAGGCGTTCGTCCGGATCTGCCGCACGCCGGTCGCCGCCGCCCTCGTCAGCGTCTTCCTCGGCGACCAGATGCTGAAGAAGATCGCGAAGAAGGCCTCCAAGGCGGCCCGGAAGGTGGAGAGCGCGGCCGTCCTCGGCGCCGGGATCATGGGGGGCGGCATCGCCTACCAGTCGGCCGCGAAGAAGATCCCGATCGTGATGAAGGACATCAACCCGAAGGCGATCGACCTGGGCCTCCAGGAGGCCGGCAAGCTGCTGGAAAAGCAGGTCTCCCGCGGGAAGATGACCCCGGCCAAGATGGCCGAGACGCTCGGCCGGATCCGGCCGGCCCTCTCCTACGGCGACTTCGGCTCCGTGGACTTCGTCGTCGAGGCGGTCGTCGAGAACGAAGCCGTGAAGAAGACGGTTCTCGCCGAGGTGGAGGCGCTGCTCAAGGAGGGGGCCGTCCTCGCCAGCAACACCTCGACGATCTCGATCACGCGGCTCGCCGAGAGCCTGAAGCGCCCTGCGGACTTCTGCGGGATGCACTTCTTCAACCCGGTTCCGAAGATGCCCCTCGTGGAGGTGATTCGCGGGAAAAAGTCGTCCGAAGCCGCCGTCGCGACGGCCGTGGCCTACGCCCTGGCGATGGGCAAGACGCCGGTCGTCGTGAACGACTGCCCGGGCTTCCTCGTCAACCGCGTCCTCTTCCCCTACTTCGCCGGCTTCATGAAGCTCGTCCAGGACGGGATCGACTACACCCGGATCGACAAGGTGATGGAGAAATGGGGCTGGCCGATGGGCCCCGCCTACCTCCTCGACGTCGTCGGGATCGACACCGCCGTCCATGCCGACAAGGTGATGGCCGCCGCCTTCCCCGACCGGATGGCCCACGCCGGGAAGACGGCCAGCGAGGCGATGTTCGAGGCGCAGCGCCTCGGGCAGAAGAACGGGAAGGGGTTCTACGTCTACAAGCCCGAGAAGAAGGGGCCGCCGAAGAAGACGCCCGATCCGGACGCCGCCGCGCTCCTTGCGCCGACCGTCACCGGCGCCGTCTCCGTCACGGACGAGGAGATCGTGGAGCGGATGATGCTCCCGATGCTCCTCGAGTGCTCGCGCTGCCTCGAGGACCGGATCGTGGAGACCCCCGTCGAGATCGACCTCGCCCTCCTCTACGGGCTCGGCTTCCCGCCGTTCCGGGGCGGCATCTTCCGCTGGGCGGACTCGCTCGGCGCCCCGGCCCTCGTCGCCGCCGCCGAAAAGCATGCCGCGCTCGGCAAGCTCTACGAACCGACCCAACAGCTCCGCGATCTCGCCCGGAAGGGACAGCCCTTCCATGCCGGAGAGTGATCCGATGAGAGAAGCCGTCGTCGTCGATGCCGTCCGCACCCCCATGGGCCGCTCCAAGGGGGGGATGTTCCGCAACGTCCGCGCCGAGAACCTCTCGGCCGCGGTCATCCAGGCGCTCCTCGACCGGAACCCGAAGGTGAACCCGGCCGAGATCGAGGACGTCATCTGGGGCTGCGTCCAGCAGACCCTCGAGCAGGTCTACAACATCGGGCGCTTCGCCGCCCTGATGACCACGATCCCCAAGGAGGTCCCCGCCCAGACGATCAACCGCCTCTGCGGCTCGTCGATGCAGGCGCTCCACACGGCGACGCTCGCCATCATGGCCGAGCAGGGGGACCTCTTCGTCGTCGGGGGCGTCGAGCACATGGGGCACGTCCCGATGACCCACGGGATCGACATCAATCCCGCGATGAGCAAGCGGGTGGCCAAGGGCGCCATGAACATGGGGATCACGGCCGAGTTGCTCGCGAAGATGCACGGGATGGGGCGGGAGATGCAGGACAAGTTCGCCCTCCGCTCGCACCAGAAGGCCGCCGCGGCCCAGAGCGAGGGGCGCTTCGCCGCCGAGATCGTCCCGGTGGAGGGGCACGACGAGAAGGGAGCCCCGAAGCTCTTCGCCCACGACGAGGTGATCCGCGCCGACACGACCCTCGACGCCCTCTCGAAGCTGAAGCCCGTCTTCGACCCGAAGAACGGCACGGTCACCGCCGGAAACGCCTCGGCCGTCTCGGACGGCGCGTCGGCGATGCTCGTGATGTCGGCCGAGCGGGCGAAGTCGCTGGGCCTCACCCCGATGGCGAAGGTGAGGGGAATGGCCTCGGTCGGCGTCGACCCGTCCATCATGGGGTACGGCCCGGTCCCTGCCGTGAAGAAGGCGCTCGCGCGCGCGAAGATGAAGATCGAGGACATCCAGCTCTTCGAGCTGAACGAGGCGTTCGCCGCGCAGTCGCTTCCCTGCGTCAAGGATCTGGGGCTTCTCGACGTCATGGACGCGAAGGTGAACGCCAACGGCGGCGCCATCGCGCTCGGGCACCCGCTCGGCTGCTCCGGAGCCCGGATCTCGACGACGCTCCTTCACCAGATGAAGCAGAAGAACCTCTCGACCGGGGTCGCCACGATGTGCATCGGCCTCGGGCAGGGGATTGCCACCGTCTTCGAGAGGGCCTGAAAAAGATCCGGATGCGACGGCCCGCCGTCCGCTATGCCCTCGCGTTTCTGATCACGATCGCCTCCGCCGTCTGGCAGAGGATCTCCGGTCCGACCTACCCCGTCCGCGGCCACGTGACCCTCGGCGGGCAGGAGATCCGCCTCGAGCTGACCCGGACGCACGCCGGCGAGGGAGACCAGCCCGTCTCGGTCGTCGCCCCCGACGGGGCGATCACGGGACAGGTGGCCTGGCGCCGCTTTCCGTCGGAGACGGCGTGGAGCTTCCTGCCGATGGTGCGACGGGGCGACACGCTGGAGGCCGCGCTGCCGCACCAGCCGCCGGCGGGAAAGCTCGAGTATCAGCTGCGGCTGGATCGCGGTGCTGAGTCACGGCTCTTTCCCCCGCGCCCGGCCGTCACGCGATTCAAGGGGAACGTCTCGACGCCCCTCCTCGTGACGCACGTCGCCGTCATGTTCTCCGGCATGCTCGTCTCCAGCGCCGCCGGCCTCGCCGCCCTCGTTCCGGGCCTGCCTCTCCGGAAACGGACCCTCATCACCCTCGGACTCATCCTGCTCGGCGGATTCCTCCTCGGACCGATGGTCCAGAAAGCGGCCTTCGGCGCGTGGTGGACCGGAATCCCCTTCGGGTGGGATCTGACCGACAACAAGACGCTCTTCGCGGCTCTCTTCTGGGCGGCAGCGGCGATTCTTCAGCGCCGGGGCGGCGAACAAAGGACGGCCGTGATCCTCGCGGCCCTCGCCACGCTCGTCGTCTTCGCCATCCCCCACTCGACCTGGGGCTCCGAGATCCGCTGGGAGACGCCGGCGAAGCCGGGCTAGGCGCTCTTCGAAGCGTCAGTGCCCGTCGCAGGCGGGGACGGCGCCGAGCGAGACGTCGTCGCCGGTCACGGCGAGCTTGCCGCGGGACGCGAGGAAGGCCAGGACCTCTTCGAAGCTGAACCGGTCCCCGTGGCAGTTCCCGTAGACGGCCGCCGGGCCGAAGGCGCGATGCGCCGCCTGGCGGAGGGTCTCGACGGTGGCCCGTCCGCCCATCCGCGCGAGGAGCGAGATCAGCTCGTGACCGAAGACCGGTTCGGGCGGAGCGGCGAGCGAATCCATGACGTCGGAGGGTAGACAAGGGGCGCCCGGGACGCAAGAGAGCGCCTGCACGGCCCTCGAGGAGTTCCGCGAGGAGGAACACGGCCGGTTTCAGGCCGCCGGGGGGTAGCATGCCGACCGACGAAAGGAAGACATCCCATGTTCGAAGTGAACATCCACCCGGTCGAACGAGTGATCCGGGGCGTCGTCGGCCTCTTCATCCTGAGCCTCGTGGTCTGGGGTCCGAAGAGCGCCTGGGGACTCCTCGGAATCCTGCCGCTCGCCACCGCCCTCAGCGGCTGGTGTCCCCCCTACACCCTTCTCGGGATCAACACGTGCGGGAAGAAGGCGGGCGCCTGAAAGGGCCCCCTTCCGCCCCGGCCGGCGGGTCCCCACCGACGCCCTCTGCGGGAGCAGGACATGTCTGCCCCTGGTGGCTCGGGCCGCTCCTCGTCTCGCCCCTCCGGCGACTTTTCGAGTCACCGGAGAAGCTCCTCTCGCCGCACGTGAAGCCCGGCATGACCGTCCTCGAGCCCGGCTGCGGCATGGGTTACTTCAGCCTCCCTCTCGCGCGGCTCGCCGGACCGGACGGCCAGGTGATCTGCGTCGACGTCCAGCCGCGGATGATCGAGGGACTCCGCCGCCGCGCGCGGCGGGCCGGCCTCCTCGACCGGATCGAGACCGTCGTCTGCACGTCGGGAGATCTCGGCCTTTCGTCCTTTCGCGGGCGCATCGATCTCGCCGTGGCGATTCACACCGTGCACGAGGTGGATGACTCCCGCGGATTCCTCGAACAGATCGCGGCGGCGCTCCGGCCGGGCGGGACGCTCCTCGTCCTCGAGCCGCGCGGCCACGTCTCGCGCGAGGCCTTCGAGACGACTCTCGGCACCGCGGCGGAGGTCGGGCTCGTCGAGAAGCAGCGCCCCGCCGCGCGGCAGAAGCTCGCCGCCCTTCTCGTGAAAGAGGCCCGCTCGGCTCCGGCGATCTGAACGATCAGGCGAGGAAGAGCCGGTAGGCGGGGTTCCGGGTCTCCTCCCAGTACGGGTAGCCGAGTTCCCTGAGGAACCTCTGGAACTTCGCGTCGTCGCGGCGGGGCACCTGCATCCCGGCCAGGACCCGGCCGTAGTCGGCCCCGTGGTTCCGGTAGTGGAAGAGGCTGATGTTCCAGTCGCCCCGCATCCTGGTCAGGAAGGTCAGGAGGGCGCCGGGGCGCTCGGGGAACTCGAACCGGTAGAGCCGCTCGTCCCGCGCCTGCGGCGCCCGGCCTCCGACGAGGTGCCGGACGTGGAGCTTGGCCATCTCGTTTCCGGTGAAGTCGAGCGCCGGGAGGCCGTGCTTCCTGAGGCGGCCGAGGATCTCCTTCGTCTCGCGCCCGTCGTGAACCTCGAGGCCGACGAAGACGTGGGCGCTCTCGGGATCGGCGTAGCGGTAGTTGAACTCCGTCACGTTCCGCGGGCCGATGACGGCGCAGAATTCGCGGAAGCTCCCGGGCCGCTCCGGGATCGTCACGGCGAGGATCGCCTCGCGCCGCTCGCCCAGCTCGGCCCGCTCCGCCACGTGGCGCAGCCGGTCGAAGTTCATGTTGGCCCCGCTCGTCACCGCCACGAGCGTCCGGCCCCGGTGAGGCCCGCGCTCCACCCATGCTTTCAGGCCGGCCACGGAGAGGGCTCCCGCCGGCTCGAGAATTGACCGCGTCTCCTCGAAGACGTCCTTGATCGCCGCGCAGATGGCGTCGGTGTCGACGAGGATCACCTCGTCCACGAGCTTCCGGCAGAGCCGGAACGTCTCCTTCCCCACCGTCCGGACGGCGACCCCGTCGGCGAAGAGTCCGACCGACGGGAGCGTCACGCGCCGTCCGGCGGCGAGCGACCGGTGCATGGCGTCCGCATCGGCCGGCTCCACGCCGATGACCCGGATCCGGGGCTGCAGCCGCTTGACGTACGACGCGATGCCGGCGACGAGCCCGCCGCCCCCCACCGCCACGAAGATCGCGTCGAGGCCCGCCGGCCTCTGCCGGAGGATCTCGAGGCCGATCGTCCCCTGGCCGGCGATGACGTCGGGATCGTCGTAGGGATGGATGAAGGTCCGCCGGCCCTTCCGCGCGAGGCGGCGCGCCTCGCCGTAGGCGTCGTCGTACGAGTCGCCGAAGAGGACGACCTCGGCGCCCCGCGCCGCGACGGCCTCCACCTTGATCCGCGGCGTCGTGACCGGCATGACGATCGTGGCCCGGCAGCCGAGGCGCTGGGCGGAAAGAGCCACTCCCTGCGCGTGGTTTCCCGCGGAGGCCGCGACGACGCCGCGCCGGAGCGCCGCCGGCGAGAGGCGGACCATCCGGTTGTAGGCGCCGCGCAGCTTGAACGAGAAGACCGGCTGGAGGTCTTCGCGCTTCAGGAGAACCGTGTTGCCGATCCGGCGGGAGAGGTTCGGCGCCGGATCGAGCGGGGACTCCACCGCCACGTCGTAGACGCGGGCCGAGAGGATCCGCTCGAGATAGCCGTTCTTCAAGTCGGAGGGCCGTCGGCTCAGCGCCGGCGGCCGAAGGAGGCGATGCGTCGAGGCTCCGCCCGGTCGACGTAGTGGCACCAGTCGGCCGATCGCGCGTGTCGTCCGGTCACCGCGTCGTGATAGGCCGCCTGCAGGGCGCGCGTGACCGGCCCGGCCACGCCGGTGCCGATCGTCCGGAAGTCGACCTCGCGCAGGGCGACACACTCGGCCGCCGTCCCGCAGACGAAGAGCTCGTCGGCGATGTAGAGCTGGTCGCGCGAGACGGGGCTCTCGGCCACCGGGATGCCGAGGTCGCCCGCCAGCGTCATCAGAGAGTCCCGCGTGATCCCCTCGAGAACGGAGGCGGAGGGGGGCGTGACGATCTTCCCGCCCCGGACGAGGAAGAGGTTCGCCCCGGTGCACTCGGCCACGTAGCCGGCCGGGTCGAGCAGGATCGCCTCGTCGAAGCCGAGGCGGACCGACTCGGTCTTCGCCAGGACGCTGTTGACGTAGTTCCCGCTGATCTTCGCCTTGGTCGCCGTGACGTTCGGGTGGTGGCGGGTGTAGGAGGAGACGTTGGCGCGCACCCCCTTCTCGAGCGCCTCGGAGCCGAAGAGGTTCTTCCAGGGCCAGACGGCGATGCCGACGCCGGGCGTGCCCGAGTCGATGTTGAGGTTCCAGCCGCCTCCGTCGAGCCAGATGTGCGGCCGGACGTAGCACTCGGCGTAGCCGTTCCGCTCGACCGTCTCGTCCACGGCCTCCGTCAGCTCCTCCGCGGTCCACGGCAGCTCCCGGAAGCCCAGGCAGCGGGCGGAGTCGAGAAGGCGGTCGATGTGCTCCGTCAGCCGGAAGACCGCCGGCCCGTCGACCGTCGCGTAGCACCGGATCCCCTCGAAGACCCCGATGCCGTAGTGAAAGCCGGGGGTCAGGAAGGGGACCGTCGCCTTCGCGGCGTCCACGAACTCCCCGTTCATCCAGACCGTCTTCGTCTCGATCGTCCCGCTGGCCATGGCGTCCCTTTCAGCGCTCCCTTTCGAGCGCGTGCACGATGGTGTCGGTCATCTCCGTGGTCGAAACCGTCCGGGCGAGAGGCGGCGCGAGGTCGGCGGTCCGCGCCCCCGAGGCGAGCGCCGCTTCGATCGCGCGCTCCACCGCCGCGGCCTCGGCCGGCAGCGAGAGTCCGTGCCGGAGGAGCATCGCCGCCGACGCAATCGCCCCCACCGGGTTCGCGACGTTCTTTCCCCTGAGCGCCGGGGCCGAGCCGTGGACCGGCTCGAAGAGCCCCGGACCGTCCCCGAGGCTCGCCGACGGAAGGAGGCCGAGCGACCCGACGAGCGCCCCGACTTCGTCGGAGAGGATGTCCCCGAAGAGGTTCTCCATCACGAGGACGTCGAAGCGCGCCGGCGTCGCCACGAGGCTCATGGCGCAGGAGTCGACCAGCTGGTGCTCGAGCGTGACGTCGGGGTGGCGCCGGGCCACCTCCGTCACGACGGCGCGCCAGAGCTGCGACGTCTCGAGGACGTTCGACTTGTCGACGGAGGTCACGAGGCGGCGGCGGCCCCGGGCGAGCCGGAACGCGATCTCCGCCACCCGCTCGATCTCGGCCCGTGTATAGGGGAGCGTGTTGACGGCCGTCCCGCCCGAAAGGTCCAGGCGGCGCGGCGTCCCGTAGTAGAGGCCTCCCGTCAGCTCGCGGACGATGACGAGGTCGAGGCCGCGCGCGATCTCGGGCTTCAGGGGACCGGCGCCGTTCAGGCCGGCGAAGAGCCGCCCCGGCCGGAGGTTCGCGTAGACGCCGAGGGCCTTGCGAAGCGAAAGGAGCCCCGCCTCGGGGCGTTTCCCGGGCGGCTCTGCGTCGAAGGACGGGTCGCCCACGGCGGCGAGGAAGACGGCGTCCGACGCGAGGCAGGCCGCGAGCGTCCCGTCCGGGAGCGGCACGCCGTGCGCGCGGAGCGCCGCGGCCCCGATCGGATGCTCCGCGATCGCGAACCGGTGGGAGAACTTCGAGGCGACCGTCTCGAGAACCCGCACGGCGGCCGCGGCCACCTCGGGGCCGATGCCGTCTCCCGGCAGGAGCGCGATCCGGGCGCTTCGCCCCACTCAGACCCCGAACCCGTAGCCGGGCTCGTCGATCGTCACCGGGCTCTCCCAGCGGGAGCGCCGCGCCGGTGCCGGCGAGGGGGACGCCGGCGCGGGCGCGGGGTGCGCCGCGGCCCGGCGCATCTCTTCGACCAGCTCGAGGAGGTCGGGGTCCTCGACGACCTTGCGGATCTCGGCGCGCGCGATCATGGCGCGGTAGAGCTCGTCGAGCTCGAGGCGCGAGAGGGTGATCTTCAGCGCCTCGCAGCGCGCCTTGAGCGCGTGCCGCCCCGAGTGCTTGCCGAGGACCAGCGTGGTCGAGGGGCGCCCCACGTCCTCCGCCCGCATGATCTCGTACGTCCGGCGGTCCTTCAGGAGGCCGTCCTGGTGGATGCCGGCCTCGTGCGCGAAGGCATTCCGGCCCACGATGGCCTTGTTGGCCTGGACCGCCTCGCCCGTCAGCTCGGTCAGGAGCTGGCTCGCCGCGAAGAGGATCGAGCTCCGCACCCCCGTCGTGAAGGGGAGGCGGTCGGGCCGCGTCCGGAGCGCCATCGCGAATTCCTCCAGGGACGCGTTCCCGGCCCGCTCGCCGATGCCGTTCACCGTGCACTCGATCTGCCGCGCGCCCCCCTCGATCGCCGCCAGCGAGTTGGCGACGGCGAGGCCGAGGTCGTTGTGGCAGTGGGCGGAGAGGATGACGGGGCGCCCCTCGGGGAGGCGCTGCTTCACCGCGCGGAACATAGCGCGGATCTCCTCCGGCACCGAGTAGCCGACCGTGTCGGGAAGGTTCACCGTCGTGGCGCCCGCCCGGACGACCGCGGCGACCATCTCCGCGAGGAAGTCCGGGTCGCTCCGCGTGGCGTCCTCGCACGAGAACTCGATGTCGTCCGCGAATCGCCGCGCGCGCTCGACCCCGATCACCGCGGACTCCAGCGCCTGCTCGCGCGTCATCGCGAGCTTCCGCGAGAGGTGGAGGTCGGACGTGGCGATGAAGACGTGCATCCGGGGGCGGGCCGCGCCGGAGAGAGCCTCGCCCGCCCGGTCGATGTCCTTCGGCACCGAGCGGGCGAGCGCCGCGATCGCGGGACGCCGCACCTCGCGGGCCACGTCGCGGACCGCCGCGAAGTCGTCCTCGGAGGCGATGGGGAACCCGGCCTCGATGACGTCCACGCCGAGCTCGTCGAGGGTCCTTGCGAACCGGAGCTTCGCTTCGTGGCGGAGCGAGAAGCCCGGGGCCTGCTCGCCGTCGCGGAGCGTCGTGTCGAAGATCGTGATGCGGTCGGGAATGGGCGCGTCCATCTCAGGCCACCTGCCCCACGACGACGGGATTCAGGAACGGCATCCGGTCGCGCAGCTCCCGGCCCACCTTCTCGATGAGGTGGCCGCGATCGGCCTCCCGCTGCTTCTCGAAGTTCGGCCGCCCGGCGGCGTTCTCGGCGATCCACTTCTCCGCGAAGTGTCCCTCCTGGATCTCCGACAGGATCTTCTTCATCTCCCGCCTCGTCTCCTCGCTCACGATGCGCGGACCGGCCGTGTAGTCCCCGTATTCGGCCGTGTCGCTCACCGAGTAGCGCATGTAGTTCAGGCCGCCCCGGTACATCAGGTCGACGATCAGCTTCAGCTCGTGGAGGCACTCGAAATACGCCACCTCGGGCTGATACCCCGCCTCGACGAGCGTCTCGAACCCCGCCTTCACGAGGGCCGACGCGCCGCCGCAGAGGACCGCCTGCTCGCCGAAGAGGTCGGTCTCCGTCTCTTCGGCGAAGGTCGTCTCGAGGACCCCCGCGCGGGTGCAGCCGAGCGCTTTCGCGTAGGCCAGCGCGTCCTCGCGCGCGTGGCCGCTCGCGTTCTGGTCGACGGCCACGAGCGCCGGCGTCCCCTCGCCCTCCTTGAAGAGCTCGCGGACGCGGTGGCCCGGCGCCTTGGGCGCGATCATCGCCACGTCGACGTCGGGCGACGGGACGATCTGCCCGAATCGGATGTTGAAGCCGTGCGCGAAGAGAAGCGTCTTCCCCTTCCCCAGGTGCGGGGCGATCGCCTCCTCGTAGAGCTTCTTCTGGCCCGTGTCCGGCGTGAGGATCATGACGAGGTCGGCCCGGCGGGCCGCCTGGTCGACGGGCACGACCGTGAGGCCCTCCGCCCGCGCCCGCGCCGCGGACGCCGACGTGTCGTGGAGGCCGACGACGACGGAGATCCCGCTGTCGCGGAGGTTCAGGGCGTGGGCGTGTCCCTGGCTGCCGTAGCCGATGACGGCCACCGTCCGCCCCTTCAGGCGGGAGACGTCGGCGTCCTTGTCGTAGTAGATCTTCGCCATGTCGAAACTCCTCCCGTTTCTCTCGATCTCTTCTTCAGCCCACCGATCTCAGGTGGGCGACGTTCTCGTGGGTCGGCTCGTGCGCGGCCTCGTGGGCGTCCCTCACGCCCACGAAGCGGCGGAGCTGCTTGACGACGAGCGCCGCGGCCTCGGCCGAGGCGCGGGTCACGACCGTGAGGCGGGCGGGCGGCGGGCCCGTCGCGTCGAAGTGGAGGCTCTCGACCGGCAGGCTGTGGCGTCGGAAGAGGCCGTCGATGCGGGCGATGACGCCCGGCACGTTCTCGACGTGGGCGACGAGGATCCGCTTCATCGGGACACCCCCTCGCCCCCGGCGTACCGCGGATCCTCGGGGATCATGGCGTCGATCGACTGGCTGGCGGGCCACATCGGATAGCAGTTCTCCGTCGGCTCGCAGAAGACGTTGACGAGGGCCGGCCCGCCGGTGACGGCGAGCGCCTTCTCGTAGGTCGCTTCCAGCTCCTCGGGCCGCCGGACGGTGAAGGCCGCGGCCCCCATCCCCTCGGCGATCTTCGCGAAGTCGGGATTCGCGAGCGCCGTCGAGATGTAGCGCTTCTCGTAGAAGAGCTCCTGCCACTGGCGGACCATCCCGAGATTCCCGTTGTTCAGGAGGATCACCTTGATCGGAAGCCGGGCCTCCACGGCCGTCACGAGGGCCTGCATCGTCTGCTGGAAGCTCCCGTCGCCGTTGATGTTGAGGACGAGGCGGTCCGGCATCCCGCACTGGGCGCCGAGGGCGGCCGGCAGCCCGAAGCCCATCGTCCCGAGGCCTCCCGACGTGATGAAGGTCCGCGGCTCGTCGCACTTCCAGTACTGCGCGGCCCACATCTGGTGCTGCCCGACGTCCGTCGTCACGATCGGCCGGCGGTCCTTCGTCATCTGCCAGAGCCGCTCGATGGCGTACTGCGGCAGGATGACGTCCGGCCCCTGCCGGTAGCTGAGCGGGTACCTCGCTCTCAGCTCCTCGATCCGCGCCCACCACGCCTTCGTGTCGGGAGCGCCCACGAGAGGGATGAGCTGGTGGAGGACGGTCCGGGCGTCGCCGGCCAGCGGGTAGTCCGCCTTCCGGTTCTTCCCGATCTCCGACTCGTCGACGTCGATGTGGACGACCCGCGCGTGCGGCGCCCAGGTGGCGAGCTTCAGCGTGACCCGGTCGTCGAACCGGACGCCGACGCCGATGATCAGGTCGCTCTCGTGCATCGCGTAGTTCGCGTAGGCGGTGCCGTGCATCCCGAGCATGCCGAGCGACTGCGGGTCGGATTCGGGGAAGGCCCCCTTCCCCATCAGCGTCGTCGTGACGGGGATCCGGGCCTTCTTCGCCAGCTTTCTGACCTCCTCCGAGGCCCCGGAGGAGATGACGCCCCCGCCCACGTAGAGGATCGGGCGGCGCGCGTTCGAGATGGCGAGAGCGGCCTGCCGGAGGGCCGGGGCCTCGGCGCGGCGCGTTCGGGGAGCCGGCTGGTCCGCCGGCTCCGGCGTCTCGATCTCGGCCTGCAGGAAGTCGCGCGGAATGTCGACGAGGACCGGGCCGGGGCGCCCGGTCGCGGCAACCCGGAAGGCCTCCCGGATGTTCGGCACGAGGGCGTCGGGGTCGCGGACGAGCCAGTTGTGCTTCGTGACCGGCTGCGTCAGGCCGAAGATGTCCGCCTCCTGGAAGCCGTCGCGCCCGATCAGGTGCGTCGGCACCTGCGCCGTGATCGCCACGACGGGCGTGGAGTCCATCATGGCGTCGGCGAGGCCCGTGATCAGGTTCGTGGCGCCCGGCCCGGAGGTGGCGAGGCAGACCCCGGGGCGCCCGGTCGCGCGCGCGTATCCCTCCGCCGCGTGAGCGCCGCACTGCTCGTGCCGCATGAGCAGGTGCGCGATCTGGGGCGTGTCGTAGAGCGCGTCGTAGAGCGGAAGGGCCGCACCGCCCGGGTGGCCGAAGATGTGGGTGACGCCCAGCCGGACCAGCTCTTCGACGAAGTGGCGGGCGGCACGGGTTTTCGGCCGGGGGGAGGCGTCGGTTCGGATCGCTGTGCTCATACGCGGGCTCCTTCGACGGTGAACCCGGTCACGGCCCCGTCTGAAGCGGAGGAGACGTGCCGGGCGTACTTGGCGAGAACTCCGGACGTGGCGCGGGGGGCGCGGGGCCTGTAGGAGCGGCGGCGCGCCTCGAGCGGCGCGGCCACGTCGAGCCGGCGCGCCCCGATGTCGATCGTGATCGGGTCCCCTTCCTCGAGGAGGGCGATCGGTCCGCCGACCGCGGCTTCGGGGGCCACGTGGCCCACCATCAGCCCGTGGGTCGCGCCGCTGAAGCGCCCGTCCGTCAGAAGGGCGACCTCGCCACCCAGCCCCTGGCCCACGAGCGCCGCCGTCACCCCGAGCATCTCGGGCATTCCGGGCGCCCCTTTCGGCCCCTCGTACCGGATGACGACGACGTCGCCCCCCCGGATCTTCCGCGCCTGCACCGCCTCGAACGCCGCGGCCTCGCCGTCGAAGACGCGCGCCGGGCCGGTGTGCCTCTTCCGCTCGTGCCCGACCAGCTTCGCCACGCACCCTTCCGGCGCCAGCGACCCGCGGAGGATGGCGAGGCCCCCGGTCGGCTTGATCGGCCGGTCGATTGGGCGGACGACCTCCTGTCCGGGCGTCTCGACGGCGGAGGCCGCCTCGGCGAAGAGCGTCCGTCCCGTGACGGTGATCTCGTCCTTCAGGAGCCCCGCGTCGGCCAGCCGTTTCGCCACGAGACGCACCCCCCCGGCCCGGTCGAGGTCGACCGCCGTGAAGCGCCCGGCCGGCTTCAGGTCGGCGAGGACCGGCGTCCGGCCGGAGATCGGATCGAAGTCGTCGAGCGACAGGGGGACGCCCGCCTCCCGCGCGATGGCGAGGAGATGGAGGACGGCGTTCGTCGAGCCGCCGGTGGCGGCGACGGAGGCGATCGCGTTCTCGAATGCCTTTCTCGTCAGGATCTTCGAGGGGGTCAGCCCCTCCTTCAGGAGGCCCATCACCCGCTGGCCGCAGGCCAGCGCCACGTCGTCCTTCCGCGGGTCGGTGGCCGGGACGTCGTTGGCCCCCATCGGCGAGACGCCGAGGAACGCGAGGGCCGTCGCCATCGTGTTGGCCGTGAACTGTCCGCCGCAGGCCCCGGCTCCCGGGCAGGCCCGCTCCTCGATCTCGGTGAGCTCCTTCTCGTTCATCCTCCCCGCGGAGAACGACCCGACGGCCTCGAAGACGTCCTGGATCGTCACGTCGCGCCCCTGGAACTGCCCCGCCGCGATCGACCCGCCGTAGAGCGCGAGCGACGGCAGGTCGAGCCGCGCCATGGCCATCACGGTGCCGGGGATCGTCTTGTCGCAGCCGGAGATCGCCACGAAGGCGTCGAAGGAGTGCCCGGCCACGAACAGCTCGATCGAGTCGGCGATCACCTCGCGCGAGACGAGCGAGGCGCGCATGCCGTCCGTCCCCATGGAGATCCCGTCGGAGATGGCGATCGTGTTGAACTCGATCGGCGTCCCCCCCGCGGCCCGGATCCCTTCCTTCACCTTCGCCGCGAGCCGGCGCAGGTGGAGGTTGCAGGGCGTCA
>DATIWM010000304.1:0-23991 GCA_035519355.1 Thermoanaerobaculia bacterium | reverse complement strand
GACGACGGTCTTCGGCACGTTGCGGCTCCGCCTCTACCCCGTCGTCATCGGACTCATCGTCGGGTACGGCGCCGCCTTCGCGCTCGGGCTCCTCACCCCGGCCCAGCTCCACGGCCTCCTCGACGGCCCGCTCGTCAGCCTGCCGCACCGCGTCCCGGGCGGCATGGCGTTCGACCTCGCGCTGCTGGGCCCCTTCCTGATCGCGAGCCTCAGCTCCGTCCTGAAGACCGTCGGCGACCTGACGCTCTGCCAGAAGGTGAACGACACGGGTTGGAAGCGGACCGACATGCGGTCCGTGAGCGGCGGCATCCTTGCCGGCTCCGTCGGCTCCACCCTCGCCGGCCTTCTCGGCGGCGTCGGACAGTCGACCTTCTCGTCCAACATCGGTCTCTCGATCGCGACCGGCGCCACGAGCCGGGCCGTCGCACTCCCGGCGGGGCTTCTCCTGATCGCGCTCGCCTTCCTGCCGGAGCTGGCGGCGGTCTTCGCCGCCATGCCGGCGCCCGTCATCGGAGCGATGCTCGTCTATGTCGCCTGCTTCATGATTCTCGGCGGCTTCCAGGTCGTGATGTCGCGAATGCTCGACGCGAGGCGGACCTTCGTCGTCGGAATCGCGTTCATCTTCGGACTGAGCGTCCGGGTCGTGCCGGACGCCTACCAGCAGATTCCTTTCGTCCTAAAGCCGTTCTTCGCCTCGTCGCTCTCCCTGGCGACGATCCTCGTCGTCCTCCTGAATCTCCTCTTCCGGATCGGCGTCGGCCGCAAGGCGACCCTTTCGCTCCTCCCCGGCGCGGACAGCCACGACCGGATCTCGGAGTTCCTCGAGAGACAGGGAGGGGCCTGGGGGATGCGTCCCGAAGTCGTCGTCCGGGCGAACGACGCCCTCCACGAGCTGGTGGCGAGCATCGGGAAGACGGCGGCTTCCTCGCCGGAGATCGCGGTCGAAGCGCGTTTCGACGAGTTCAACCTCGATCTCGACGTTTCCTGGGAAGGAGAGATGGTCGGGTTCTCCGATTCGGCTCCCAGCGCCGAGTCGATGAAACTGAAGCCCGAGGCGATTCTGAAGCTCTCCGGTTTCCTGATCGGCCACTACACCGACCGCGTCACCAGGGAGCAGCGTGATGACCGCTGCCACGTGGTCCTTCACTTCGACCACTGATCCCGTCGCCGCGGGGCGGGGCCGTCCCTATCTGGGCGCGACGACGAGGATCTCGAAGCTCCCCGGGACGACGGAGGGACGGGGGTTCGGCCGGTCCGGCGTCGGCGAGGGGGGTGGGCCGAACCTCGCCGTCGGCAGGTAGAGGCGATGCGTCGCCTCGTCCAGAGCCACCGTGCGCGCACCGCGCTGCGTCGGGACGTTCTGGATCGCCGTGAAGACGCCGGGCGCGGTCTCGCGGATCACCGTGAGCGTCCCCTCGCCGTTCGAGACGAAGGCGAGGCCCTTTTCCGGATCGAACGAGACGCCATCCGTCCCCTCGCCCGTCGGAACGGTCGCGAGCAGCCTGCCGTCGGCCGTGCTGACGACGGCGGCCACCTTGTTTCCGCAGCCGGCGTAGAGGCGCCCGCCCTTCGCGTCGAGCGCGAGCCCCGTCGGGTCCTTGCATCCCGGGAGCTTCCAGCGCGCGGAGACGGTGAGACTCTTCGCGTCGATCACCGCGATCTCCGACGCGTCCTCGATGTTGACGAAGACCCGTCCGGAGGCGTCGGACCCCGCGAACTCGGGTTTTCCGCCGACCGGGATCGTTCCGGCCACCGCTCCCGACGCGGCGTCGAACGCCGTGACGTTGGCGGTCCGGCCGTTGAACGCGAGGACCCGCTTCGTGACCGGCTCGTAGAGGATGGCATCCGGGTTCTCGCCCGTCGCCTTCAGCTCGGAGAGGACCTTCAGCGACGCGAGGTCGAAGACCGTCACCGTCCCGGCCCGCCCGTTGCTCGTGAAGCCCTTCCCCAGATCGGGGGCCAGGGCGACGCCGTGGACGCCCGCCGTGTCCGGAATTTCCCCGACCGGCTTCCCCGTCTCGGCGTCGAGGACGGCGACACGGCTGGATCGCGGCACATAGAGCCGCTTCGTCTTGGCATCCGCCACGAGGTAGTCCCATCCCCCCTCGCCGCCGACGGCGAAGCGGCCGGCGACGGAATACGCGGGCGGGGGCGCCTGGGGCGGCTCCTCGGCTGCGACGACGGCCGGCCTCGCCGCCGAAACCAGAACGAGGATCGACACCGCGATCGAGCCACGGCCGACGAGGCGGGTCGACATGAGATTCCTCCTCCTTCAGGGAACGGCGAACCGGCAGCTGGAATCCGGCCCGGATTCCTATTCGGCGATCTGGCTCGGGTCGTCGAGGACGATCTGGGGCTTGTCGCGGCGGAGCGTCACCGTGCCCGTGACGGTGATCGTCTTCCCCTGCCACTTCGCGGGATTGGGGAATTTCGACCGGACCTCCTTCGGGATGACCGCCGAGAAGATCTGGTACGGGTAGGGCTTCCCGAAGCTGAGATAGGTGATGTCCGCCCGCGAGACGCCGATCCCCGCGACGACCCCCTTGACGGAGACTTTCTTGTCGACGTATTTCGCGGCTTCGGTGTCGGGGACGACGGTCTCCCCGGCAAAGAGCGGGGTCGCCAGAAGAAAAGCGAGGCCGAGAACGAGGGATACGACACGCCGAGCGTTCATCCGGGTTCCTCCTTCCGGAGCCGGAATCATAGCCGGAGCCCTATTTCTCATTACAATCCCGCCATGGCCTACCGACTGATCTACTCGTCCGCGGCGACCTGGGAGATGGGAAGGGGCGACCTCGAGCAGATGCTCGAGGAATCGCGGCTCCGGAACGCGAAGCGGGACATCACGGGCGTCCTCGTCTTCGTCGACGGCGTCTTCCTGCAGGTTCTCGAGGGTGCGCGGGACGACGTGGAGGACCTCATGGTGAGCATCCGGCGCGACCCCCGGCATCGCGACATCAAGGTGTTCCACGAGGAGGAGGTCGATCGCCGCACGTTCCCGACGTGGCGCATGGCCTACCTGAGCCCCCGGGCGGCGGACGTCTCCGCCTGGGTGGGGCTCGAGGGCGCGACGTCCATCGAGAGCGTCCTCGCCACCCTTCGAGGCGATCCGGACCGCGTCCCCCGCGTCCTGACCGGCCTCGTCGAGGCGCTCGCGGCGCGCTGACCGCCCGCGGGCCCGCTCGTCAGCGGCTGAGCGGACACAATTCCACAGCCCTCTCGTCCCTGAAGCGCCACAAATTGTCGGAAACGAAGCCTGTTCCCGGGCTCGGGACCAGGCCGGTACCTTGCATAGAGGAAGATCTCTCTCTTGAGACCGCACTTCGAACCGGCCGCATCCAGCGCGCTCGGGGCCCGACTCGCACGCCGAACCGCTCCCGTCCTGTTCGCCGCCCTGATTCTCGTTCTCTCGATCGCACCGGGTGTCGGGGCGGCCGACGATCGGACCGACTGGGCCAGCGCGTTCGAAAACGCCCGACGGACCGTTCCGGGTTTCCGGGTCGGTTCGATCGATGAGTTCCGAAAGCTCACCGAACATCGCATCAGCCTTCTCTCGGATGGGGCGACGGTGAGCTCGTTCGTCCTGTCGAATGGCGATCAGATCCGGTGCATCGAGATCTCGAGCCAGAGATCGCTCGCCGCCTCGGGGAATCCCCTCCAGCTCGCTCCCGGTACGCCCCCCGCCGACGACGCCGTCACGGCGCCAAGAACTCCGGATGCATCGATCGGTTCGCACGGAGCCGAATTCGGTCTCGACGGGACCCTCGACCCCGAAGGAAACGAACGCTCCTGCCCGGCCCGGACCTTTCCCAAACTGATACCCCGTCTCGAGAATCTCTATCGCTTCCGGACTCTGGAGGACGTCTTCCAGAAGACGCCATCCGGAACCGGCTCGCGATCCGCGCATCCGAACAGTCCGATCGTGCCTTCCAGTCAATCCTCGAGCGCCGTGGATCACGAATACGCCCACGCCTACCAGTGGGCGAACAATATCGGCATGAGAGCCGACTTCAATCTCTGGTCGCCGGCCGTGGCACGGCCGGGCGAGTTTTCGCTCTCCCAGCTCTGGGTGAGCCGCGGATCGACCACCGACGACAGCCTTCAGACCGCGGAGACCGGCTGGCAGGTCTATCCCGATTACTACGGGGATGCGACCGCCCGCCTCTTCGTCTATTCCACGAGCGGGAACTACCAGACGGGGACCGGATGCTACAACCACGACTGCGCCGCCTTCGTCCAGACCGACAGCAGCGTGGTGCTGGGAGGAAGCTTCACGTCCTATAGCACACAGGGGGGAACCCAGTATTCCCTTCCCCTCGCCTTCTACCGGGATCCCACGTCGCCCTACAACTGGTGGCTCAAGCTCAACGACATCTGGGTCGGCTATTACCCCATTTCGCGTTTCGATACCCAGGGACTGGCCGGTTTCAGCGAGCACGTCGATTTCGGCGGCGAGATCGTCAATACCTGGTATGGCGGCGAGCACACGACGACCGACATGGGAAGCGGCCGATTCCCGTCCGAGGGGTTTGGCGCCGCCGCCTATACGAAGAAGATCCAGTACTGGGATCTGTCTGGAAACCTGGTGGACGCGAGCAGCCTGACCCGCTCGGTCACGAACGCCTCCTACTACGACCTGTCCCTCGCGACGTCCGGGGACTCGAACTGGCGTCACTATTTCTATTTCGGGGGCCCGGGTCGCATCGCCTCATCTCCTCCCGCGGCGAACTTCACCTTCCCGGCGAATCCCAGGAGCGGTCAGCCCGTGCAGTTCATGGACACCTCGACGGGGTCGCCGACATCGTGGTCGTGGGCTTTCGGCGACGGGGGGGCGTCGACCGCCCAGAACCCCGCCCACACGTTCAACGCAGGGACCTATCAGGTTTCGCTGACGGCCTCGAATGCGGACGGCTCGAGCTCGAAGATGCAGACGGTCGTGGTCACCTCGGGCGGCGGAGGCGTCTGTACGGCAAGCTCCACCACGATGTGTCTGATCGGCGGCCGCTACCGGATCACGAGCACCTGGAAGAACCAGTACGCGAGCGGGGCGATCTCGACTCTCAATCGGAGCACCTTGACGTCGGCCACGGGCGCCTTCTGGCTGACCGACAGCAACACGTACGAGTACCTGATCCGGATCAACACGGCCACGGACAACGGCCGGGCCTGGATCGCCATTCCGACGTTCACCGACGTCGAGTTCTTCGTCGTGGTGGAGGATCTCGTCAACGGGCAGTCGAAGACGTACCGCAACCCGCCGTACGGCAAGACGCTGATCTACGACCCGTTCTACTTCGTCTATCCGTGATCTTGGCGGCGCACCTGGCACGTCATGGCAGAAGAAATGATCGGCGCACTCGATGAAGAAGAAAGGGCCGCGATCGACGTCGCGGCCCAGCCCCCGTCGGGGGTTTCCGGTATCGCTTCTTAGAGGGCACTGAAAGCACTTTCGGCTTCAAGGGGTCGTGTCTCAATTATCAATCATGGATTCCGGGGCGCCGGCCCGGTGCCCGCGGGATCGCCGAACCCGGACCAGACCCTGACCCGCGCGCCGCTCCACTCGCGCACCGAGCAGTACGAAATCGACTAGGATCGGCCTTCAGTGAACGGCGGAAGCGGCAGCGGGCTTTTCCTGGCGCTGGCGGGAGCGGCGGTCTCGATCGGGTCGCTTCATTCCCTCGCACCGGACCACTGGGTGCCGTTCGCCGCCATCGCGCGGGCTCAGGGATGGCCGGTCAAGAGGACGGCCCTCGTCACCTTCCTCTGCGGCTTCGGACACGTCACCGTGTCGGCCCTTCTCGGGCTCCTCGGGCTTCTCTTCGGCCGCTCGGTCTTCGAGAAGCTCGGGGCGCGGATGGAGTCCGTCGCGGGCCTTCTCCTGATCGGCTTCGGCCTCGCTTACGGTCTCTGGGGCCTCCGGCGCGCGGTCGGGCGCCAGGTCCACGGGCACGCGCACGCGCACTACGACCACGTCCACGACCCATCGCGCGCGACGGCGTGGTCGCTCTTCCTCCTCTTCTCGGCCGATCCGTGCGTCGCCGTCATCCCGCTCCTCTTCTCCGCGGCGCCGCTCGGCACGCTCCAGACGGCCGGCATCGTCCTCCTCTACGAGGCCGCGACGATCGGCACGATGATTCCGCTCGTCCTCTCGGCCCGGGCCGGCGCCGTCCGCCTCCGCCTTCCCTTCCTCGACCGGTGGGGTGACGCGGTCGCCGGCGCCATCATCGTCGCCACCGGCGTCGCCGTCGGGCTCCTCGGGATCTGACCGAACGGTCACTCTCGCGTACCGTGCGGCACCGACTGAGGGTCGAGATCGAGGGGGCGGTTCAGGGGGTCGGATTCCGACCGTTCGTTTACCGCCTCGCGACAGACGAAGCGCTCGGCGGCTGGGTTCTGAACGACGCCGGGGGAATCCTCCTCGAGGTCGAGGGGGACGAGGAGGCCGTCCGGCGATTCCGGAAGCGTCTTCTCGAGGAGCCGCCTCCGCGCGCCCGTGTCGTTGCGGTCCGGGAGCGTGACCTGGCGCCGGCGGGCGAGGCCGCATTCGAGATCCGGTTCAGCCGCGAGGGCGGGGTGAAGACCGTCCTCGTCCTCCCGGACGTCGCCACCTGCGGCATCTGCCTCGCGGAGGTCCGGGATCCCGGGAACCGCCGCCACCGGTACCCGTTCGCGAATTGCACGAATTGCGGCCCGCGCTTCACGATCCTCCGTTCCCTGCCGTACGACCGCCCGAACACGACGATGGCGGGCTTCGCGCTCTGTCCGGATTGCAAGAAGGAGTATGGCGATCCGCGCGACCGCCGCTTCCACGCCCAGCCAAACGCCTGCGACGCCTGCGGGCCGCATCTCGAACTCTGGAGCCCCTCGGGCGACGTCCTCGCGACGGCGGATGAGGCCCTGCTCGCCGGCTGCGACGCGCTGTCGGAAGGGCGGATCGTGGCGGTGAAGGGGCTCGGCGGCTACCACCTGATGTGCGATGCGCGCCGCGCGGCGGCCGTGGCGGCCCTTCGCGAGCGGAAGGCCCGGTACGAGAAGCCGCTCGCCCTGATGGTCCGCGATGTCGTCATGGCCCGGGCGCTCTGCGACGTATCGGAAGAAGCCGCGCTCCTCCTCGAATCGCCGGAGCGGCCGATCGTCCTGCTGTCCGCCCGGCCGGGAAGCGGCGTGGCCGAGAACGTGGCGCCGGGGAACCCGAATCTCGGCCTCATGCTTCCCGCGACGCCTCTCCATCACCTGATGCTGGACAGGCTCGGGTTTCCGGTCGTCGCCACGAGCGGAAACCTCTCCGACGAGCCGATCTGCACGAACGAGGCGGAGGCACTATCGCGCCTCGGCGGCATGGCGGATTTCTTCCTCGTTCACGACCGTCCCGTGGAGCGGCACGTCGACGACAGCGTGGCGCGGATCATGGACGGCGTCCCGCGCCTCCTCCGCCGCGCGCGGGGCTGGGCGCCTCTGCCGGTCCGGCTCGGCTCGGGAGTCCCGTCGATTCTCGCCGTCGGCGCCCACCTGAAGAACGCCGTCGCTCTGGCCGTTGGACGTCAGGCCTTCCTTTCGCAGCACATCGGCGACCTCGAGACACCGGAGGCGCTCGCGGCCTTCGAGCGCGTCATCGCCGACCTGACGCGGCTGTACGAGGCGCGGCCGGCCGCCGTGGCGCACGACCTTCATCCCGACTATCTGTCGACGAGGTGGGCGCTCGGCAGCGGCCTGCCAACGGTCGCCGTCCAGCACCACCATGCCCACCTCGCGGCCTGTCTCGCCGAGAACGGCGCCCGCGGACCGGCCCTCGGCGTCACGTGGGACGGGACGGGCTACGGGACGGACGGGACGGTCTGGGGGGGCGAGTTCCTCCTCGGCGACGCGGGCGGCTTTGTTCGCGTGGCGCATCTTCGGCCCTTCCGGCTCCCCGGCGGCGAAGCCGCCATCCGCGAGCCTCGCCGCAGCGCGGCGGGGCTGCTGTGGGAGATGACGGGAGAGAGAGCCCCGGGGGATTTCCTGGAACGTCATGGAGAGGTTTCATTCGGCACCGCCGGTGCCTTCACGGCCACCGAGAAGCGCGTCCTCGCGTCGATGATCGCGTCCGACCTCAATTCCCCTCTCACCTCCTCCTGCGGACGGCTCTTCGACGCCGTCGCGTCGCTTCTCGGGGTGGCGCAGAGGTGCTCCTTCGAGGGACAGGCGGCGATGCAGCTCGAGTGGCTCGCCGACGAAACGGAGCAGGGCTCGTGGAATTTCTCCTTCGAAGAAACCGGTCCCCTGACGTTCAGCGAAGTCCATCCAGGTGCTGAACGGGCGGTAGATGCGTCAGTTTCCCCCTCAAAGATGCTTCTGGACTGGTCCCCCCTCATCGAGGCGCTGCTCGCCGAGAGCTCCGCCGGTGTCCCGATATCCAGGCTCTCGGCGCGATTCCATAACTCCCTGGCGGCCGTCATCGCGGAGGTGGCCCGCCGCGTCGGGTGTCCGCGCGTCGCCCTCTCGGGAGGCTGCTTCCAGAACCGGCTCCTGACCGAACGGGCCGCCGCGGGTCTCCGGCGGGAAGGCTTCGAGGTCCTCCTCCACCGCGAGGTGCCGCCGAACGACGGCGGGATCTGCCTGGGACAGGTGGCGGTGGCCGCGGCCCGGCTGGCGGCAGGACGCGGTATTCTCGTCTGAGCGGGGGGACTGCCGATGTGCCTGGGGGTGCCGGGGCAGGTCGTCCGGGTCGACCCGAACGATCTCGGAATGACGATGGGCCTCGTGAAGTTCGGGGGGATCACGAAAGAGGTCTGTCTCATGTATACGCCGGAGGCGGGCGTCGGCGACTGGGTGCTCGTCCACGTCGGCTTCGCGATCAGCCAGCTGGACGAGGAGTCGGCCAAGGAAGTCTTCGCGACGCTGGAGCGGATGGGGGAGCTGGCCGACCTCGGGCCGGCCAAGGGCTGACGGAGCCGGGGCCGTGCGCTTCGTGGACGAATACCGGAGCGAAGAGTCCGTCCGCCGATTCGCGGCGTCCATTCGCGGCCTCGTGACCCGCCCCTGGACGCTGATGGAGATCTGCGGCGGGCAGACGCACACGCTGATCCGCTTCGGGATCGACGAGATGCTCCCTCCGGCGATCACGATGGTCCACGGGCCGGGCTGCCCCGTTTGCGTGACGCCCCTCGAGATGATCGACCGGGCGCTCGCCATCGCGCAGAAGCCGGGCGTCATCTTCACGTCGTTCGGCGACATGCTGCGGGTCCCCGGCTCGAAGACGGACCTTCTCGCGGTCAAGGCCCGGGGGGGCGACGTCCGGATGGTCTACTCGCCGCTGGACGCGGTGGAGATCGCGCGGAAGAACCCGGACCGCGAAGTGGTCTTCTTCGCCGTCGGCTTCGAGACGACGGCGCCCGCCAACGCCACGGCCGTCTGGAAAGCGAAGAAGGCGGGGATCCTGAACTTCTCGCTCCTCGTTTCGCATGTGCTGGTTCCTCCCGCCATGGAGGTGATCCTCGGCTCGCCGGCGAACCGCGTTCAGGGATTCCTCGCGGCCGGGCACGTCTGCACGGTAATGGGATACCGCGAGTACGAGCCGATCGCCGCAAAGTACCGGATTCCGATCGTCGTGACCGGCTTCGAGCCTCTCGACCTGGTGCAGGGGATCCAGATGACGGTGCGGGCGCTCGAGGAAGGGCGAATCGGCGTGGAGAACCAGTACGCCCGATCCGTGACGCGCGACGGAAACGTGGCGGCGCAGAAGAGGCTGCGCGAGGTCTTCGAGGTCTGCGACCGGCCGTGGCGCGGAATCGGCGTCATCCCGGGAAGCGGCTGGCGGCTGCGGGAAGAGTACGCCGGGCACGACGCCGTCCGGCGGTTCGACGTCGGCACGATCACGCCCGAGGAGCCCTCGGTCTGCATCGCGGGAGAGATCCTTCAGGGGCTGAAGCGGCCGAACGCCTGCGCCGCCTTTGGGACGGCCTGCACGCCGGAGCACCCGCTCGGGGCGCCGATGGTCTCCTCGGAAGGCGCCTGCGCGGCCTACTTCAACTACGGGAGAGCCGTGTGACCGACGGGCGCGCCCCGAAGCCGGCGGAGCCGCTCTTCGACCTCTCCTGCCCGGTGCCTCTCTCGGACTACCCGCACGTCCTTCTCGCGCACGGGGGGGGCGGCCGGCTGACGCAGCGGCTCATCGAACAGCTCTTCGTCCCGTCCTTCGACAACCCGGCGCTCTCGGAGCAGCACGACGGCGCGGTCCTCGAGATCGCCGGCCGGAGGCTCGCCTTCACGACCGACTCCTTCGTCGTCAAGCCGCTCTTCTTCCCGGGAGGCGACATCGGGTCGCTGGCCGTCCACGGCACGGTCAACGACCTCGCCATGTGCGGCGCGAGGCCGTTGGCGCTGTCGGCGGGGCTGATCCTGGAAGAGGGTCTCCCGATGGAGGAGCTCCGGAAAATCGTCGCGTCCATGCGCCACGCCGCCCTGGCCGTCGGCGTTCCGATCGTCACCGGCGACACGAAGGTCGTGGACCGCGGCAAGGGGGACGGCGTCTTCGTCAACGTCACCGGCGTCGGGCTGGTGCGGGAGGGGATCGAGATCTCTCCGCGGCGCGCGCGGCCGGGCGACGCCGTTCTCGTCTCGGGCGAGATCGCCGTCCACGGAATCGCCATCATGTCGGTCCGCGAGGGGCTGACGTTCGACACGGAGCTCGTCTCCGACAGCGCCCCGCTGGACGGCCTCGTGGAGGGACTTCTCGCTGCCGCCGGGGAGAAGGTCCACGTCCTTCGGGACCCGACGCGCGGAGGAGTCGCCTCGGCGCTCAACGAGATCGCCGGACGGGCGAAAGTCGGGATCCGTCTCGAGGAGACGAAGATCCCCGTCAGCGAGGACGTCCGCGGCGCCTGCGAGATCCTCGGCCTCGATCCGCTCTATGTCGCCAATGAGGGAAAGTGCCTCGTGATCGTCGCCCCGGAGGCGGCCGACGCCGCTCTCGATGCGATTCGGAGCCATCCGCTCGGGCGGCTCGCGGCGCGAATCGGCGAGGTCGTGGCGGACCACCCGGGCCAGGTCGTGATGCGGAGCCGGATCGGCGGTCAGAGAATCGTCGACCTTCTCACCGGCGAGCAGCTCCCGCGGATCTGCTGATCGGGCGCGCCAGGCCTCTCCCCGGATCTAGCCCCGGCGCTTCTTCGCCAGCTCCGCCTCGAGGAGGACGTACCACCCATCCATCCCCGCCCCGGTCTTCGCCGAGGTCTCGAGGATCCTCCCGCCCGGGTTCAGCGTCCGGATCTGTTCGCGGACGGCGGCGAGATCGAAGTCGACGTGGGGAAGGAGGTCCATCTTCGTCAGGACGGCCACGGCCGCCTTCGAGAAGATGCCGGGATACTTGAACGGCTTGTCGTCCCCTTCGGCGACCGATAGAAGGACGACCTTGAAGTCCTCGCCGAGGTCGTAGCTCGTCGGGCAGATCAGGTTTCCGACGTTCTCGATGAAGAGGATGTCCAGATTCGAGAGAGCCCCGCCCTCCTCGGCGAGCGCGTGCCGGACCTGCCGCGCGTCGAGGTGACAGGCGCCTCCCGTCAGGATCTGGCGGGCGGGGATGCCGTGACGGCGGAGACGCTCGGCGTCGCGTTCCGTGGCGATGTCCCCTTCGAGGCCGCCGAGGCGGAGGCGCCCCTTCAGCTCCCGAACCGTCCTTTCGAGAAAGGTCGTCTTTCCCGAGCCGGGAGCGGAGATCAGGTTGACGACGAGAGTCCGCGCGACGACGAAGCCCGACCGAAGCTCGGCCGCCGCCTCGATGTTGGCGGCGAGGACCTTCTGCTTGACATCGACTTGAGCCATCTGCCTCCCTTCGACGTCTACGCGGCCAGGCCGCCGGCGCGGCCGTCGGCCGTCCGGCGGGAGATCGCGCAGACCTCGGCGGCGATTCCGGTCTCGTGCATCGGGACGTCAGCATCCCATGGGGAGCGTCTGCCGGACAAATCCGGCGACCGCAACCTCAGTGGCTGGCACCCGCCTCGCGGCCGCGATCACCGAGCGAGAGAACGCAGGCCACGAGATCCCACGTCTCGTCGTCGGTGAAGCCCTTCCAGCCCGCCATCGGCGTTCCGTGGACCCCTTCACGGATCGCGAAGTAGACGTGACGAGGTGTGGTGCGGCGTCGCCATTCGGAGTCGGTCAGGTCGCGAGGGGACTTGCTGAGACCTTCGCGGCGAACGCCGCGCCCGTCTCCCTTCTCCCCGTGGCACAGGACGCAGTAAGCGCGGTAGAGATCGAGGCCGCGCTCCCGCGCGGCAGGGGCGTCGAGGAGTCCCGGCGGGACCTTCAGCCGGCGGTAGCCCTCGGGGAGGTCGGCGTCCCGACTACAGGCCGGAAACGCCGCAAGCCAGAGGGCTACGAGGAACGCTCGTCGCATGGGTGCCGACAGGGCGAGGCGCTGTTCGTGGAAGGGGCGCGAAGCCGAGCCGCTGCGCCTCCTCCGCAACGCGCTCAACGAGGTCCGGGAGGCTCGCCTCCAGGGCCGGCGACAGGACGACCGAGAGCTCCAGGGTCTGCGGGACGAGGCCGAGGAGGACCAGCTCGTCCGGCAAACGGCCCGTCCAGCGCGCCGCGTCGAGGAGGTCTACGACTCCGACCTGATGGACCGAGAGGCGGCTGGCCACCGCGGGGCCGACGTCGTCACCTGAGAGGCGGACGAACGACCCCGCGGGGCCCTCGGCGCGGATTGCATCGACCAGGATGACGCGCTCGGCGTCCTCGATGTACGGAAGCAGGCTCAGGCCCAGCGTTCCCCCGTCGAGGACGGTGACTCCCTCGGGAAAGACATAACGCTCCTGCAGCCTCAGCACGGCGGCGGCCCCGAGGCCGTCGTCGCCGCAGAGAACGTTGCCCAGGCCGAGGATCAGGAGGCGGACGGGCCGGACGGCGCTAGAGATGCCGCTCATGGAGGTCCTTGGGATCGAAATGCCGGTAGCCCGAGTAGATGACGTCGTCCTTGTGGACGAACTTGTACCCCGAAAAGATCGACTCCGTCGTCGCATTGGCCTCGATCTGGGACATCAGGACGGCGCTGTAGACGTGGTGGATGGCGAAGCCGATCAGGAGCCACATGATGCCGTGGTGAACGAAGCGCGCCGTCTGCAGCCCGCCCAGATACGGCGCGAGATGGCGGAAGAACCGCATGTGCGAGCCCGCCTGCGCGCTCGCGCCGTACAGGACGAATCCGGTCAGAATCTGGAAGAGGTAGAGCAGGAAGACGAACGTGTATGTGAAGCCCGCGAGCGGGTTGTGGCCGATGAAGCCGGGGGGCTTGCGGAGCTGGAAGAGGTAGAAACGGAGCGCCTGCACGAGGCCGCGGCGCCGGCGCCTCTTGACCGGGATGAACTTGTCCCAGCGGGCGAAGTGGTTCCCGCTGAACGCCCAGATGATCCGGGAGAGGACGGCCAGGGTAAAGAGAATGGCCGCGTAGAAGTGGACGACTTTCATCGTCCCCATCAGGAAGTTCTGGCCCGCCGGGCCCCGGACGACGAGCAGAGGGTTCCCGATGTAGATCCCCGTCACGGCGAGGATGGCGATGGAAAAGACGACGCCCCAGTGCGCGAGACGGACCGGCCACTCCCAGACGTAGACGCGGACGAGGTCGCTGTGCTCGGGAGGATGCGGCTCGATGGGGTATTGCTCCCCGCTGGTCGAGACCTCGATCGGAAGAGAGGCGCTCATACGACCCTCACCCGGGAAAGGGTCCGCTTGCGCGTGTCCACGACGTGGACGCCGCAGGCGATGCACGGATCGAAGGAGTGAATCGTCCTCAGGATCTCGAGCGGCTTGGCCGCGTCGGCCACGGGGGTGTTCAGCAGGGCTTCCTCGTACGGTCCGCGCTTGCCGCTCGCGTCCCTCGGACCGGCGTTCCACGTGCTCGGGACGACGCACTGGTAGTTGGCGATGGCGCCGTCCACGATGTGGACCCAGTGGCCGAGAGCGCCCCTCGGTGCTTCATGGAAGCCGGCCCCCGTGGTGTCCCGGGGCCAGGTGTTGGGTTCCCACTTCGAGTTGTCGTGGATCCGGAGCTCCCGGCGGTGCATGTTGGCTTCGAGCTGCGCGATCCACTCGTCCATCTTCTCGGCCAGGATCAGTGTCTCGACCCCGCGGGCGGCGACCCGGCCCAGAGTCGAGAAGAGCGCCTCGGGGCCGACGCCGAGTTTCTTGAGGACGTCTCCGACGTGCTGCTTCACGCCGGCGTGGCCGGACGCGTAGGCCACCAGCATCCGCGCGAGCGGGCCGACTTCCATCGGCTCGCCGTCGTACCGGGGCGCCTTGAGCCAGCTGTACTTCGCGGCCGTGTCGAGCTGCTTGTACGGAGGCTTCGGCCCGGTGTAGGTCGGCTTCGTCTCTCCCTTGAACGGGTGGAGGCCCTGCTCGTCGCCGCCGGCGTACTCGTACCAGGAGTGCTTGACGTACTCCGTGATCTTGGCCGGGTCGACCGGGGCGACCTTCGAGAGGTCCCGGTTCCGGATCACGCCGGCGGGCAGGAAGAGCGGCGGGTTCGGCCTGTCCTCCTCGGGGTACTCGCCGTAGACGAGGTAGTTCCCCACCCCGCCGCCGTAGCCGGCCCAGGCCTTGTAGAAGGAGGCCACGGCGAGAAGGTCGGGGATGTAAACCTGCGAGACGAACTCGCGCGCGCTCCGGGTGAGGTCGCGGAGCATGGCGATCGTGGAGACGTTGATGGAGGCCTGCCGGTCGGGATCGATGGGCGTCGCCATGCCGCCCACGAGGAAGCTCTGCAGGTGGGGGTTCTTCCCGCCGAGAATGGCGTGGGCCCGGATGAACTGGCGCTGCCAGCCGAGAGCCTCCAGGTAATGCGCCACGGCCATCAGATTGGCCTCGGGCGGCAGGGCATAGGCGGGGTGGCCCCAGTACGCGTTGGCAAAGGGGCCGAGCTGCCCCCGCTCGACGAAGCTCTTGACCCGGTCCTTGACGCCGGCGAAGTACTTGGCGCTCGAGAGCGGCCAGTCGGAGATCGATTCGGCCAGGGCGGAGGTCTTGGCGGGGTCGGCCGAGAGAGCGGAGACGATGTCCACCCAGTCGAGGGCGTGCAGGTGGTAGAAGTGAATCACGTGGTCCTGCACGCACTGCGAAGCGATGATGAGGTTCCGGAGGAGCCGGGCGTTCGGCGGCGGGACGGCGCCCACGGCGTTCTCGACCGCCCGGATGGAGGCGATGGCGTGCACAGTCGTGCAGACGCCGCAGATGCGCTGCGTGAACGCCCACGCGTCGCGCGGGTCGCGCCCCTTGAGGATCAGCTCGACACCCCGGAACATCGTCGCCGAGGACCACGCGTCCTTGACGCGCCCCCCCTCGACTTCGGCCTCGATCCGCAGGTGTCCTTCGATGCGGGTGACGGGGTCGACGACGACATGCGTCATGACGAGGCTCCTTTCTTCTCGTCTCGGGCAGGCTCGTCACCTTCGGGCACCGGCGGCGGGGGCGGGATGTGCTCCGCCTTCAGACGGCCGCCCCGGGCCCGCCGCAGGAGCGAAATGATCCCGTGAGTCCCGAAGGCCGCCGCGACACCGGCCGAGGCCCCGAGCCCGATCTTGTCGATGTTGGTCCCGAGGCCGAAGCCGGGAACGGCCGGCAGGTGCCGGTAGAAGGGCGTCATCTTGTCCCAGAAGTCGGGCTCGGCGCAGCCGATGCAGGGGTGGCCGCATCCGATCGGCCAGTTCGTCCCCTCGTTCCATCTCGTGACCGGGCAGTTCTGATAGGAGACCGGGCCCTTGCAGCCCATCTTGTAGAGGCAGTAGCCGCTCCGGTGCGCCTCGTCCCCCCACGCCTCGACGTACTGTCCGGCGTCGAAGTGGGCCCGGCGCTCGCAGTTGTCATGGATGGTCTTTCCGTAGGCGAAGAGGGGCCGACGATAGTCGTCGAGCGCCGGGAGGTCCTTGAAGGTGAGGTAGTAGACGATGAGGGCCGTGAGGTTCTCGACGTTCATCGGGCAGGCCGGCAGGTTGATCAGGTTCTTCAGGCCCGGGACGGCGTCGGCGACGCCGAGCGCGCCGGTCGGGTTCGGGGCGGCCGCCGGAAGGCCGCCGAAGGCGGCGCAGGAGCCGATGGCGATCGTGGCCGCGGCGCCGCCGCAGACCTCGCGGGCCATCTCGAGGGCGGAGCGCCCGGCGATGGTGCAGTAGGCGCCCCCAATCCCCGTCGGGATCGAGCCCTCCACCGCGACCAGATAGGCGCCCTTCTTGTCCTTAACGACGCGGGCCAGGTTCTCCTCGGCCTGGAATCCCGCAGCGGCCATGATCGTCTCCTGGTAATCCACGGAGAGCGTGTCGAGGACGATGTCGGCGACCGACGGGTGGGAAGCCCTCAGGAGCGACTCCGTATTCCCCGCGCAGTCCTGGAACTCCAGCCAGACGAGCACCGGCTTCTCCGTCCGTTGAATCGCCGCGGCGATCTTGCCGGCGGCGCTTCGTGGAAGGGCGAGGGCCGCGGCCATCACGCCGCAGTACCTGACGAATTCCCTTCGCGAGACACCACGACGTTCGAGCTCCGCGTCGAACCACGAGCGGGCTTCGGCCATATACCCTCCTTTTCCGGCTGCCTGGGCTTCCTGAGGACATCTTGGGCCGGTTCCGGGGGGGCTCGACCATGATGAAGACGCACTAGTCCGGCTCCCGGATCCCCCTCCGGGGGGCCTCCGCCGGACCGTCGGGCAAGAGAAGGCGGCCAGCGAGGAATCGACCGCGGGCATTCCAGGGAGATGGCGGGCCGACAGCCCCACCGAAGGACGGGAACAAAGAAAGGGCCGCGATCGACGTCGCGGCCCGGCCCCAGTCGGAGGTTTCCGTTATCGCTTCTTCGAGGGCACTGAAAGCACTTTCGGCGTCACCGGCGGAGCGTCTTTCGAGGGGATCACGTCACCGGATTTCAACGAAGCTCGGCCTGATTCGGGGTCCTTCACACCGTCGCTCGATCCCCCGAAAAAGCTCCCGATCGAGTTGAAGAGGGACTCATCAGGAATCGAGAGGGCCGAAAGAAGGTCGTCGACAGCTTGAGAGGTCGAGTCGGTCCTGTCGAGAAGGTCTTTCGCAGTCGCCGAGACCTGCTTGAGAAGATCGGGCAGCCTTTCAAATGCTTCAAGCTTTATGTGGCGTGGGCATTCAGCCCACGGAATGTTCTCGATTTCCTTCAAGGCCTCGTCGTTATGACCGCGCTCGTCGACGAACGTCATCCCCTCGCTTCTCTTGACGACGATACGAAAGGCCCCACGGTGCCGCTCATAGGCGAGGCTCATCACCTCTCGGAGCTTCGGGGCCTTATGACTCGACGAGATCACGACCTCGCCCTGAACCCCGAGTTTCAGTTCGTCACTCAGGAGGCGCTCAATTCTGCGCACGGCTTCGTTCGCCTTGTCGGTCGTTTCGTTGAGTTTTGGGGTTGCGGCGCGAAGGCCGCTGAGGATGGCGGGAATGTCCTGCTTGGACATGGGTTCTACCCTTTCTTTCTGCCCTTCTGGGGCGTCGCTGGTCCGACTAGGACCACGTATCAGCCTAGACCTCGGTGGCCTGGTGTCAAGTCGAAAGTCTTCAGCTAGATCGTCTTAGCCGAGAGTGTCAACGATACCGAAGCAACCTTCGAGTCCGCTGAAACGTGGGGTTGGGCGGCGCGGGAAAGGTGTCGGCGTGGCGACGGTGACCCAGCGGGTGAGGAAAGACAGCGGTCCTATGGGGCGACCTCGCCTGGGTCGAGGCACTTAGCGCGACCGCGAAGGTCGTCGTCCAGTGCCACGGACTGAAGAGCGATGAAGTTAACGCGGCCCTTGCGCGCGCTGATCCTGCCGCGTCCCGCGCCGGCCCCGTCGTCGCCGAGCTGGATCACGCCGGAGATCGTCCATCAGGCCGCGATGGCCCATGCGCGCGGCGAGGCGATGGCCGGAAGCCGCACAGCTCCGGCGGGCGACTTCGTCTCGCAGAACTTCGACAGCCACTTCAGCGCCGTGAAGGCGCTGTTGGGTCGATGAACGTCACGCCGTCACCCCGCCAGATGCGCGACGCCGCACAGGCGGCGATTTCGCGCGGAAGAAACGGCGCGGACTTGAGCGCGCCATCGAGTTGGCGCTCGATGTCGGGCTTGGTCGAATTCATCCTGGTCGTATCCGTTTGAGGAGAGTGCCCCGGCAATTCGGGGCGCCGCAATGGCAGGCGTAGAGCTTTTTCCATTCCTTGCGGTAACGGTCGGCCCGCTCGCAGTGGTAGTCGTACGTCAGCTCGACGCCGGGCTGGATGTTGCAAATGGCCTCGATGAAGATGCGCCGGTCTTCAAGCACGGCCCGGCATTTGGGTGCGCACGAGTGATTGATCCAGCGCGCCTCGCTGGCGTACCGGACCGCGTCGATGACGGTGTTCGCGTCGACGGCGAAGAGGAAGGTGTGGTGGCGCACCATGGCGTCGTCGTCGTAGCGCACTGAGGCTTCTTCCCAAGTGATGCGCTCGCCTGTGTATTCGATGATGCGCCGGCCCTTGCGGATGCGGCGCGTCGCGAACAGACCGCGGCCCTGGATGCGCGAGGTCCGGACTTCGTAGGGAGGTTCTGCTGGTCTTCTCGGCACGTCTTGCGCGTCAGTCCTTCTTCGACGTGCGGCAAATGATATCCGAATCGGAGGCGACGGCCGGGGTCCGGGCAGTACGGCCGGGAGGGGACGAAATCGCGCTTCAGCGGGGTCGCGTCTCTATTATCAATTATGGATTCCGGGGCGTCGGGCCGGTGCCCGCGAGATCGCCGAACTCGGACGAAACACCGACAATCGGGCCTCCGGGTCAACGAGAGGCTGAGCCGTGACGCGTTCTATGTTCTTCTGTGGCTGCGGATTAGGATGGTGCGCCCAGGAGGACTTGAACCCCCAACCTTTTGATCCGTAGTCAAACGCTCTAATCCAGTTGAGCTATGGGCGCACGGGCGATCGCGCAGGACCGCGGAGCGTAGCCGAGACGGCCCCGGCTTTCAAGTCGGCCTGCCTGCCGGGGCGTCGCCCTCAACTTCTCTTCACCGTTCTCGTATAGAAGGGGTCCCACGGGGAGGAGCCTGCCGGTCATGAACGCCATCGAGCTTCAGGGCGTCGTCAAGCGGTTCGGGAAGTTCACGGCCGTGGACCGCCTCGACCTCGCGATCCCGAAGGGGGTCACGTTCGGCCTCCTCGGCCCCAACGGCGCCGGCAAGACGACGACGCTCCGGATGATCATGAACATCACGAAGCCCGACGAGGGGACGATCACGGTCCTCGGGCAGCCGATGGGAGACGCCCTGCAGCATCGGATCGGGTACCTCCCCGAGGAGCGGGGGCTCTACCGGAAGATGAAGGTCGTCGACCAGCTCCTCTTCTTCGCCGCGATCAAGGGCGTCGACCGGGAGACGGCCCTGAAGCGGCTCTCGCCCTGGATCGACTCGATGGACCTCCGCTCCTGGCTCCAGAAGAAGACGGAGGAGCTGTCGAAGGGAATGCAGCAGAAGGTGCAGTTCCTCGGGACGATCGTCCACGACCCCGAGATCCTGATCATGGACGAGCCGTTTTCCGGCCTCGACCCGATCAACGTCCTCCTCGTGAAGGATTTCTTCGCGGAGTTCAAACGGCAGGGGAAGACCGTCATCTTCTCGACGCACGTCCTGGAACAGGCCGAGCGGCTCTGCGAGCGGATCTGCCTCCTCTACCGTTCCGTGAAGCTCCTCGACGGCCCGCTCCGGGAAATCAAGAACTCCTTCCGGGACCGCGTGCCGCTCCCACCCCCCGTCGAGCCGGAGCCGGAGCTGGAGAAGATCTTCATCAAAGCGGTTCAGGAGTCGGGCCGGCAGGCTCCCACGGCCGAGGAGCTGCGGTGAGGCCATGAACGCAAAGCTCGCCATCGTCATCCGCCGCGAGTTCCTCCAGCACGTCCGGACGAAGGGGTTCTGGATCGCGACCTTCCTCATCCCGGCCATCGGCCTCGCCATCGTCGGCATCCAGGTTCTCCTGAACCGCTCACTCGAGGCGAAGGGGCGAATCGCCGTCGTCGACCTGACGGGGCGCCTTTACGACTCGCTCGCCTCCGAGCAGCGGACGCGAGACGACGAGGGGCGGAAGAAGGACTCCCGATCGGCCCGGACGGCCGGCCTCGAGTTCATCCGGACCGAGGCCACAGCGGCCACCCTCCCCGAGGTCCGGAAAAAGCTGAACGCCGACGTCCGGAGCGAAACGCTCAAGTCGTACCTGATCCTCGACACGAAGACCCTCGAGACCGGGACCGCCGAGTACCGCGCCAAGTCGGTCAAGTCGGACATCGTCCTCAGGGAACAGCTTTCGGCATGGCTCTCCCGCGCGGTGACCAAGGAACGGCTGAAGGACAAGGGAGTCGACCCCGCGCTCTATGAAGCCGCGCGTGTCCGGACGGAGCTGGACGTCCGCGAGGCGAAGGACGTCGACACGGGCGAGACCGGGAAGAACGTCGGCTACAACCTCGCCGTTTCCGTCATCCTCTTCTTCCTGATCTACGGCTCGCTCTTCGCGTGGGGCGCCGCCGTCATGCGCGGCGTCCTCGAGGAGAAGAACAACCGGATCGTGGAGGTGATCGTCTCCTCCGTCAGGCCGACGACCCTGATGCTCGGGAAGATCCTCGGCATCGGCTGCGCCGGGCTCCTTCAGTACGCGATCTGGACGACGCTGGCGTTCCTCCTCTCGGCGCCCGCCGTCGTCGCCCTCATGGGGGTCGTGGACGCCCCACGCCTCCCCGTCAGCACGCTCGTCGCCTTCGTCGTCTTCTTCGTCCTCGGCTATTTCCTCTACGCCTCGCTCTATGCCGCCTTCGCGGCGCCGTTCAACACGGAGGCCGAGGCGCAGCAGTTCATCATGATCCCGATGAGCTTCCTGATCCTCGCGGCGACGACCTGGTTTTTCGCCTTCAACAGCCCGGACGGAACGCTGGCGCTCATCCTCTCCATGGTCCCCTTCACCTCCCCGCTCATCATGTTCATGCGGATCACGGTCCAGATGCCGCCCCTCTGGCAGATCGCCCTTTCGGTCGCGATTCTCGTCGGCTCGATCTGGGCCGTCGCCTGGTTCGCGGGACGTATCTACCGCGTCGGGATCCTGATGTACGGAAAGAAGCCGACGCTCCCCGAGATCTTCCGCTGGGCGCGGCGGGCGGACTGAAGCCGGTCGGCGACGATTCGGAGGCGGGTTACCGGCTAGAATCGCCCGACCCGCCGCAAACTTCCACCCCACCGGAGGACCCCCATGACGAGCACGGCCTCACTCGACCACCGGACGATGTACCGGCTGCCGTGGACGCTGCCGGACAACGCCATCTCCTGGCTCGAACCGACCTCTGCGTGCAACCTCTCGTGCGACGGCTGCTACCGGGAGAACGTGGCGGGGAGCCACAAGACCCTGCCGGAGATTCGGGAGGAGATCGCCGCCTTCCGCCGGCTGCGCAACTCGGACGGCATCTCCATCGCCGGCGGGGATCCCCTGATGCATCCGGACATCGTGGAGATCGTCCGGAGCGTCCGCGAGACGGGGATGAAGCCGATCGTCAACACGAACGGGGGCCGCCTCTCGAGAGAGCTGCTGCGCGAGCTGAAGAAGGCCGGCGTCTACGGTTTCACCCTCCACGTCGACAGCAAGCAGGGGCGCCCGGGCTGGAAGGGAAAGAGCGAGATCGAGCTGAACGAGCTGCGCCTCGAGTACGCCACGATGCTGAAGGAAGCCGGCGGGATCTGCTGCTCCTTCAACTCGACGGTTTACGAGGACACGCTCGAGCAGGTCCCCGAGATGGTCGCCTGGGCCGGGACGCACATCGACATCGTCCACACGATGGTCTTCATCCTCTACCGCGCGGCCGTTCCCCAGATCCCCTTCGACTGGTACGCGGGCGCGACAAAGGTCGACATGAAGGCGCTCGTCTACAGCGAGCCGGGCGACCGGCGGGTGGACATGAAGTCTCCGGAAGTGGTGGCGGAGATCCGCAAACGCTTTCCGGACTTCACGCCCTGCGCCTACCTCAACGGAACCGAGAAGGCCGACAGCTACAAGTGGCTTCTCTCCGCCCGTATCGGTACGACCGAGCGGGAGTACGGCTACGTGGGGCCGCGGTACATGGAGCTCATGCAGGCTGGCCACCATTTCGGCACGGGGCGCTACCTGGCCTACGCGTCGCCCGGCATGACCTCGACGGGTCGGACGATGCTCCTCCTCGCCCCGTTCGACCCGGGCGTCCGCGCCGTCGCGAAGCGCTGGCTCGGGTCGCTTCTCACGAACCCCTTCCGGATCTTCCGGAAGATGCACCTCCAGTCGATCATGATCATCCAGCCCGTCGACTTCCTCGAAAACGGCGCCCAGAACATGTGCGACGGCTGCCCGGACATGACGATGTGGAACGGCGAGCTGGTCTGGTCGTGCCGGATGGAGGAGCTGAAGCAGTTCGGCACCTGGGTGCGGACGGTGCCGCCGGGGGGGACGCCGATTCCACCCGTGTCCTAGGCCTTCAGACGACTCTCTTCTTTCACAAACCGCCTCGTCCGAAGGGAGCGGTTTCTTGTCCGACCGTCCGGCGCATGCTAGATTCCGCGATCCGCGCGGGGACGAGCCCCCGCCGCCCGGGACACGGCGCATTCGTCTAGCGGTCCAGGACGCCGCCCTCTCACGGCGGAAACACGGGTTCGAGTCCCGTATGCGCTACCAGGTCCCTCCCCGTCCATGCCGCACCCCCTGTGATCCCCGTCGCGCCGCGCGGCCCCCGGTATTGCTAACCTTCCTTGCGGAGGTCTGCCCATGAGCCGATTCCGACGCCCCAGGTCTTTCGTTCCTGTCCTGGCCGTGTCGCTTGCGGTCGTCTCGGGCCCCGCGGGGGCCCAGGAGCCGGCCAAGGAGAAGAGTGCCGCTCCGGCCGCGGCCTCCCCGGCGGCCACGCCGCGGGACCGGTGGGCCGAGATGCGGCTCGACTCGAAGCGGAAAGTCGTGGATGCCATGGCGGGCGAGACACTCGAGCGGCTCACGACCCGCGACCCGAAGGCGAAGGAGCTGCTCGAGAAGGCCTACGGCTACGCCGTCTTCGACAGCTTCAAGTTCGGCATCGGCCTCTCCGGCGCGGGCGGCAGCGGCGTGGCGGTCGACGGGAAAAGCGGCAAGCGGATTTACATGAAGATGGGGAGCGCCGGCATCGGTCTGACGCTCGGCGGCCAGAAGTACCAGGTCGTCTTCCTGATGCAGGACAGCGAGACCTTCGATCGCTTCGTCACGAAGGGGTGGTACGCCGACGCGTCGGCCCGTGCCGCCGCCGGGAAGGAGGGGGGCGCTTCGGGGACCGCCTTCGTCAACGGTCTCGCCATCTACCAGCTCAACCAGAGCGGCCTGATGGCGAGCCTCGACATCTCCTCGACCTGGTACTCGACGGACGACGACCTCAACTGAGCGAGGGGCGGACGGACAGGCCCTCCGACGACGCGGCCGGGCCGAGCAGCCGGACCCTCGCCGCCGCGGCGGTCCTCCTCCTCGCGGTCGGAGGTGCGCTCTCGTACGCCGCCGGCCTCACGGAGAGCTTCACGACCGACGAGCCCGCCCACCTGACGTCCGGGGCGAGCTACCTCGCGACAGGCGACTTCCGGCTCGAACCGGACCACCCTGTCCTCGCGAAGATCTGGGCGGCCCTTTCTCTCCGGTTCGTCCCGCACACCCCGTTCTCGAAGGAGCTGAACGGATGGCCGACTGGCGCGTTGCAGCAAGTCGCCGTCGACTGGCTGGAGACCAGGAACGACGGAAACCGCCTGCTCCGCGCTCCCCGCGCCATGATGGTCGTCCTGTTCGTCGGACTCGCGGCCGCGGTCGGGTGGACGGCCTACCGCCTCTTCGGCGCCGCAGCCGGGCTTCTCGCGACGGCGCTCGCCGCCTTCGAGCCGATGCTCCTGGCCCACGGCCACTACGTCACGACGGACGTCCCGGTCACGCTCTGCGTGTCGCTCTCCCTCCTCTCCTTCGCGGCCTTCCTGAGGCGCCCGTCGGCTGCGCCG
>DATIWM010000303.1:0-5047 GCA_035519355.1 Thermoanaerobaculia bacterium | reverse complement strand
GGATGAAGACGCCGCCCGGGGAGATCTACTCCTCGGTCGAGGGGGCCAACGGCGAGCTCGGCTTCACGCTCGTGTCGGACGGGAGCGGCTTCCCGTACCGGATCAAGGTCCGCCCCCCCTGCTTCCCGCTCTTCGCCGCCTTCGAGAAGATCGCCGTCGGGGGCCTCGTCGGCGACGCCATCGCGACGCTCGGCATGCTGAACGTCATCGCCGGCGAGCTGGACCGCTGAGGAGACCGCCGATGGCAGCGCGCGTCGTGAACCTCTCCGCCCCGCCCATGCCCTTCTGGGAGCGGCTCTACCTCGTGGAGATCGCCAAGGGAATGGCCCGGACCCTGGGGCACTTCCTGAGGAACCTCGCCGACATATCGCGGCTCCCGACGATCCAGTACCCGGAGATGCGCCGCGACTATTCGGAGCGCTTCCGCGGCCGGCACATCCTGAAGACGCGCGACGACGGGACCCTCCGCTGCGTGGCCTGCTACATGTGCGAGACGGCCTGCCCGGCCGACTGCATCCACATCGAGGCGGGGGAGCACCCGGTCCTCGCCTACGAGAAGTACCCGGTCCGGTTCGAGATCGACCTGCTCCGCTGCGTGATGTGCGGCTTCTGCGTCGACGCATGCCCGAAGGACGCCATCTGGATGACGAAGGACTACGAGATGTCGTACTTCGACCGCGCGAGCGCCGTCTACGGCATCGACAAGCTGACGGAGAAGCCGGAGGACACGGCCGCCGGCGGCCCCGGCTACGGCTACCGGCCGTATTACGGCGAGAGCCCGATGCGGAAGGCGGGGGAGTTCGAGCCGTCGGGTCTCGCGCTCCTGCCGCTGCTCCAGAAGCGCGGCGACGCGATCAACCGGATGCCGCCGCCTCCGCCGCCCAAGCCCGCGCCGCCGCCGGCCGGAAAGCCCGCCGCGGCCTGACCCCTAGGTCGCCTCGAAGGCCCCGGGGGGAGCGATCAGCGTTCCGTTGGGGAGGCCGGCGTTCAGGACGATCGGCGGCAGCTCGGTGTCGATCAGGTACTCGAACCGGCTCCGGAAGGCGGCGAGCGTCATGCCGGCCGTGGCGGCGAACTTGGCGAGGGCGAGGGGGTCGTCGAAGTCGTCGCGACGGAGCCGGATCATGTAGCGCCGTGCGATGGCGTAGCGGGTCGACCGGATGTCGACCATCCGGACTTTCGTCCGCCCCGTCGCCGGATCGATGAGCTTCTTGAACGGCACGGGGACGAAGTTGCCCGCCTGCATCGAGATCATCACGGCGTTCCCGCCCGACAGGAGGTACTTCGTCGAGCAGTAGCCGAGGTCGCGCGTGTACTCGAGATCGAACGGGACCGGATCGGCGCAGCGCAGCTCGTACCCGATGTTCTTCGAGGCGATCGTCATCTTGATGCCCAGCTCCTTCAGGCGCTGACGGACCGCCGACTTGAGGATGTCGCCGATGTCCACTTCCGCGAGGCGGACGTGCCCGTGCTCGTCGCGCTCGACTTCCGAGAGGCCGGAGAGCTCCCCCGGATCGAGGCCGAGAACGAGCCCCTCCGCGATGACCGCGATGCCGTCGCGCCGCCCTTCCGAGAGCCGCTTGATGATGGCGCAGGCGAGCGTGTCCACGATCGCCGCAAAGCGGATCTTCTCCGTCTGGAACTCCTCGGGAATCAGCGTCAACGTCGCGCCGGCGGCCTTTCCGATGCCGAGGGCGAGGTGTCCCGCCTTCCGCCCCATGGCGGTCACGAAGTACCAGCGCGACGTCGTCTTGGCGTCCACCATCAGGTTCTTGACGATCTCGACGCCGTGGTGCCGGGCGGTCTGGAAGCCGAACGTGTCGACGTAGGCGGGCAGGTCGAGGTCGTTGTCGATCGTCTTCGGCACATGGACGACCTGGATCCGGCCGCCGGCCTTCTCCTCGAGCTTCATCGCCGAAAAGGCCGTGTCGTCGCCGCCGATCGTGATGAGCCGCGAGACGTTCAGCCGGAGGAGGGAGGTGACGGCGTTCTCGAGGTGCTTCGGATCCTTCGTCGGGTTGGCGCGGGAGATGCCGATGTGCGACCCGCCGCGGAAGTGGATCCGCGAGACCTCCTCGGTCGTCAGGGGCATGACGTGGCTGATGTCCCCCTGCATGATCCGCTCGAACCCGTCGCGGATTCCGATCACGTCCACGCCCTCCAGCTCGGCGCGGATCGTGGCGGAGCCGATGACGCTGTTGATGCCGGGAGCCGGTCCGCCCCCGACGAGGATGGCGAGATTCTTGGCGTGACTCATACCGTGAGGTCCCTCGGGGTCCCGGGTGCGAACCGGCGCGCGAGGACGCCGGCTACCAGACCAGCCGCGCGCCGAGCCGGAACTGGTACGGGCGGTGATGCTCGTCCAGCGGGCTGAAGGTACCGGCGGAGCGGAAGCGGTTGTCCCCGGGGGAGACGAGCGCGTCCGGCGTGTACGCCTTCAGGAGAATGTCGTTGATCTCGAAAGCGGGCTTGAGCGACACCTCGTTCGAGAGCGTCGCCGCTCCCGGGCTGATCACCGAGTCGGGGTCTCCCGTCTGGCGGAGATGAAGCGGATCGGGGTCTTTCGCGCCGCCGGGAAGCCGGAGAAACGGGATCGAGGTGAGATCGGAGAAGAGCCGGAAGACCTTGACCAGGGAGACCTTCGGAACCGGCGTCGTCGTCGCGGCCGGTTGCTCGGCGGCGAGAGCCTGCCCGGGAAGCAGCGCGGCGAGGAGAAGAGGGGCGAGCCAGCGCATTTCGACCTTTCATTGTACGCCTGATTTCAGTGGAGGAACGAGCCGCCGTTCAGCGGGAGGGCCGTCCCGTTCGCGTACGCCCCGAGCGGGGAGAGAAACCAGAGGACGGCCCCCGCGACGTCCTCCGGGGACGCCACGCGGCCGAGGGGGATCTCCGCCTCGATCCCGGCGCGCCGGACGTCGAGGTCGGCGGACGCCATGTCGGTCGCGACCCATCCCGGGCAGACGGCGTTGGCCGTGACGCCGTGCGGCCCTTCGGCGCGGGCCAGGCAGCGGGCCAGGTTGACCAGGCCGGCCTTGGAGACGGCGTAGTCCGCGCAGTCGGTCTCCCCGCGGAAGGCGGCGCGCGAGGAGACCATCACGATCCGACCGAAGCGGGCGCGACGCATGGCGGGGAGGGCGAGGAGCGACAGGTGAGCGGCCGCCTCGAGGTTGATCGCCAGCGTCCGGCGCCACCTCCGGAGGAAGAGGGCGTCGTCCGGTTCGTCGAACGGGTTCCGCTCGAAGATCCCGGCGTTGTTCACGAGCAGGAGCGGCGGGCCGAGCGCCGCTTCCACGTCGCAAAAGAGGCGCCGGCGTCCGGCCTCCGCCGAAAGGTCCTCCGGGAAGAGCGCCGGGGGCGGCGCGCCGGCCGCCGCGATCCGGTCCGCCACGGCCCGGGCCGCCTCGTGGGAGCGCCCGTAATGGAGGGCGACCCGGGCGTTCGCGCGCGCCAGCGTCTCCGCGATCGCGGCGCCGATGCCCCGCGATGCGCCCGTCACGAGGGCGACGCGGCCCTCGAGGTCGACGGTGATCACGCGCGGAGGCGGCGGGCGGCCACGAGCGCCCCGACGGCTCCGACGAATTCGCCGTACGGGAGGAACCGCGCCGTGGCGCCGACGAGAGTGCTGGTGAAGGCGAGCACGTCGTGGAGAGCGACGTTGGCGCGGAGCGTGGCGCCGGCGTAGACGATGTCCAGCGGCGCGGCGCCGTTCTCGCCCCGGGCGAGCGCCCCGGCGAGGAGCCCGACGTTCTCGCCGATCAGGCCGACGATGGCATGGGCGAGGTCCCGGGGGTCGCGGGAGAGGACGTGGCCCAGGTTCGCGGCCGTCAGGTCGCCCGAGAGCGGGATCTCCCCCGCGCCGTAGAGGTCGCGGACCAGGAGGTCCACCCGGCGGCGGTCTCCCTGGGCCGCGAGGGAGGTCAGGGTGTCGTAGTCCGTCTCGTCGAGGAGGAGGCGCCCGAAGCCCTGGAGCGTGCCGCCGCCCAGCCCGGTGCCGCCGACGCGGACGGCGTCGTCCCCGGTCTCCACGCGGAGGATCGAGGTTCCCGTCCCGAGGCTCACGAGGAGGTGAGGGCGAGAGGGGATGAAGTCGGCGCCCGAGAGGAGAGCCTCCTCGCCGAGACCCCAGGCCCGGAACTCGTCCACGATGAAGACGGGCCGGTCGCCGGTGAACTGCTTCGCCAGACGCCGCGCCCCGGCGCCCGTCGCCGCAAGGTGAGGGCTCCGCCGGCTCGCGAGGAAGGCGGCGATCGAGGCCCGGTCGCCGCTCGGAAAGAGGAACGTCTGGAAATCGGCGAGGGACGACCCGGCCTCGACCACGACGGCCTTCGTCAGCGTGGCGCCGAGGTCGAGACCGACTTCCTCGCCGGGGAGGTTCGGCTCCGTCATGGTCCCGATTGTCGCCCAGATCCGGCGCCGGGCGCCGCCGCCGGAAGGGTGGAGGCGACTCGGGCGGCAATCTCGTCGTAGCCCGAAGGGCCCGGGTGGAACCGGTCCGCGGCGAGCCGGTCGGGCCGTCCGTCGAAGAGGTCGGCCACCGGAACGAGGAGGACGCCCTCCAGGGCGAGCGTGGCCCGCTCCAGGGCCGAGTTCGAGACGAGGAGGGCCTGCCGGGCCAGCCGCTTCTCTCCGATCGCCTCGGAGAAGGGGTTGTAGAGGCCGAGAAGCCGGACAGGCGCCCTTGGATTGGCAGCCCGGATCTCCGAGAGCGCCTTTTCCACGTCGGCCTCCACGCGGGCGAGGAGAGGGGGCGCCACATCGGAACCCTCCGCCGAAGGGCCGCCCGGGAGGGCCCGCGTCAGATCGTTTCCGGAGATCGAGAGGAGGATCAGGTCGGCGGCGGCGAGGCGCTCCTTCACGCCGGGATCGTCGAGCTTCCGGAGGAGATCGGCGGTCCGGAAGCCGTCGACGGCGAAGTTCTCGACCCGGACCGTCCTCCCGGCCTTTCGGAGAATCTTCGCCACTCTCTCCGGATAGCCTCCGGCGGCGTCACCGGCGCCGCGGGTCATCGAATCGCCGAGCGCCACGACGAGGAGCGAGCCGGCCGGCG
>DATIWM010000302.1:0-14098 GCA_035519355.1 Thermoanaerobaculia bacterium | reverse complement strand
TTCGTGGCGGGGTCGGACTCGACGTCGTACTGGCGCCTGGGCGAGCGGCTGATCGAGCTCCTGGCGCGAGCCACGACGGAAGGCTCTCTCTATCGCGTCGACATGCGGCTGCGCCCCTGGGGAGAGGCGGGACCGCTCGTCTCCTCGGTGGACGGGATGGTCGCGTATGTGGCGAGGCACGCGCGCCTCTGGGAGAAACAGGCCCTGCTGAAGGCGCGCGTCATCGCCGGCGACGAGGAGACCGGGACGGAGTGCCTTCGCCGCGTCGAACCGCTCCTGTTCGGGACGACGGCGGAAGCAGCGCGTCACGGGGTCCACGCCATGAAGCAGCTCACCGAGAAGGTCCTCCGCCGCAAGGGGTCGGAGCTGCGGGAGGTGAAGCTCGGCGAAGGCTCGATCCGCGACGTCGAGTTCGTCGTCCAGTACCTCCAGCTGGCGCACGGCGGGGAGAGGCCCTCCGTCCGGAGCCGGAACACCCTCGACGCGGTGGCGCTCCTCGCGGCCGCGGGCGTTCTCCCTCCGGAGGATGCGCGCGTCCTCCGGGAGGGCTACGTCTTCCTCCGGACCATCGAGCACCACCTGCAGGTGATGCACGACCGTCAGACCCATGAGTTGCCGGCCGCCGCGGAGGCGATCGGCGAGCTGGCCCGGCGGCTCGGGTTCGAAGGCGATCGGGCGGGGGAGCGCTTCCGGTCCCGGCACCGGGAGCACCGCATCGCGATTCGGGCGATCTACATGAAACATCTGGGGAGCGAGAAGATGGCCACACCCGTGGATTCCCCCCCGACACCCTCCAGCCCCCGCGTGCGCGACCACGCCGCGAGAATGGATCCCTCCTACGCAGCGACCTTCAGCGAGGAAGAGATCCGGCGGCACGTCCTCCTGACGGAGCAGCTCGACGACGACCATCTCGTGGCGGTGGACACGTCCCTTCTTCCGGACGGACTCCGGCGCGTCACGGTCGTCGGCTACGATTTCCCCGGGGAGCTGTCGCTCATCTGCGGACTCCTGTTCGCCAGCGGATTCAGCATCCACAACGCGGACGCGTTCACCTACGAGCCGCAGGAGCGCCCGGCGGCCGGGAAAGGGCTTCCCCGGCTCCGGACCGGCGGAGCGGAGACCCCGTGGAGCGGCCCGGTTCGCCGCAGGACCCCCCCGGCGGGCGGGGGCGCCGACGTCCGCCGGAAGACGGTCGACGTCTTCCTCGTCCGTCCGCTGCGCGAAGAGTCCGGAGCGGAGGAGATCTGGGAGCGCTTCACGATTGATCTCGAGGCCCTGCTCCGCCTGATGCGGGCCGGAAATCAGCAGGCAGCGCGCGGAGAGATCGCCCGGCGGGCCGCGGCGACGCAGCAGGCGATCGCCGGTGCGGCGGCGCCGCTCTATCCCGTGGAGATCGAGATCGACAACGAGGGCTCCGAGAAGTACACGGTCCTTCGCATCGACGCCCCCGACACCGCCGGGTTCCTCTACGAGCTGACGAACGCCTTTGCTCTTCACGGAATCTACATCGCGCGGATGACGGCGGGGTCGGCGGGCAGCCAGGTCTGCGACACGTTCTACGTGACGGACGCCGCCGGGGCGAAGATCTCCTCGCCCGACCGCCAGCGCGAGCTCCGGACCGCCACCGTCCTCATCAAGCACTTCACGCACCTCCTCCCTCACGCGCCGAATCCCGAATCGGCCCTGCTCCATTTCGGCGAGTTCGTCGGCCAGCTCTTCAGCCGCCCGGACTGGCCGGACGAGCTGGCCTCGCTCGAGAGCCCGAAGGTCCTCGACACCCTCGCGCAGCTCCTCGGGGTCAGCGATTTCCTCTGGGATGACTTCCTGAGGCTCCAGCACGCCAACCTTCTCCCGGTCGTGCGGAACCTGGACGTCCCGGCGAAGACGGCGGCCGAGCTGAAGGCCGAGCTTCAGGAAGCGCTTCACGGCGTGCCCGCCGGCGCAGGCGGCCGGGGGACGCCGACGGCGTGGCGCGCCGCCCTGAACGCCTTCAAGGACCGCGAGCTGTTCCGGATCGACATGAGGCAGATCCTGGGACACACGTCGGAGTTCACCCGCTTCGGGGAGGAGCTGACGGACCTGGCCGAGGTCGTCGTGGGGGCCGTCGTCCGGCTCTGCGAAGAGGAGCTGATCCGGTCCTTCGGCAGCCCACGCCTCGAGGACGGCTCGCCGTCCCGTCTCGCCGTCTGCGCCCTCGGGAAGTGCGGCGGCCGGGAACTGGGCTTCGCTTCGGACATCGAGCTGATGTTCGTCCATTCGGGAGACGGCGAGACGGAAGGGCCCGAGCGGATCTCCGCCGCGGTGTTCCACGAGAAGCTCGTCCAGGCTTTCGTGGGCGCCATCCGGGCGAAGCGGGAGGGCGTCTTCGAGATCGACCTCAGGCTCCGCCCCTGGGGAAGCGCCGGAAGCATGGCGGTGTCTCTGGACGGGTTCCGCCGCTATTTCGCCCGCAGCGGCCCGGCCTGGGCGTACGAGAGGCAGGCCCTGATCCGGCTTCGTCCGATCGCCGGGGACGCCCGGCTGGGGCGGGAGGTGGCCCGGCTCCGGGACGAGCTGGTGTACGACGGCGGCCCGTTCGACGTGATGGCGATGCGGGCCATGCGGGAGCGCCAGGTCCGGCATCTCGTGCGGGGCGGAACGTTCAACCCGAAGTTCAGCCCCGGCGGGCTGGTGGATCTTGAGTACCTGGTCCAGGGCCTCCAGATGCGACACGGACACCGGGATGAGGGACTGCGCAAGACAAACACGAGGGAGGCGATGGCGGCGCTGGCCGCCGCGGGAATCCTGTCACCGGGCGACCACGAGCGATTGAGGAAGGCGCAGACGTTCCTCCGGTGGCTGATCGAGGCGCTGCGCGTCGTGCGGGGCAACGCGAAGGACGTGACCGTTCCGCCGTTCGGCAGCGAGGGCTTCGCCTACCTCGCCCGCCGCCTGCGCTACGGGAGCGACCTCGGACAGCTTCGGGAGGAGATGGCGCGATACAGCGGGAGCGTCCAGGAACTGAGCCTGAGACTGCTGGAATGAAGTTCGGGGGAACCCGACCTGATGAGGGGCGGGTTCCCCCGGAGCGGGATCAGGCGTCGAAGTAGAGGGCGAACTCGTGGGGGTGCGGCCGCAGCCGCATGGCGCTCACCTCGTTCGTCATCTTGTATTCGATCCAGGTCTCGACGACGTCCTCGGTGAAGACGTCGCCCTTGAGAAGGAACTCATGGTCCTCCTCCAGGTTGCCGAGGGCCTCGTCCAGGCTCGCCGGCATGGCCGGCACGTCCTTCAGCTCCTCGGGCGTCAGGGCGTAGATGTCCTTGTCCAGCGGCTCTCCCGGACTCATCCGCTTCTGAATGCCGTCGAGGCCGGCCATCAGCATCGCGGCGAAGGCGAGGTACCCGTTGCAGGTGGGATCCGGGAAGCGGACTTCGATCCGCTTGGCCTTCGGGCTGGGACTGTACATCGGGATCCGGATCGCCGCGCTCCGGTTCCGGCTCGAGTAGGCGAGGTTCACCGGAGCCTCGAAGCCCGGCACGAGCCTCCGGTAGCTGTTGGTCCCCGGATTCGTGAACGCCGCCAGCGCCGGGGCGTGCTTGAGGATCCCGCCGATGTAATGCATGGCCATCTCGCTCATGCCGCCGTAGCCGTCGCCCGCGAAGAGAGGCTTGTCTCCGCGCCAGATGCTCTGGTGCGTGTGCATGCCGCTCCCGTTGTCGAGGAAGATCGGCTTCGGCATGAAGGTCACCGTCTTGCCGTGCCGCCGCGCGACGTTCTTGCAGATGTGCTTGAACCACATCAGCGCGTCGGCCATCTTCACGAGCGGCATGAACCGCATGTCGATCTCGGCCTGCCCGGCGGTCGCCACCTCGTGGTGCTGCTTCTCCACGCGGTAGCCCAGCTGCTCCATCGTCTGCACCATCTCCTGGCGGATGTCGTGCAGGCTGTCGGTCGGCGCGACGGGGAAATAGCCCTCCTTGTAGCGCGGCTTGTATCCGAGATTCGGCTTCTCGTCCCGCCCCGTGTTCCACTGCCCCTCACCCGAGTCGAGGTAGTAGTAGCCGCAGTGCTGGTTCTGATCGTAGCGGACCTCGTCCAGGATGAAGAACTCCGGCTCCGGGCCGAAGTGGGCGACGTCTCCGATCCCCGTCGATCGGAGGTAGGCCTCGGCCTTCCGCGCGATGTTCCGGGGGTCGCGAGAGTAGTCCTGCTTCGTGATCGGATCGACGATGTTGCAGATGAGGGAGAGAGTCGGGTCTTTCGTGAAGGGGTCCATGACCGCGGTGGTGGGATCGGGCATCACGAGCATGTCGCTGGCGTGGATCGGCTGCCAGCCGCGGATCGACGAGCCGTCGAAGCCGAGGCCTTCCTCGAACACCGACTCGTCCACCTCGCTGATCGGCGTCGTGAAGTGCTGCCAGATGCCCAGGAAGTCGTTGAACTTGAAATCGACCGCCGTGGCCTTCTTTTCCTTCATGAGCTGGATGACGTTTTTCGGGGTCATTCGACCATTCCTCCTCAGTCATTTCCGTTGGCGGCGGGAGTCTATCCCCGTCGGCCGGGCTTTCGAACGCGAGCCGTAGGCAGGATATGTGCCGCCGCGGACGGACCTCAGGGAGAGCGCTGGAAGTCCTTCCACCGGCTCGACTACGCTGGCTCGATGGCATTGCGAGGCGGGTCTTCTTGTCTCTACGAAGTTGTATGAATCGGATCAGAAGCCGACAGGACTGTCGTCGCTTGGGGTGCGGGCCGATTCGTTCCACTCGGCGGAGGGACGCGTCGCCGCCTGCCGCGCCGGCCGCGGCCGGCGCCTCAATGAGGAAGGGGCCGACCGCGGCCCGGCTCTGACTCGGCCCTCAATCAAGGACGGCGCTCCCGAAAGCGGGAAGTGGGGCTCCCGGACCGGCTCGACGACAGGAATGTCGTCTTCCCGGCCCCAGGCTTCAAGAGCGTCGCGCCCTCTCCGCGGGGGCCTCCTGCGGCCCGCGACGACCCGCCGCCGAGAGCGCCGCCGTGGCCGTGTCGTGGATCGGCGTCGGAACACCCGCCTCGCGACCGAGGCGCGAGACCGCGCCGCAGAGGTCGTCCAGCTCGTTCGGTCCGCCCGCTTCGAGGTCGAGGAGGAAGCTCGGCCGGAGGCCTTCGCCGAGCGAGTCGATGAACGCGAGAGTCTTCGTGCCGTCGTCGTCGGCCACGGCGACGCCGCGTGCGCGGGCCACGGACAAGGCCTCGTCCACGGCACGGGAGAAGAGAAGCCTTCCGTAGGGCGCTTCGCGCACGGGCCCGACGCTCGAGCGGGCGAGGCCGCAGGCCGCGGCCATGGACGCGATGAAGGCGAGCTTCCGCCAGAGGTCGGCCTCGATGTCGCTCGAGACGGCCACGTCCGCGCCGGCCTGGCGGAAGACGGATCCGATCCGCTCGGCGCGCTCCGAGAGCCCGCCGCCGAGCTCGCCGACCGTGATCCTCCGGAAGGGGCTCCGCCGCTCGACGGCCCCCGGGCCGATCCGGGCGACGCTCAGGCTGGCCAGCCCGCCGAGGATCCTCTCCGGGGACACGCCGCCGGCGGCGAGCCGGCCCGCCGCCTCGACGCCATTGAGGAGAGGCAGGATCGTGGCGCCCGCCGCGGCGAGGAGGCGCGCCGTCCCGACGACCTCCGGCACGGAGTAGGTCTTGACGGCCACGATCGCCAGGTCGGCCTCGCCCAGTGCCATCGGATCGTCGGTCGCCTCCACCCGAACCGTGAAGGATCCTTCGGGCGTCCGCACGGAAAGGCCGCGCTCCCGGAGGGCGGCGAGGTGCGCGCCGCGGGCCAGGAGCGTGACACGTTGCCCGGCGCGGGCCAGTTCGCCGCCGAAGTACCCCCCGACGCCTCCGGCGCCCAGGATCGCGATGCGCATCGGGTCGTCCGTCATGCCCCCGAGTCTACCGGGGAATTCCCGGCGGCCCGGGCCCACCCGATCCGCTATTCTCATCTTCGATGGCGCACCGGATCCTCATCTGCGACGACGAGGCCGACATCCGCGAGTCGCTCCGGACCCTGCTCGTCGAGGAGGGCTTCGAGGTGACGGCCGTCACCTCGGGAGCGGGCGCCGTGGCGGAGGCGGCGGATCACGACGCGCTCCTCCTCGACATCAAGATGCCGGGCCAGGACGGGATGGAGACGCTGGCGAAGCTCCGCGCGAAGGGCGTCGCCGCACCGGTCGTCATGATCTCGGGGCATGGCGATATCCGGACGGCGATGGAGGCCGTCCGGGCGGGCGCCGCGGACTTTCTCGAGAAACCGCTCTCCTCCGAGCACGTCCTGAACGCCCTGCGGCGGGTGCTCGACGCCTCGCGACTGGTCCGCGAGAACGAGGAGCTGAAACGGCGCCTCGGGATCACGCGCCTCGTCGGGACGGGCGACTCGATGAGAAAGCTCCTCGCCGACATCGGAAAGGCCGCGCCGACGCCGGCCACGGTCCTCGTCGTCGGCCCGAGCGGGACGGGCAAGGAGCTGGTCGCGCGGGCGATCCACGAGGCCTCGCTCGTGAAGGGGGGACCGTTCGTGCAGGTGAACTGCGCGGCGATCCCCGACTCGCTCATCGAGTCGGAGCTGTTCGGCCACGAGCGCGGCGCTTTCACGGGCGCCGACCGGAAGCAGACCGGGAAGTTCGTGGAGGCCGACGGCGGGACGATCTTCCTCGACGAGATCGGCGACATGTCCGCCTCCGCCCAGGCGAAGGTCCTCCGCGTCCTGCAGGAAGGCGAGGTGGAGCCGGTCGGGAGCCCGCGCGTCGTCAAGGTGAGGGTCCGGGTGGTGGCGGCGACGAATCGCGAGCTGCCGGACCTCATCGCGAAGGGGAGGTTCCGCGAGGACCTCTTCTACCGGCTGAACGTCGTGCCGATCCGGACGCCGCTCCTCGCCGAGCACCTCGAAGACGTGCCGCCCCTCGTCCTGCACTTCGCCGACCTCTTCACCCGGACGAACAACTACCGGCCGAAGCGCTTCACCGACGCGGCGCTCGAGGCCCTCGCCCGGCGGCCCTGGCCGGGGAACGTCCGCGAGCTGAAGAACCACGTCGAACGACTGATCATCATGACCGACGGCGACGTGATCGACGAGGCGCACGTGGACGGCGCGCCCCGGCCCGAGGGCGGGGCACCGTCCGTCGTCGTCCGGAACGGGAAGGTCGTCGGCGCTCCGTCGGAGACGGCCGCGCCTCCCGCCGACGACGCCTGGAGCCGGCTCCTGGCCACCCGAACGCTGCAGGCGTTCCAGGACGAGTCGGAGAGGCTCTTCATCACAGCCAAGCTCGCCGAGAACGGCGGCAACGTGACGCGGACGGCCGAGATGATCGACACGCCGCGGTCGAACCTCTACAAGAAGATCGAGCGTTACGGCCTGCGCCGCGAGGAAAAGGGCGAGCCATGAATCCTGCCGACGTCCGCCGCCAGTTCGAAGAGACCGGCGCCCTGCTGACGGGTCATTTCCGGCTCTCTTCCGGCCTCCACGCCGACCGGTACCTCCAGTGCGCGAAGGTCCTGATGTGGCCCGGCCGGGCCGACGCCCTCGGCCGGGGGCTGGGCGCCCTGCTCCGCCCGTTCGGCGCGGGGGCCGTCGTCTCCCCGGCGCTCGGCGGCGTCATCATCGGGCAGGAGGTCGGGCGCGCGCTCTCCGTCCGGGCGATTTTCACGGAGCGGGTCGAGGGGGCCTTCGCCCTCCGGCGGGGCTTCGCGCTGGAGCCGGGCGAGAAGGTCGCCGTCGTCGAGGACGTCGTGACGACGGGAAAGTCGACGCGCGAGGTGATCGAAGTCGTCCGGGCGGCGGGAGCTGTCGTCGTCGGTTGCGGGTCGATCATCGACCGACGCGCTTCCGCGGTCGGGGGCATCGACCGACGCGCCCGGAACGAGCAGGGCGACGCCGTCGACGGCATCCCGTATCGCGCGCTCCTCGCCCTCGACGTCCCGGCGTGGGATCCCGCGGCCTGTCCTCTCTGCGCGAAGGGGGAGCCGCTCACGGCTCCGGGCTCCCGGCACCTCGCCGGCGCGCGTTGAAGGGATTCCCCGGGTGAATCGGCGGATCGCCGCGGGGCTGGTCGGGCTCGCCCTCGCCGGGAAGCTGATTCTTCTCGCCGTTCTCGTCTGGCGCGGGCCGGGGCCCGGAATCTTCATCGACAGCGCGACCTACCTCGGCCCGGCCAGGGCCCTCCTCGCGACCGGCCGCTACGCGACCGGCCCGGAGCCTTCCGCCGGACCGGAACTGCTCCGGACGCCCGGATACCCGGCCTTTCTTGCGCTCGTCTTCGCCGTCTTCGGAGAACGGCTCTGGGTCGCGTCGGCTCTCGGGGCGTGTTTGTCCGCGGCCACGGCGCTCGCCCTGCTGTATCTGTTCACAGAGCCGTTCGGGGAGCGGCCCGCCGCCTGGGCGGCCGTCCTTCTCTCCTTCGAGCCGGGCTCGTTCTGCCGGTCCCTCGACATCCTCTCGGAGACGTTCTTCACGCTGCTTCTCGTCCTCGGGCTCGCGGCCCTCGTCGCCGTCGTCGGGAGGCCGGAACCGCGATCCGCCCCGGCGTTTCTCGGAGGGGTGGCGCTCGCCCTGGCGACCCTCGTCCGCCCGATTCTGGTCTTTCTCCTTCCCGTCCTCGCCCTCGCGCTCCTCGCCGTCTCCCTCCGGCGTCGCTGGGGGGGAGGAAGGCGGGCCGCCGTCCTCGGTGCGTTCCTTCTCGGTCCGACGCTTCTCGTCGGCGGCTGGATGGCGCGCAATGCCCGGGTGGCCGGGAGCTTCTCCCTCGTCCCCGTGTCGGGGGCTCAGCTCCTGCACCGTCGGGCGGCCGCCGTGGTGGCGCGCGTCGAGGGGATCCCGCTGACGGAGGCCCAGGAGCGCCTGGGGATCCGCGAGGCTTTCTTCCGGCACCGGGGTCCGGGGGCCGAGGCGGAAATGTTCGGCAGCCAGCGCTACCGGGACCTCTTCCCCGGGACGGCCGGCCTCAGCCTCTTCGAGCTGGACCGTAAGTGGCGCGGGGAGGCGATGGAGATCTTCCGGGCCCACCCTGCCGCGACCCTCGCGGCGACGGCCCGGGGGAGCCTCCTCCTTCTCTTCGCGCCGGCGTCCCTGATCCTCTCGGTCCATTTCGATCTGGTCCGGCCTGACCCGGAAGTCCAGCGCCTCTACGACGACCAGGAGGTGAGAGCCCTGACAGCTTCCCTGGCGCGCCACCATCCGGTCCTCTTCACTGTATCGACCCTCCTCGTCGTCCAGGTCGCGGCGCTGCTTCTCCTGGCTCTTCTCGGCGCCGTCCGGAGCTGGCGGGGGGGCCGCCGGGCCGCCCACGCCCTCCTCCTCGTCACGCTCGGGTACCTGATCGCGGCGTCCTCGAGCACGGATGCGGTCGACGACCGGTACCGGGTACCGCTGATGCCCGTCGTCTGCCTCTACGCGGCGGCGGGCCTCGCACCGCGAACGTGAGTACGATGGGCCCGCCGTGAAGCCCGCCTCTCTTCCCAGGCTGGCCGTCTCGAACGTCCTCGTCCCGGCGGCGATCGCCGTCGGCCTTTTTCTGGCGCTCGAAGGGGGATGCCGTCTCGCGGGGCGGATCCGGAGCGGCTCGTGGCCCGAGACCCGCGCCGAGGCCTACACGAAGTTCGTCCGGAAGATCGGGACGGCCTACCAGCTCCACCCGGTCCTCGTCGTGACCGGCCGACCCGACGCCGTGCTCCGCGCCGCGGGGAAGGAGGTCGTCTTCAACGCCCGGGGCCAGCGGGGGACGAACCTCCTGAACCTCCCGGTGCCGAAGCCCGCCGGGCGGTTCCGGATCGTCTGCGAAGGAGGCTCGACGACCTTCGACCTCCTGGCCGAGAACAACGCGGCGACGTGGGCGGCCCGGCTCGGCCGGGCTCTCGAAGCGAGGAACGTCGACGTGGCGAACGCCGGCTTCCCGGGGTGGACGAGCCTGGAGAGCCTTCTCTCGCTCGAGATCCGGGACGTGGAACTCGGCCCCGATCTCGTCCTCGTCTATTCCGGCGTGAACGACCTCCAGCCGGCGGGGCACGAACCGTTCGCTTCCGATTACAGCGCCGGCCACCTCGAGATCCTCCCGCGCGTGACGGGCGCGGCTCCCGTCCCCGTCCGCCTCGTGGCGCGATCGCTGCTGCTCGAGTCGCTCCTCGACCGGCTCCGCCCGGGACGTCCCGAGGGGGTCGAGGGATTCGCGCCCGCGTACGCCTGGACGGGAGGCCCGAAGAAAGACGACATTCCGGCCGCCGCCGTCGCGGTTTACGAGCGGAATCTCCTCTCGACGATCGGCGTCGCCACGGCCCGCGGGGCGAAGGTGATGCTCGTGCCGCAGGTTCTCCGGGTCCGGCGCGGCCACGAGGCGCGCGACACGGAGTGGATCGAAGGTTGGTGCCCGGGGCTCACGGTGGCCGGCTCCCGGAGGGGCCTCGAGCGGTACAACGACGTGATGCGGAAGCTGGCGAGGGAAGGGCGCGCGCTCCTCTTCGAGCCGTTCGAGACCGCCGTCCCTCCCGACGAGGACCTCGCGGACCCCTGTCACTTCTCGCCGGAGGGGTCGGAGCGCTTCGCCCGGCGGCTCGCCGACGTCGTCTCGAAGACCTTCCTCGAGGGCCGGTCTCGATGACGCGACGTCCCGATGCCCGGGGCGAGAGGGTCTACGTCCCCGCCCTGGACGGCCTTCGGGCGGTCTCCATTGCGCTCGTCGTCGGTGAGCACAGCGCGCTGGAGCCCTATCCGCCCTTTCGGCTCGGCTACTTCGGAGTGGACGTCTTCTTCGTCCTCTCGGGGTACCTCATCACGTCGCTGCTCCGGGCGGAGCAGCGGGCGACGGGCAACATCGTCCTGGGGAAGTTCTATGCGCGCCGCTTCCTCCGGATCGTGCCCGCCCTCTGGGCGTGGGCCGTCGTCCTGCTCCTGACCCGCGTCGATCCCCCCGCCTCGGTCCTCTGGTCCGTCCTCTGGATCTCGAACGTCGTTCTCGCGGCCGGCGCCATGCCGTCCACGGGGGGCGCCCCGGTGAGCTGGTCGCTCTCGATCGAGGAGCAGTTCTACGCGCTCTGGCCGCCGCTCGGAAAGCGCCTGAAGCCGGTCGCCTGGGCGGGCGTCGCCCTGGGCGTCATCGCCGCGATCACGGTCTGGCGCGTCGTCCTCGTCAACCGGGGTCTCACCGGGTTTCCGCGGCTGAGCGCCCGGCCGGATGCCCACCTCGACGTGATCCTCTGGGGCTGTCTCGCGGCGCTCGCGGAGGAGACCGCCGCCTTCGGGCGGGTCCGCGCCTTCCTGAGCGCCCGCCGGAACGCCGTGCTCTTCGGCCTCGGCGCCGCGGTCGCGGCGACCTACGCCCTCTGCGCCGGAAACGAACGGAACGTCGGCCTCTTCGGGTTCACGCTCGTCGGGGTCCTGACCTCGATCTTCATCCTCTGGCTCCGTGCGTCCCCCGGGGCGCCGCTGGTGCGGCTTCTCTCCCTCGCGCCGGTCGTCTACGTGGGCCGGATCTCCTACGGGATCTACCTCTGGCACCGGCCGGCCATCTACTGGCTCTACGACCCCGTCCGGGGACCGGTCTTGGCGGCGCTCGCGGGGTGGCCCGAAGCGGCCCGGGACGCCGTTCTCTCGTTCTGGTTTCTCGGGGCGATCCTCCTCTGGTCCTCGGTCTCGTTCTTCGCGATCGAGCGGCCGTTTCTTCGCCTGAAGGAGCGCTTCGAGGTCCTCGTCCAGCGCCGGAACGCCCCTGCTACGATCGTCCCGTGAGCGCGGACCGGAAGTTCGGCGTCGTCGTGGGAGGGTTCCTCGTCGTCCTCGGGTTGCTCCTCCTCTTCTGGCGCCACCGGACGACGGCCGGCGCCGTGATGGCGGTCCCCGGGGCGGTCCTCCTCCTTCTTGCGGCCGTGGCCCCGGGCGCCCTCGCGGCGCCGCATCGCGGGTGGCTGAAGTTCTCCCATCTCCTCGGGAGGGTCAACGGCTTCCTCTTCCTCTCGATCGTCTTCTTCCTGATCCTGACGCCCCTGGGACTTCTCCTCCGCGCCTTCGGCCGCAACGAGCTGCGGCGGCGGGGACCGGCGCCGGCGTCGATGTGGGAGCCGTATCCCGAGAGGAACCGGGACCGCGCCCATTTCGAGAAGATCTTCTGACGACGATGGCGCGGCGCGAGGTGTTCCGGCAGCTCTGGGAGTTCCTGAAGCACCGGAAGAAATTCTGGCTCGCGCCGATCATCTTCCTGATGGTGCTCGTGGGCTTCCTCCTTCTGGTCGCCGAGAAGAGCGTCATCGCCCCGTTCATCTACACCTTGTTCTAGGCGTGGGGGACCTGGTCCGGATGCGCATCGGGACGGCCGGGGTCGTCCCCCCCGCGCCCCCCCGGACCCTCGCCTAAACTCCGGCCGTGGCGAAGACGATTCTCGGCCTGTCGGCCTTCTACCACGACGCGGCGGCCTGTCTCCTCGTCGACGGACGGATCGTGGCGGCCGCCCAGGAGGAGCGCTTCTCGCGGAAGAAGCACGACGCCGAGTTCCCCGCCCGCGCCGCCCGGTACTGTCTCGCGGAAGGCGGCATCGGGGCGAAGGACCTCGACTTCGTCGCCTTCTACGACAAGCCGCTCCTGAAATTCGAGCGGCTCTTCGAGACCTACCTCGACTACGCGCCGCGGGGCTTCGCCTCGTTCCAGAAGGCGATGCCGCTTTGGCTGACGAACCGTCTCTGGATGGAGGAGACGATCCGGAAGGAGCTCGAGACGCCCGCCCGGATCCTCTTCGGGGACCACCACGAATCGCATGCCGCGTCGGCTTTCTTCCCGTCGCCCTTCGAGGAGGCGGCCATCCTGACGATGGACGGGGTGGGGGAGTGGGCGACGTCGTCGCTCGGGCACGGGAAGGGAAACACGATCGACCTCGTCTCGGAGCTCCGATTTCCGCATTCCATCGGCCTCCTCTACTCGGCCTTCACCTACTTCTGCGGCTTCAGGGTGAACAGCGGCGAGTACAAGCTGATGGGCCTCGCCCCGTACGGCTCGCCGAAGTACGCGGACGTGATCCGCGAGAAGCTCGTCCACGTCTGCGACGACGGGTCGATCCGCCTGAACATGGAGTACTTCGACTTCGCGAGCCGGCTCCGGATGACCGGGGCCGGCTTCGAGCGGCTCTTCGGCGGCCCGGCGCGCGAGGCCGAGTCGAAGCTCACCCAGCGGGAGATGGACCTCGCGGCCTCGATCCAGGAGATCACCGAGGAGATCGTCCTGAAGATGGCGCGCCACGTCCGGAAGGTCACCGGCGCCACTTACCTCTGCCTGGCCGGGGGCGTGGCCCTCAACTGCGTGGCGAACGGGCGGCTTCTGCGCGAAGGGATCTACGACGACCTCTGGGTTCAGCCGGCCGCGGGCGACGCCGGGGGCGCGGTCGGGGCGGCGCTCGCCGTCTGGCACCGGTACCTGGACATGCCGCGGGAGAGCCCTGAGAGGAGGGGAACCTGGGCACCGAGGACTTCTTCGAACTCCCTTCCACCTTTCGACGACGGCATGTCGGGCGCCTTCCTCGGCCCTTCTTACCCTTCTGAGGAAATTGCGGCCTGGCTCGAGTCCCGGCATTACCCGTTTCGCACCGTCCCTCGCTCCGAGCTGCCCGACGCCGTCGCGAACTTGCTGTCTCAGGAGAAAGTCGTGGGCCTCCTCCAGGGGCGGATGGAGTTCGGCCCGCGGGCCCTCGGCGGCCGGAGCATCCTCGGCGATCCGCGGTCGCCGAGGATGCAGTCCGTCATGAACCTGAAGATCAAGTTCCGGGAGTCGTTCCGGCCCTTTGCGCCGTCCGTGCTGCGCGAGGAGGTGTCGAAGTGGTTCGAGATCGACGCGGAGTCGCCCTACATGCTCCTCGTCGCCGACGTGGCCCGCCCGCTTCGCCGGGAGATGTCCGGGGCCGAGAAGGCGCTCTGGGGGATCCAGAAGCTGAACGTTCCGCGCTCGGAGATCCCGGCCGTGACGCACGTCGACTATTCGGCCCGCCTGCAGACCGTCCGGCGCGAGGCGAACCCGCTCTACCACGACATCCTCGCCGCCTTTCTCCGGAAGACCGGCTGTCCCGTCGTCGTCAACACCTCCTTCAACGTGCGCGGCGAGCCGATCGTCTGCACCCCCTCC
>DATIWM010000301.1:0-3835 GCA_035519355.1 Thermoanaerobaculia bacterium | reverse complement strand
GAGGACCTCTACTACCGGCTCCACGTCTTCGAGATCCGCCTCCCGCCGCTCCGCGAGCGCCGCGAGGACGTCCTGCCGCTGACCGAGGTCTTCCTCGCCGAGATGGGGCCCGCCATCGGCCGCCCCGTTCCGGGGATCTCGCGCGAGGCGCGCGAGCTTCTCCTCGCCTACCCGTGGCCGGGAAACGTCCGCGAGCTGAGGAACGCCCTCGAGCGCGCGGCGATCCTCTGCGAGGGGGGGCTCATCACGGCCGCGCACCTGCCGATCTCGGTCTCGCGCGGCGAGCCGGATTCCCCGCGCGCCGATCCGGCGGGGATGGCGTCGCCGCCGGGCTTCCCGGCGGGCGGCGTCGACCTCGAGGCCGTGGAGCGGTCCTACGTGAAGGCCGCGCTCGAGAAGTCGGGCGGGAACAAGAGCCGCGCCGCGCGCCTTCTCGGCCTGACGCGGGCGCAGCTCTACTCGCGCCTGGAGAAGTACGGGCTCGGGTAGGCTTCCTCGGCATCTGACGTCCCGCCGCCCTCCGTGACGGCCGTCACACGGCGGCCTCCGGCTTCTTGACAGCGTTCCGCATGAAGAGAGACTCTGTCTCAGATTTTCGGGGCGGGTCCCGAACCAGGAGGACGACGATGCGGCGAATCGCGTGCGTGGGAATCGTGATGTTGTGCGTCGCCTCGGCGGCGGCACGGGCGGACGACGAGGAAGCGACGGCTCACGGCTGGCGGGTCCGCGGAGACCGCGGCGAGACCGTGAAGGTCCTTCCCTCCCCGGCGAACGTCCCGTCGTCCTGGGGCCACCCCGTCGACGCGCCGATCACCGGCATGACGGTCTACCCGGCCAGCTACGGCTCGGGGAACCTGATCGACCACGGCGGCCTCGAGATCGCGAACGCCGGCTTCTACCAGGTCTTCTACGACAGCTCGATCCCGGCGTCGGTCACGACCGGCATCAACGGGTTCATCAACGTCTTCGGCAGCGGCGTCCCCGACTACAAGATCATCCAGCAGTACGGCTCGCACGCACCGATCGCCGCCACGCTCCACAACGCGGGCGCGCTCTACGACACGAAGGGGGTTCCCTCCACGATCTCGGACTCCCAGATCCAGAGCTACCTCGCCGGCCTCTTCAGCTCCGGCCGGATCACCCCGAACGCCGCCACCGTCTACGGCGTCTACCTCCCGCCCGGTACCACGTCCACGATGGGCGGCTCGAAGTCGTGCACGAGCTACTGCGGCTACCACGGCCACTTCACCTACGGAAGCCTCCAGATCAAGTACGCCGTCTTCCCCTACCTGACCTGCTCGGGCTGCTCGCTGTCCGGCAAGACGGTCCTCGACATGCTGACGGTCGTCACGTCGCACGAGATCCGCGAGGCCGTGACCGACCCCGGAGACAACAACAAGGACGCCTGGTACGACCGCCGCGGTTACGAGGCCGACGACAAGTGCGCCTGGCACCACCTGTACACGGTGGGCGGCTACTGGGTGCAGCCCGAGTACTCGAACGCGAACAAGGGGTGCGTGGTCTACCCGTGAGCCGGTGACTGACCCCGGGGGGCGGCGAGAGCCCGGCCCGCGCGGCCGGGCTTTTCGTTTTCGGGGCGCGGCTCGCTTCCACGTTTACCATAGCGGGCCGGAGGCCCTGACGTGACCACGAGCCGCCCCCTCGCCCTCGCCGCCGCCCTCGCCCTCCTCCCGCTCGCCGCGGCGGCCGGATCCGCCCCGAAGACGGCTCCCGCGAAGGACGTCCCGACCCTCGAGGAAGGGCGGAAGCTGACGAAGGCTCTCTACGCCGGCGACCTCTCCGGAGTGTGGAGCCGCTCCGCGCCGGCCCTCCAGGCTCTCGCCGGCTCCGAGGAGCGGCTCGCGAAGCTGGCCCAGGGCTGGCTCGAGACGTACGGCCGCGAGACGAAGCTCCTCGAGGAGAAGACCGACAGCCTCGCGGGCTCCCGCCGTTATCTCCGCGTGGCGGCCTTCGACAAGGCGACCGGCCCCGTCGAGGTTCTCTGGACCTTCGACAGAAAGGGGCGGATCGCCACCATCGGGATCCGTCCCCGCGGAACGGAGGCGACGGCGCCGAACGGAGGGAAGGAGACGCCGGCGTCGCTCCGCCTCCCGTTCGACGGGGAGTGGACCGTCTGGTGGGGCGGGCGCACCGTCTGGGAGAACTTCCACGCCACCTCGCCGGACCGCCGCTTCGCTGCCGACTTCTTCGTCGTCCGGGACGGAACGACGTACGCCGGGGACGGGACGAAGAACACGGACTACTTCGCGTTCGGGCAGAGCGTTCTGGCGCCGGCGGCGGGGACCGTCGTCGCGGCCGAGGACAGCCGGCCCGACGCTCTCCCCGGCGTCTTCGACCCGCGGGCCGACGCGGACGGGAACTTCGTGATCCTCGACGTCGGCAACAAGGTCTGGGTCTTCCTCGCCCATCTCCAGAAGGGAAGCCTCGCCGTGAAGAAAGGCCAGCAGGTGAAGGCCGGCGACCTCCTCGCCCGGAGCGGCCACAGCGGCCGCGGCCTCGAGCCGAGCCTTCACGTCCATCTCCAGGACTCCCCGGAAGCCTGGAAGGGATCCGGATGGCCTCTCGTCTTCCGGAACGTCGTCGTGAACGGCACTCCCGCCCCCCGGGCCGAGCCGGTCCGCGGCCAGCGCCTCTCCCCGCGTCCGACGGCGCCCTAGGCCGGGCGGCGCGATGAGCCCGGCCGACCTCCTCCGCGGCATCCTCGGCGCCTCGCCGTGGGAGATGCTCGGAGCGGCGACGGGCTTCGTGTCGGTCTGGCTCATGGCCCGGCAGAGCGTCTGGGGGTGGCCCGTCGGCATCGTCTGCGTCTCGGCCTACGCCTGGGTCTTCGGACAGTCGCGGCTCTACGCGAACATGGCCCTCCAGTTCGTCTTCCTCGCCCTGCAGGTCTACGGATGGGTCCACTGGTGGAAGGGAACCGGGAACCGGCACGAGGCGCTTCCCGTCACGCGCCTGACGCTTTGGGCGGCGACGCTCTGGACGGTGGCCGGGGCGGCGGCGAGCGTCGCCCTCGGCGCCTTCATGGCGTCAAGGACCGACGCGGCGAACCCCTGGCCCGACGCGACGCTCACCGCGTTCAGCCTCGTCGCCCAGTGGCTCCAGGCCCGGAAGGTCTTCGAGTGCTGGATCGTCTGGATCCTCGTCGACGTCGGCTACATCGGACTCTTCCTCGTCCAGCGCCTCCACCTGACGGCCGTCCTGTACGCCCTCTTCCTCGTCCTGTGCGTCTACGCCCTCAAGGAGTGGCGGTGCTCGATCGCGCCCGCCGCCGCGTGAGCGCGCCGCCGCTTCGTCGCGTGGCCGTCGCCGGCCCGGAGTCGTCGGGCAAGACGACGCTCGCGGCGTCGCTGGCGCGCCATTTCGGAACCGTCTTCGTCCCCGAGGCCTCGCGCGCCTACTACGACGCGAAGGGGGTGGTCTACGAGATCGCCGACATCCTTCCGATCGCCCGGGCGCAGAGCGCGTCCGAGGAAGAGCGGGCCCGGACGGCGCGGGGCCTCCTCGTCCTCGACACCGATCTCCTGACGATCACGATCTGGAGCCACGTCCTCTACGGCGGCTGCCCTCCCGAGGCCGAGGCGATGGCGGCGGCGCAGCGGATCGACCTGACCCTGCTCCTTGCGCCCGACCTTCCCTGGACGTACGACCCGCAGCGGTGCCATCCGAAGCGGTCGCAGCGCGAGGATTTCCACGGGCGCCTCCAGGACGGTCTGACGCGGCTGGGCCGGCGCTTCACCGCCGTCGGCGGGGACGGCCCGGAGCGCTTCGCCGCGGCGCGCGCGGCCGTGGACGCCCTCCTCGCGGGCGGCTGAGC
>DATIWM010000300.1:0-10241 GCA_035519355.1 Thermoanaerobaculia bacterium | reverse complement strand
CGGCGACTCGGGGAAGGGGACCTCTCGGCGCGCAGCGCCCTGCCCCGCGGCGGTGGCGAGATCGGAAGGCTGGCCGAGGCGTTCGACGATATGGCCGGGAGGCTCGCGCGCCGCGCGTCGGAGCGCGACCGCGCGGAAGTGGAGCTGCGGCGGACCTCGGACGAGCTCCGGGCGCTCGCGGAGCGGCTCGACGACGTGCGCGAGGAGGAGGGGACGCGGATCGCCCGCGAGCTCCACGACGAAGTGGGACAGGCCCTCACCGGGCTGAAGCTCGATCTGGCCGCGCTGAAGCGGGCTCTCCCGGAGGAGACCGGCGCCGGGGCCGCGGACCGGATCGCCGGGATGGCGTCTCTCGCCGACGCGACGATCGAGCGCGTCCGCCGGATCTCGGGGGAGCTTCGGCCGCAGCTCCTCGACCAGCTCGGCCTCGTCCCGGCCGTCGAGGCGTACCTCGAGCGGTTTGGAGCGCGGACGGGCGTGACGACGCGGCTCGAGGCGGCGCTCGACGGGGAAGGCCTCGACCAGCGCCGCGCCTCGGCCCTCTTCCGGATCCTCCAGGAGGCGCTGACGAACGTCGTGCGGCACGCCGCGGCCTCGAGCGTGACCGTCCGGCTCGCCGCCGACGGGGGCGACGTCGTCCTCACGGTGGCCGACGACGGCCGCGGCCTGCCTTCGTCTTCGGGACCCGCGCTCGGAATCCGCGGGATGCAGGAGCGGGCGCGCGCGGCGGGCGGCCGCGTGACCGTAGAGGGGGCGCCGGGCCGGGGGACTGTCGTCGTGGCGCGACTTTCCGGGGCGGCCGGACCGGCGTCGCCCCGGACGGAGCCGGCGTGAGCCCCCGGTTCCTCGTCGTCGACGACCACGCCGTCGTCCGGCGCGGCCTGTCCGAGATCCTTCGCGATGCCTTCCCGGGCGCCTCCTGCGAGGAGGCCGGCGACGCGCGGGACGGTCTTGCGTCGTTCAAGGAGGGGCGCTGGGACGCCGTGATCCTCGACGTGGGGCTCCCGGACCGGAGCGGCCTCGACGTCCTGAAGGAAATGAAGGCCCACGCGCCCGCGACGCCGGTCCTCGTCCTTTCGGTCCACGCCGAGGCGCCCTTCGCCGTCCGGGCGCTGAAGGCGGGGGCTTCCGCCTACCTGAGCAAGGAAAGCGCCCCGGAGGAGCTGGTGGCGGCGGTGAAGAAGGCCCGGTCGGGAGGCCGATACGTCTCAGCCGTCCTGGCCGAGCGGCTCGCCGACGTCGTGGCGGGCGGCGGCGGCGAGCCGCACGAGAGCCTGTCCGACCGCGAGTTCGAGGTCCTTCGTCTCATCGCCTCGGGAAAGACGGTCTCGGAGGCGGCGGAGTTCCTCCACCTCTCCGTGAAGACGGTCAGCACCTATCGCGCCCGCATCCTCGAGAAGACGGGGATGAAGACGAACGCCGAGCTGACCCGCTACGCCCTCTCCCGCGGACTCGTGTCGTGACGGCGTCCGCGTAGGAGGGACTCCGACAGGAAAATCAGCCGCAGGGCCCGCCGGATCACCCGCCCCTCCGATGGTGCGGCCCCGGTCCGCGACCTATCTTCCGGTCGGCATGAATGATCCCCGTGAGCCCGCCACGGCCCTTCTTTTTCTTTCCGAGGGATTGTGAGCCCGGCCGTTCGTCTGCGCCTTCTCGTGGTTGACGATTCGGCCGTGGCGGGCTCGCGTTTGCTGGACCTTCTCGGGACGATCCCCGAGGTCGAGCTTCTCCCCCAGGCCTGGAACGTCGCCGGGGCGCGGCGCGCCTTCCATGAAGGGGCTCCGGACCTCGTCGTGACGGACTTCAGGCTTCCCGATGGGACCGGACTCGACGTCCTCCGCCACGTCAAGAGGGTCTGGCCCTGGACGATCGTCGTCGTCATGACGAACGAGGAGCTGGGACCCTTCCAGCAGCGCTGCTTTGACGCGGGGGCGGACTACTGCCTCGACAAGTCGACGGACATGAACAGACTCCTCCGCCTCGTTGAAGAGCGCCTCGCCTCGCCCCCCGGGGCCCGGGAGAGCGGCTTCGGACGGGTCTGAGGCCCGGGAAGCGTCAGCGCTTCTTCTTCGGGACCCTCCCGGCCTTCCGGAGAATCGCCGCGGCCGCCTTCGCGTCGGCCTCGGTGCCGAAACCGAAGACGGCGCAGAACTTCCGCCCCACGACCTGGGCCACCAGGAACGAGAGATTGATTCCCGCGTCGGCGACGGCCCGCGAGAAGGAGTGCCCGAGGCCGGGGCGGTCGTCTCCTTCGACCAGGAGCGCCGGAACCGCCGCTTCCGCAAGTCCCGCCGCGCGGGCGCCTTCCGTCACCTTCTTGCCGGCCACGGGCCAGATCTCGACGGCCGCCCGGCCGTCGTGAATCCGGTAGCCCATGACGAGCTTCAGCGTGGCGCCCGCTCTCGCGAAGGGCTCGAGCGTCTCGGCCCCCACGCCGGGCGCGTCGATCGCCTCGCGACGCCAGAGGAGGATCTTCCGGACGCTGATGGCCACGGCTCAGACGCTCCTTTCCGTGAAGGAGGCGAAGATCGGCTGAACGAGCTCGACGAACTCGTCGAAGCCCATCTTCACGGTTTCGGTGTGGCTCCCCGCATTGAAGACGATCTCGCGGTCCTTCTTCAGCGACTCGTCCACCACGACCGGGATCCGGTAGAGGTTGCCGAAGGGGGGCATCGCGCCGACCTCACACTCGGGGAAGATCCCCTCGAACTCGGCCTCGGTGGCGAGACGGATCTTCTTGACCCCGAGGGCCTTCTTCAGCTCGACGAGATCGGCCCGGCGGGTGGCCGGCATGACCGCCATGTAGAGCTTTCCATCGGCCTGGACGATGACCGTCTTGGCCACCTCCTGGCCGGGGACGTGTATCGAGGCGGCGATCTCCTGCGCCGTATAGGCCCGGGCGTGGGGGATGGTGACGAACGGGACGTGCTGCTGCTCGAGAAAGTGGACGAGCCGCTCGGAGAGGGGCATACGAACCTCCTGCCGGGGCGCCCGTCCGGAGGCGACGAACCGGAACGTTCGTAAGTCACCTGGGCCGCCGGCCGGCGGCCGTCCCAGAGGAAAAGCTAGGAACCGGCGGCCGGGAAATCAAGGGGAAGGGGCGATCCGGTCAGCTGGGCCCCTCGGGGTTCAGGTCGGCGACGACCACGTCGATCCCCTCGGCCCCGTCGAGAACCCGGTTGACGATCCCCGGCGCGACCCGTCCGCGGAGACCCGTCCGTCCGGGTCGCCCCAGAACGAGCGTTCGAACCTTCTCGGACCGGACGAACTCCAGGATCGCCCCCGCCACGTCCTCGGACTCCCGGTAGACCACCGTCGCCCCGAGCGCCATCGCGAGGTTGATGTTCTCGACGAGGGCGCTGTGCTGCGCCGCCGACATGTTCTCCGGCAGGTCGCGTTTCCTTCGAACGTAGAGGGCGTACCAGCGGGTGTTCATCCGCCCCGCGAGCCGCGAACCGCGGAGGATCAGCGCCTTGGCGACCGCGGGATCGAGCGGCAGGGCCACGGCGACCCGGATGCCGGCGGGCGCAGCGGTGACGCCCGACGTTTCCTTCCGCTCCCCTTCGACGTTCTCGGCCGTCTCGCGGAGCGCCAGCTCCCGGAGCGACCGGAGATTCTCCTCCCGGAAGAAGTTCTCCAGCGCCGAAGCCGCCTGCGCGGGCGGGTAGATCTTTCCCTGCTTCAAACGGTCGCGGAGCTCCGAGACGGGCAGGTCGACGTTGACGACGGCGTCGGCCTCCCGGACGATCCGGTCCGGCACCCGCTCGCGAACCTCGAGGCCCGTGGCCGACTTGACGACGTCCTGCACGCCTTCGAGGTGCTGGACGTTGACGGCCGTCAGGACCGAGATGCCGGCCGCGAGGAGGTCCTCGACGTCCTGCCACCGCTTCTCGTTCTTCCCCCCGGGGGCGTTCGTGTGCGGCAGCTCGTCCACGACGGCCACCTCGGGCTTCCGCGCAAGCAGGCCGTCGAGGTCCATCTCATCGAGGACCGTCCCCTTGTACTCGACGGTTCGCCGCGGGACGACCTCGAGGTCGCCGATCCGATCGGCCGTCTCCTGCCGGCCGTGCGTCTCGACGAAGCCGACGACGACGTCGATCCCCCGCGCGCGCATCGCGCGCGCGTCGTCCAGCATCCGGTAGGTCTTCCCGACCCCGGCGGCCTGCCCGAGGTAGACCTTCAGCCGGCCGCGCCGTTCCTCGCGCACGAGAAGGCGGAGAAAGGCTTCGGGGTCCGGGCGCTTGGGCTCCTCGGGCTTCACGCCCCCATTATCGGGCGGCGGGGCTTTTGGGCTCGATCCGTCGCGACAGGTCGAGGTTCAGGACCAGGACGTGGACGCCCGGCTCACTGCACGACGACGATCTCGACGTCCGACTCGCGGCGCAGCACCTCGACGCCGACGCTCGTCCGATGGCGCACGACGGCGAGGTCGACCGTCGCCCCGGCCACCTCCAGGTTGTGGATGCGGAGCTCGTTCAGGGACGCGGGAAGACGCGGCCGCATGAAGAGGATCCGCCGCGCGGGCGCGTCGATCTCGATCCCGATGCAGACCTGGAGGAGAAGCAGAACGGAGGCCGCCGACCAGGCCTGGGGTGCGCACGCAACCGGGTACAGGATCGGACCTTCTCCCGGCTGCCGCGGGAATCCGCAGAAGAGCTCGGGCATGCGTTGCAGCGTGAAGTGGACGCTCGCGTCGAAGAGCGCTTCCCACAGCGTCAGCGCCAGGTCCACGAAACCGTACCGCGCGAGCCCCCTCGCGATGAGGGCATTGTCATGCGGCCAGACGGATCCGTCGTGATAGGAGAGCGGACTGTAGCGGGGCTCCGACATCGAGACCGTTCGGAGGCCCCAACCGGAGAACGACTCCGGAGAGAAGAGCGTCCGTGCGAGGCGCCGCGCGTGCTCCGGGCTCGCAATGCCCGTAAAGAGGCACTGGCCCGCGCTGGAGCCGCGAACGCGGCAGAGGCTCTTCCCGCCGTCGAGAGCCATCCCGTAAGTGGAAAGCTCTTCGCACCAGAAAGCGCGCTCGAAACTCTCCTTGAGAGATTCCGCTCGCTCGCTTCGGCGCGCTGCCTCGTCTTCGTCGCCGAGGAGGCGCGCGAGCGCCGCGCCCGCGCGGTGCGCCGCGTAGGCGTAACCCTGGACCTCGCAGAGCGCGATCGCTCCTTCCGCGTTCGCGCCGTCCGCATGGAACACCGCGTCGTCGGAATCCCTCCAACCCTGGTGGCGCAGCCCGTCAACCGTCAGCCGCTCGTATTCAAGGAAGCCGTCGCGGTTGCTGCGGCGATCCATCCAGTCGAGCGCCGCCCGGACGTGCGGCCAGAGCTCCCGCCCGAAGGCGCGATCACCGGTGCGCTCGTAATAGGCTCCCGCGAGGACGACGAAGAGAGGCGTCGCGTCGACACTGCCGTAATAGCGGCCGAAGGGGATCTCGCGGAGCGCGGCCATCTCTCCGTTCCGTGTTTCGTGCAGGATCCTTCCCGGCTCCGACTCGTCCCGTGGGTCGGCCTCCAGCGCCTGTGTGGAGGCGAGGTAGGCGAGGACGCCCTTCGCGAGCTCCGGGCGCATCCAAAGGCACTCGAGCGCGGTCAGGATCCCGTCCCGGCCGAACGGCGTGTTGAACCACGGCACGCCCGCGTACGGGTACGGACCGGTCGGCAGGTTGGTCGTGAGCATGTGGAGGTCCGACACGGCGCGGTCGATCCAGGAGTTGACCAGGCCGTTCGACGTCGCGACGTGGCAAGCCCACGTCCTGTAGCGCTCGAGATCCGTCTGCACTTCCGAAAGGGCCTCGGCATACGGGAGAAGGAGAGGCGAGCACGCGCGTCTCTCGCAGCCGATGGCCAGGAAGAACGTTCTCTCTCCCTGCGGAGCCAGCTCGAAATCGAGGCCGGCGCTCGCGCTCGTCAGGACCGACGGCGCCGGCGAGAAGGAGAGCACCGTGCGGCGCACCTCGCCGTCGAGCCCGCGGTAGGCGAGAACGACGCGATCCGTGCCGACCTCCGGCGGAAGGTCCGTCCCGCGTGCGCGGCGCGTCACGCCGCGCACCTCGAAGATGTCCCTGTAATCGGCCGCGAAGCGGAGCGATAGCGCGCTCCTGACCTCCTCGAGGCCGAGGTTGCGGACTCTCATCTCCTGGTACAGGACGCCGCGCCAGAGGAACTTTCGGATCCCGATGTGCAGCGTGCCGAGCGGAGCGTGGATCCGGCCGCTGCGCATGAGATCGGGGTTCGTGAGCGCGACGGTGAGCTGGTCGTTCTCGTCGAGGACGGTGGAATTCAGGAAGAAGGGCCGCCCGCCCTCGAGGTCGAGGAGGAGGAGGGAGAGGAACCGAGTGCCGTCGTGGTAGAGGCCTTCCTCTCCGAGGCCGCCGGGTTTGATGTCCCCGTAATGGTCGAAGAGCGCGAACGTGTCTCCGTGCTTGAGGACGCGGGTCTGTTCGTCCGTGACGCTCGAGGCGGAGAGGACGTGGGAGGCGCCGAATTCCCACTGCACGTTCCGAGGGGGATCAGCGGCCGGCGTCCGCCTCGAGTCCATTCCGTTGCCCCGGCAGCGCCGCTAGGCCCGCATCCCGGCCGACGCGGCAGCGGGAACGGGAGGTGCGAACGGGACCGGCGCGGTCCGCGATGGCCTCGTCGGTGCGTGCGAAAGGACCGGACCCGATTCCAGAAGCCGCCGGTAGATTTCGACGTATCTCCGCGCCATCCGCGCCGCGTCGAAGCGCGCCTCGAACGCCTTCCGGCACGCCCGGCGGTCGAGCGCCGGGATCCTCGCGACGGCCCGGACTGCCTCGTCCACGCCTTCGACGACGAAGCCCGTCACGCCGTCCTCGAGGACCTCCGGAACCGAGCCGTTCCTCCACGCGATCACGGGGGTTCCGCAGGCGAGCGCCTCGATCATGACGAGCCCGAACGGCTCCGCCCAGTCGATCGGGAAGAGCAGCGCGCGGGCGTTCCCGAGGAACTCGTCCTTGTCTCGCCCGCCGATCTCGCCGACATATTCCACGAAAGACCGAAAGGTCCGAAGCAGAGGCTCGATCTCCGTTCTGAAGTAGCCTGCCTCCTCGGCGTAGACCTTCGCGGCGACCTTGAGCTTCATCCCGGCGCGCTCTGCAATCGCGATCGCGCGGTCGAGCCGCTTCTCCGGGGAGATCCGGCCGAGGAAGGCGAGATAGTCGCCGGGACGCTGGGAGAACGTGTACAGGTCGCGCGGCAGCCCGTGAGGGACGGTCGCCTGCCAGTTGGCGTCCGGCAGCGGCCGCCGCTGGGCGTCGGAGATCGAGACGAGCGGAAGCTCCCGGTACTCCTCGAGCACGGGCCCGAGGTCCGGCGCGTGCAGCGCGCCATGGACGGTGGTGACGTTCGGGAAGGGGTTCCGCCTGAGGAGCGGGAAGTGCAAATAGTCGGAGTGGAAGTGAACGAGGTCGAACCTCGACGGGTCGTGGAAAACGAGCTCCATGAGCCGCACGTGGTGGGGGAGCGTCTCCCTGCAGCTCGCGTCCCGCCACAGGGCGCGCGGGCAGGCCGGCACGAGGTGCGCGCGGGTCACCGAGTCTCCACTCGCGAAAAGCGTGACCTCGTGACCGAGCTTCACGAGCTCTTCGGTGAGGTACGACACGACGCGTTCGGTCCCGCCGTACAGCATCGGCGGGACGCTTTCGTAAAGCGGGGCGACCTGGGCGATTCTCATGAGGGCCGGGCCCTTCTCCTCACCGGCTCTGGTTCTGCACGCGGATCTGCGGCAGGCCGCGCCGGCTCTTCTGGAAGTAGCAGATCTCGACGAGCGTCGGCCAGATCTCGATGGATCCCTTGACGAGGCTGACGACGTCGTTCACGACCTGCTGCAGGTTCTGCTGGAAGAAGTCCGGCTCGAATCCATAGAACGTCTTCTCGAGGTTCTCCGCGAAGAGGCGAAGCGTGAGGGCCCGCTCCGCCGGCGCCGTGAGCGCCGCCTCGACCGCCTTCGCGTGCAACGCCCGGATCTTCCCGAGGATCTCCGTGGCGTCCTGCTCCTGGACCTCGCCCTCGTAGTCGAAAGCGATCGTGAGCTCGTCGAGACGCGTGATCGTGGACTTGATCTTCCGCTTCAACAGGTTCGCGATTTCCTCGTTGAGAATCTCGGACGCGGGCGGGTTCCGCATGTACGTGCTCTTGGTATGGTTCTGGGCCGCGTCGACGTGCGCCGCGACGATGCCGTCCTGCTGAATCCAGAGCCGGTAGATGTAGTCCTCGAACCGCAGGCGCGTGGGGAAGAAGGGCGGCAGGCCGGCGGTGTTGTCGTAGCCCGCGACGCCGCAGTCCATCCGCCAGTTCACGTTCGTCACGACCGGGCGGAAGTTCTCGAGCACGTAGACGTCATTCAGCTCCTCCAGGCTCGTGTGGCTCTCGTCGTCGAGGAACATGTCGACGAAGTCGATCGCGTCGACGTCGTTGGTGCCGGAGCGGAACGTCTGCGCCATCTTCACGAGCGCGTCGTCGGCGACGCTCCCTCTCCGCAGCATGAGCGAGTTCTCACGCGTGAGCCCTTTGGTCGCATTCGTCTCGAGGTCGGTGGCGGTGTCGACGAGCAGCTCTCCGCGCTCGTAGTTCTCCGGCACCTCCGAGACCGGCTTGCCGAGGACGTCGAGAAAGGACGTCAGGATGTCGAACGACTTCCTGGTGTAGCCGTTCTCCCCGGTCTTACGGAGCCTGCCGTGGCAGACCTCGTCGTCGGCGAGCGATTCGGGGCTCGTCTCCATGAAAGCGTACGGCCGCATGTCGTCGTCGTTGCTCACGAAGATCCCGCCGAGCGTGTACATGAGCAGGTAGTTGCGGTTCCCGCCGTAGCTCGGTCGGAACAGGTCCTTCACGAGCGACTGGAGTTTCCGGTCCCTCAGCCGGCCGTTCAGGAACGTGAGGAACTGCTCCTTTTCTCGTGGCCCGACGTAGTACAGGTCGTTGTGCGTCTTCGTCCTCTCGAGATGCGGGTAGTACTTCTCGTGGTTCGCGGGGCTCGAATCGTCGAAGACGATGATGGGAACCGAGTGTCCGTTGCGCCAGAGGTGCTCGTCGTACTGCTCCACGGTCTCGCCGACGTCACGCAATCGATAGGTCGGAATGACGAAATAGAGGTCTTGGTCTTGCATGGGTCGTTCCTGGGAGGGCAATGATCGGGAATCGCGTTTTCCCGGAGCGGCAAAGGGTGCGCTCAGGGAGAGCCGGGCGCCGGGCTCGCGGACGGGGCAGGCGCCGGCGTGGCGGTCGGCGTGGGCGCGATCTGGGGATGGCCGAGCCGGGCGTCGATCTCCAGGTTGAGCGCGAGGACGTTCACCCGGCTCTCGCCGTAAACGCCGAGGAAGCGCCCCTCGACGGCTCTTGTGACGAGGGCCTCGAGGTCGGCCGGCGGAAGTCCGGTCTCCCGGGCGACGCGCGGGATCTGCAGGCGAGCGTACTCTGGCGAGATGTGGGGATCCAGGCCCGAGCCGGACGACGTGACGGCGTCGGCCGGGACGGATCCCGTGACGCCCTCGTCGTCTCTCACGGACTTCACGGCGTCCTTGACGGCGTCGGCGAGCTTCTGGGAGGTCGGGCCGAGGTTCGTGCCGCTCGACCCCGTGGCGTCGTAGCCGGTTCCCGCCGCGGAGGGCCGGCCGTGGAAGTGTCCGGGCATCACGAACGCCTGCCCGATGAGCGACGAGCCGACCAGGGTGCCGGGGTCGTCTTTCTTCTTCAGATAGCTCCCGGCCGCGGCGTCGCGGAAGGCGATCCGGCCGACAGCCCAAACGGCGGCCGGGTAGCCGAACCCGAGGAGAAGCGTCAGGGCGAGGTAGAGGCGGATCGAGGGAAGAATGTGTTCTTTCATTTCGGCTCTCAGACCAGGTGGATCGCGACGAGGATCATGTCGATGAGCTTGATGCCGACGAAGGGAACGACGATCCCGCCGACCCCGTAAAGAAGGAGATTCCGCCGCAGGATCCGTCCCGCGCCGAGCGGGCGGTACGTGACGCCGCGCAGCGCGAGCGGAATGAGCGCGACGATGATCAGGGCGTTGAAGATGACGGCCGAGAGGATCGCGCTCTCGGGCGTCGCGAGGCGCATGACGTTGAGCGCCTGGAGCGCCGGGTAGGTGGCGAGGAACATCGCCGGGATGATTGCGAAGTACTTCGCGACGTCGTTGGCGATGGAGAACGTCGTGAGGGCGCCGCGCGTCATCAGAAGCTGCTTTCCGATCTCGACGACCTCGATCAGCTTCGTCGGGTTCGA
>DATIWM010000299.1:0-14961 GCA_035519355.1 Thermoanaerobaculia bacterium | reverse complement strand
ACGACGAACGGGACGCCCGCCACGAGGAGCGGCGAGTAGACGTCGCGGACGATGGCGATGGCCTGTTCGTCGCGGGAGCCGATGACGACGCGGTCCGGGCGCATGAAGTCCTCGATCGCCGAGCCCTCGCGCAGGAACTCGGGGTTCGAGACGACGGAGAACTTGTGCCCCTTCGGATTCTTCCGCAGGATCTCCTCGATCTGCGCGCCCGTGCCGGTCGGGACCGTCGACTTCGTCACGACGACCTTGTAGCCGTTCATGTGGGAGGCGATCGACTCGGCGACCTCGAAGATGAAGGAGAGGTCGGGGGACCCGTCGTCGTTGGGCGGCGTCCCGACGGCGATGAAGATGACGAGGGCGCGTTCGACCGATTCCGCCAGCTCCGTCGTGAAGCGAAGCCGCTTCGCCTTCTCGTTCTTGTGGATGAGCTCCTCGAGGCCCGGCTCGTAGATGGGGGAGGTCCCGTCCCTCAGGAGGGCGATCTTGGCCTCGTCCTTGTCGACGCAGGTCACGTCCATGCCGAAATCGGCCAGGCACGCCCCGGTGACGAGGCCCACGTAGCCCGTCCCGACCATGCAGATGTTCATGGGGTCGCTCTCTCCTTCGCCCGGCGGGACCGGGCGGGCCGGGGCAGTTTACCGTCGCCCCGCCGCCCCGGCGAGCGACCGGGAAGACGGAATCAGCCGCGTCTCTTCGGGTCGAAGGGGCGGCGGAAGAGGTCGAACAGCTCCCGCCGGGAGACGGGACGGGCCGGCGGCGCCGGAGAGGCGGGGGGCGCCGCGGCTCCGGGGACCGCGCCGCTTCCGAGCCGCGCCGTCACGAGGGACCTGACGAGAGTGCCCACCGTATAGGCGGGGGCCCAGTCGAGCGCCTCCCGCGCGGCGGAAAGCCGGGCGGGGCGCCGGGGCCGGAGGCGGCCCGGCGGCGGCGTGACGGAGAGGCGCAGCTCCTTCCCGGCCTCGCGGGCGAGGAGGGCGAGGAGCGTCCGCGGGTTGACGAGGAGCCCTCCGCCGATATTGAGGGCGCGGCCCAGGGGGCGGCGCTTCAGGGCGAGAAGAATTCCGCGGACGACGTCGTCGAGGTGGACGACGTCGCGCCAGCCCGACTCCTCGTAAGAGACCGTCTCCCCGGAGAGGATCGCCTCGAGAGCCTCCGACGGAAAGCGCCGGGGCGGGAGGAGGGGACCCATCACGTCGAAGATCCGGAGGCAGACGAAGGGGAGACCCAGCTCCGAGAGGAGCCGCTCCTCCTCCAGCTTCGCGAGAAGCGAGGCATCGCCGGCGGCGTCGAGCGGCTCGTCTTCTCCGGCCGGACGTTCCGGTGCGGGTCCGGGAGCGTAGAGCGCCCCGTCCGAGAGATGGAGGAAGAGGCCGGTCCCGGCCGTCCGCGCCGCGAACATCAGAGGCCCGGCTCCGCCGCCCGACGGGTCGAAGAGGGCGGCGTTGACGACCGCCGCGGGACGGTGCCGCGCGAAGAGCTCCGCGAGCGCGGCGGCGTCCGTGAGATCGACGTGCTCGACGGTGGCGCGGGAATGTCGTTCGAACGGCTCCGCCCGCCACTCCTTCACGGCCCGGCCGTCGCCCCCGTCGTCGAAGAGGTCGGCGAGGACGACAGGGTCCGTCTCCGTCAGCAGGGCTTTTCCGATGGCGGCGCCGAGCAGGCCGGCGCCTCCGGCCACGAGGACGCGCATCGCCTCAGCCGGACGGCGTCGGAACGGACGCGGGCCCGGTGGGCGGCGGCGTCGGGGCCGGCAGCGGGGGCTTCGCCTCCTCCAGGGCCTTCGTCTCGTAGTAGCGCTTTTCGATCCCCGACTTCTGCCGGTCGCGGACGAGCCACCGGAGGAACTTCGACTCGTTCACGCCGACGAGGAAGTCGTTGATGGCGTCGTAGACGGCCGGGTCGGCGATCAGTCTGCCGGCCGTTCCGTCCGTGGAGTCCAGCTTCGCCGCGACGTTCGCCAGGTGCGCCGAGAGCCTCTTGAGGTCGGCGAGGAACTCCTTCGAGAACGCCTCGTCGCGGACGAGCCGCGGGATCGCGCCCTGGCCCGACGAGAGGTCCTTCGAGAAGGCGGCGAGCGCGTCGGCCGTCGCCTTCACCGAGTCGACCATGGCGTAGAACTTCTTCTTCCCCTCGGGGTCGGAGAGGAGGGCCGGGACGATCCCCTCGCCGCTCGTCGTCCCCTTCTCGACCGCCAGGGCGATCCGGTTGACCGAGGCGACGGCGGAGCGGAGCTCGCGGTCGACCTCGTTCGCGAGCCCTTCGTCGCGGAGGAGCCGGCCGACCAGCCCCTTCCCCTCCCGGATCTCCTTCAGGACGAGGTTGGCCGAGTCGACCGTCTCGCGGAGCGACTTCCCGAGCGCCTTCCCCTGCTCGCTCTCCGAGGTCAGCTCTCCCAGGAACCCCTCGCCCTGCTCCGTCCGTCCGAGAATGTTGCGAAGCGACTTCGAGATGGCGAGGACGTTCTCCACGAGGTCGCCGCCGGAGGCGAGGATCTTGTCGAGCTCGGCGCTCCGGATCGCCTTGATCTCCGAATCGGGGGGAAGGTCGGGCTTGTCGGGCGAACCGGGGGACAGCTCGAGGTACTTGTCGCCGAGGAGCCCGATCGTCCGGATCTCCACCTGGCTGTCGGCCTTGATGAGGTGCTGGTAGCGGCGCTCGATGTCGAAGTAGATGGTCAGGTCCTGCCCCGGCTTCTTCGGCACCTCGATGTCGTGGACGGCGCCGACGACGACGCCGGTCAGCCGCACCTGGTTCCCGGCGACCACCCCCTGCGAGTTCGGGAAGTGGGCGAAGTAGTTCGAGCGGGCGATGAAGAAACCGCGCTTGCCGCCGACCGTCAGGATGGCCCCGGCGAAGAGGAGGATCGCGGCGAAGACGATGATCCCGACGCGGGACCGGGTGCGGGCGTCAGCCTTCATGGGGGATCTCCTCGGCGGCGAGGAAGGCCCGGAGGTCGGCGACGTCCGAGCTCTTCGCTTCCTCGGGCGTGCCGATGAAGGCGAAGCGCCCGTTCTTCAGGAAGGCGATCCGGTCGGCCACGAAGAGCGCCGACGTGATGTCGTGGGTGACGACGATGGAGGTCGTCTTGAGGCGGCTGTTGAGGTCGGCGATGAGCCGGTTGATCGTCATGGCCGTGACCGGGTCGAGGCCGGTCGTCGGCTCGTCGTAGAGGAGGACGTCGGGCTTCAGGGCCACGGTCCGCGCCAGCGAGACCCGCTTCTTCATGCCGCCGGAGAGGGACGAGGGGAGGAGACGCGTCACGTCCCGTCCGAGGTTCACGTAGCCGAGCACCTCGTAGACCCGCTCGGCGACTTTCTCCTCGGACAGGTCGGGCTTGTGTTCCCGGAGGGCGAAGGCGACGTTCTCGAAGACGGTCATGGAGTCGAAGAGAGCGCCCCCCTGGAAGAGCATCCCGACCTTGCGGCGCACGGGGCCGAGCTGCTCTTCGGTGAACGTGGAGATGTCGACGCCGTCCACGAAGACCTTCCCCTCGTCCGGGTGGTCGAGGCCGTTCATCTGCCGGAGGGAGACCGACTTCCCGGTCCCGGAGCCGCCGAGGATGACGAGGACCTCCCCGCGGTGGACCACGAGGTCGACGCGGTCGAGGACCTTCTTCGATCCGAACGCCTTCGAGACGCCCTTGAACTCCACGACCGGGAGCGTGCCGTCGCGCTCCAGGTCCTCGCGGAGGACGCGCATGACGAGGGTTTCGGAGATCGTCAATTGAGCCCCCACGGGAGGGAGAGGAAGATCTTCGTGAGGAAGAAGTCGGTGGCGAGGACCGTGATGGAGGAGATGACGACGGCGATCGTCGTGGCGCGGCCGACGCCGTCGGCGCCCCCGGTGGCGTTCAGGCCGTTGTAGCAGCCGATCATCGCGATCTCGAAGCCGAAGAAGGGGGTCTTGCAGAGGCCGTGCAGGATGTCGTTGTACTTCACCGCCTGCATGACCGTGGAGAGATAGAAGCTGGCGCCGATCTTGACCTCGACGACGGCGATGAAGAGTCCGCCGACCATCCCCAGGAAGTCGGTCATCATCGTCAGGATCGGGAGCATCACGGTCACCGCGACGACGCGGGGGAGGACGAGCTTCCGGATCGGGGAGGCGCCGAGGGCGCGGAGGGCGTCCACCTGCTCCGTGACGGCCATGCTCCCCAGCTCGGCGGTGATTCCGGCGCCGCAGCGGGCGGCAACCATGAGAGCCGTCAAAACGGGCCCCAGCTCGCGGCAGACCGAGAGGACGACGACCCGCCCGACGAAGAGCTTTCCGCCGAACTGGGCCAGCGCGTAAGCCGTCTGGAGCGCGAGGACCATCCCGGTGAAGAGGGCCGTGAGGTTCGTGATGGAGATGGACTGGACTCCGAGCGCGTCCATCTGCCGGAGGATCTCGCCGGTCTCCCACTTCCGCCGCATCTCCCGGACGAGCTGGGACGCCATGAGGCCGATGCCTCCGAGATGCTGCGTGACGCGGAGGAACCAGCGGCGGAGCCGCGGGGCCTTCCAGAACGGCTCCTTCGCGATGAGGATCGACGTCGTGGACGAGGTCGTCTCCACGCGCAGATTCTACGGGTCGGCCTCCTCGTGCCCGGTAAACTCGCCGGCCGTGGCCCGCCGGGACGACAGGGACCTTCTCGGGACGGTCTGGGGCTGGATCGTCATCGCGACGACGACGGTCGTCTTCGGGACGCTGGCCCTACTGACGTCGTGGGTGCCGCCGCGCGGCAGGCTCTTCCTCTTCTGGGCGCGGGCGTGGTCCCGGGCGCTCCTCGTCCTCTGCGGGATCCCCTCGAGGATCGAGCTGTCCGCGGCGGCGGCGGAGATTCCCCAGGCCGTCTTCATGTCGAACCACGAGTCGCTCGTCGACATCCCGCTCCTCTTCGTCGGGATCCGGCAGGACGTCCGGTTCCTCGCCAAGCGGATCCTCTTCTTCGTCCCCTTCCTCGGCTGGTCGATGGGAGCGGCGGGCTTCGTCCCGGTGGACCGGCGGCGGACCGAGAAGGCCGCCGACGTCTTCCTCACCCTCGAGAAGCGCGTGAAGGCGGGGAATTCGATCCTGGTCTTTCCCGAGGGAACGCGGTCCCGCTCCGGTGCGCTGCAGCCGTTCAAGCGGTCCGGGTTCCTCCTGGCGCTGCGGACGGGCCTGCCGATCGTCCCGGTGGCCGTCTCGGGCGCGAGAAACGTCGTCGGCGCCGACTCGCTCTGGATCCGCCGCGTCCCCGTCGTCATCCGCTTCGGCGAGCCGATCCGGACGGCCGGGATGACGCTCTCCGACCAGAAGGCGCTGATGGAGCGAGTGCGGGCGGTGATCCTGCGGCTGCGCCTCCCGGGACCGCCCGTTTCGGCGGGCGGGTCCGATCACGGATAATCCCGCGCGGAGGAGGAGGCGTCATGTCCGGGATGGAAGGCTCCGCCCGGGCCCGGTTCTCGACGCTCCTGGCGTCGGCGGGGATCACCGTCGACGGGAGCGCGCCCCACGACCTCCGCGTCCACGACGAACGCTTCTTCTCGGCCGTCCTGGCGGGCGGGTCCCTCGCCCTCGGCGAGAGCTACATGGACGGCTGGTGGTCCTGCGAGCGCCTCGACGCTTTCTTCGCCCGCGTCATGGCCGCCGGCCTCGACCGGACGGCGGCGGGGGCGGCGGGCGGGATGCGGCGGCTCCTGGCCCTTCTCTTCCCGCTCGGGCGCCGGTCTCGGGCCTTCGTCATCGGCGAGCGGCACTACGACCTCGGCAACGAGCTGTTCGAGGCGATGCTCGACCGCCGGATGATCTACTCCTGCGCCTACTGGATGAACGCCGAGACGCTCGACGATGCGCAGGAGCGGAAGCTGGATCTCGTCTGCCGGAAACTGCGCCTGAAGGGCGGCCAGCGGGTTCTCGACATCGGGTGCGGGTGGGGAGGTCTCGCGCGGTTCGCGGCCGAGCGCTACGGCGTCTCCGTCGTCGGAATCACCGTCTCGAAGGAGCAGGCGGCTCTCGCGGCCCGGCAGGTGCGCGATCTCCCGGTGGAGATCCGGCTGGAGGACTACCGGGACCTCGCGGGGACGTTCGACGCGGTCGTCTCGCTCGGAATGTTCGAGCACGTCGGCCCGCGCCACCACCGGCCGTTCCTCGAAGTCGTCCGACGATGTCTCCGGGAGGACGGCGTTTTCCTGCTTCACACCATCGGCACCGCCGAGACCACGGCAGCCCCCGACCCGTGGATCCTGAAGTACATATTCCCCGAGAGCCACGTCCCCTCTCTGGCGCAGATCGCCAGCGCGGCCGACGGGCTCTTCGTCGTGGAGGACGTCCACAACTTCGGGGCCTTCTACGACCCGACGCTGATGGCGTGGAATGCGAACGTCGAAGCGCGGAGGGCGAGCCTCCCGGCCCGCTACGACGAACGCTTCTTCCGGATGTGGCGGTACTACCTTCTGTCCTGCGCCGGCACCTTCCGGGCGCGCCGAAGCCAGCTTCTCCAGATCGTCCTGTCGCCTCGGGGCGTCGCCGGCGGCTACGTCCCGGTCCGCTGAGCTCTCCGGCGGGGTGATCTGTGCGAGGATCTCGGGCGGAGGACTCTGCGTGGCGACGGTGAGACCAAGCGAAGAGACCGCCCTCGAGGCGCTCCGGTCGATCAAGTACCCCGGCTTTTCCCGCGACATCGTGTCGTTCGGGTTCGTGAAGGACCTCGCGGTGGGAGGGGGAAACGTCTCGTTCCGTCTCGCCCTGACGGCCGACGCCCCGGCCGTGGCGGAGCAGATCCGGGCCGAATGTGAGGCGGCCCTCCGGCGGATTCCCGGCGTGACGAGCGTGACGATCTCCGTCCAGGCGGCGCCGCCGCGCCCGTCCGTCATGGCCGCCGGGGGCCTGCCCCAGGCCGAGGTTCTGCCCGGCACGCGGTTCACCATTGCCGTGGCGTCGGGGAAGGGGGGCGTCGGGAAATCGACGGTCGCCGCGAACCTCGCCCTCGCCCTCGCCAGGAGCGGGCACGAAGTGGGGCTCCTGGACCTCGACATCTACGGGCCGTCCCAGCAGATGATGATGGGGATCTCGACACGCCCCTTCGTGAACGATGAGGAGAAGATCCTCCCGATCGTGAAGCACGGGGTCCGCGTCATGTCGATCGGTTTCCTGATGGACGTCGACACGCCGGTCATCTGGCGCGGGCCGATGATCTTCAAGGCGGTCGAGCAGTTTCTCGGCGACGTGGCGTGGGGGACACAGGACTTCCTCGTCATCGATCTTCCGCCGGGGACGGGCGACGCCCAGCTCACCCTGACGCAGAAAGTGGCCCTCTCCGGGGCGGTCATCGTCACGACGCCGCAGGACGTGGCCCTCATCGACGCCCGGAAGGGGCTCGCCATGTTCCAGAAGGTGAACGTCGACGTGCTCGGCATCATCGAGAACATGAGCTATTACGAGTGCCCGAAGTGCGGGAACCGCGAGGCGATCTTCAAGCACGGAGGGGGGAAGCGGACGGCCGACGAGCTCGGCGTCCCCTTCCTCGGCGAGATCCCGCTCGACCCGCGCGTGGCGGTGCAGGGCGACGCCGGCACGCCGATCGTCGCCGCCGACCCGGACTCCGTCGTCTCGAAGGCTTTCCTCCGTCTCGCCGGGCAGGTCGCGAAGGCCGTCGGGGCGTGAGCCCGGCCTATAATCGAAAAGCGAGACCTGCCGCTGTCTTCTTCTTGTGGTCTCAGGTCTTCAATTGACCGAAGGAGTCCCCCCATGCTGATGCCGGTCAGACGGATCGCCGCGAACGCCGCTCTCTGTTTTCTTCTCGTTCCGCACGGGGCGGGCGCTCAGGTGGTCACGACGCTGGCCGGCTCGGGGGCGCATGGCAGCGCCGACGGCACCGGCACGGCTGCGACGTTTTACACGCCACAGGGCCTTGCCGTGGACTCCTCCGGCAACGTGTACGTTGCGGACAAGTTCAGCAACAAGATCCGGAAGATCACGCCGGAGGGCGAGGTGACGACGTTTGCGGGCTCCGGATCGCTCGGCAGCGACGATGGCCCGGCCGCGGCCGCGACGTTCTTCTACCCCTACGGCGTGGCCGTGGACTTGTCGCGGAACGTCTACGTGGCGGATACGTACAACTACAAGATCCGGGCCATCACGCCCGCCGGTGTCGTCTCGACGCTCGCGGGGACGGGAGAGTCGGGCGATGACAATGGCCCCGGCGCCGCGGCGACGTTCTCCTGGGCGGTCGGTGTGGCCGCGGACTCCTCCGGAAACGTCTACGTGGCGGACAGTGGCAGCAACACGATCCGGAAGATCACGCCCGCCGGGGTGGTTTCGACGCTCGCGGGCTCGGGTGCGGGCGGCAGCGCGGACGGTCCCGGCGACGAGGCCACGTTCAGCGAGCCATCCGGCGTGGCCGTGGACTCCTCCGGCAACGTCTTCGTGGCGGATACGGACAGCAACAAGATCCGGAAGATCACGGCCGGAGGGGCCGTGACGACCCTGGCGGGGTCGGGAGCTTCGGGAAGCGCCGACGGCACGGGCGCAGCCGCGACGTTCACGAACCCTTTCGGCGTGGCCGTGGATTCCTCCCAGAACGTCTATGTGGCGGACAGCGGCAACAACAAGATCCGGAAGATCACGCCGGCCGGGGTGGTCTCGACGCTCGCCGGCTCGGGAGCGTATGGCGGCGCGGACGGCATCGGCGCGGCCGCGACGTTCTACACGCCCACCGGCGTCGCCGTGGACTCCTCCGGCACCGTGTACGTGGCGGACAGCGGCAACAACAAGATCCGGAAGATCACACAGCCGCCCGGGCCCTGCGTTCAGGACGCCTTCACGGCCTGCCTGATCAACGGTCGATACAAGGTGACCAGCCACTGGCAGAACCAGTACGACGACGGAAAGGTCAGCCAGCTGTCGGCCGCGCCGCTCACTGATGCCACGGCGGCGTTCTGGCTGTCGGACGCGGACACGTACGAGTACCTGATCCGGATCAACACGGCCACGGACAACGGAAAGGCCTGGATCTCGATTCCGACGTTCACGGACGTGGAGTTCTGGATTGCCGTGACGGACACGTCGACGGGCCAGTACTTCGAGTACCACAGTGATGCGGGCAACAGGACGCTGATCTACGACCCGTACTTCTTCGTCTACCCGTGATCGAGCCGGACCGACGAAGGCCCGGCGGGGCGGGGGCCCGGCCCCTAGACGTTGAAGGTTCTCGACAGTGGCCACGGAGAACCGGGAGTTCTATTCTTGGGGGGCCGGGAAGGGACTCACCATGCTGATGGCCCTCGCACTCCTCGCCGCGATCGACACGTCCGCGCCGCCCGTGGTTGAACTCTCCCTCACCGGCGAGCGCGGAGCACCGGTCAGCGCCGTACCTCGCACCTTGTCGGACGTCGCACGGGAACGCCGCGATGGCCGGAAGGCCGTCGGCGGGTTCTCGGCGGTCGAGACGACCCTGCCCCGAAGTCCCGGGAGGCCGGTCGCGCCCGTCGAATGGGAAGGAGTGGCGATCAACGCCGAGCCCGAAGCCGTCGACGAGCCCCTGCCGGCGTACGAGCCGGCTTACTTTCCGGCGTGGTACGGGGGGTACCCGACGTGCAGCGGACTGCGCCCGTGCGTCCGCTCGCACGTCGGCATCCCGGCCCCGGGTCTCCGGCCGGCTTTTCGCCAATCGGCGCCGCTGGCCCGTCAGCCGTTTCCGCGCCGGCAGGGCCTCTCCGCCGGCGCCTCTGGTTTCGGCGGGCGCGGGACCAGGATCCCGGCAGTCACGCGACCCTGACGGCCGCCGAAACGAGCTGAACGGGTTCGAGGAGTCGGAGCGGTGGGCCCCGGCGGCGCAGGGAGCCGGGGGGCGCTGAGCCTCACCACCCGATCCCGTAGTCCTCGCCGTGGTCGCTGGAGCCGCCCCAGAGGGTGCCGTGGGCGCGGTCGATATAGATGGCGTTGATGGGACCGGAGGTCTTGGCGCGGACGTCGAGGCGGTAGCCCATCTTCACGAGCTGGTCGCGAACCCAGGGGGGCGTGTCCCGGTGGATCATCAGAGAGCCGGGCTTCGCCTCGTGGGCGCCGAAGGAGCTCCGCATCTGCTCGCTGTTGATGTTCGCGGCCTCGGTGGCTTCCTGGACGGTCATCCCGAACTCGACGACGTTCAGGAAGAACTGGAGGAGGTTCTGGTCCTGCGAGTCGCCCCCCTGGACGGAGAAGCAGAGCAAGGGCTTTCCGTCCTTGAGCGCCAGCGTCGGCGTGAGCGTGACGCGCGGGTGCTTGCCGGGGACGAGGACGTTGAACGGGTTCTCCGCCGGGTCGAGGACGAAGCTCTGCAGGCGCTGGCTCATCCCGATGCCGGTCTTTCCGGCGACGACGGCGGGGACCCAGCCGCCGCTGGGCGTGACGGAGACGACCCAGCCCTCCGCGTCGGCCGCTTCGACCGACGTCGTCCCGGCGGTGAACTCCTCTTCGAACGTCCGGAGCCGCGCCGAATCGGGCGCGGCCGTCCGGGCCTTCGCGGGGACCGTCTTCCACTTCTCGAGCAGGTCGAGGTACGGGTTCTTCTCCCCCTGGAACGGATAGGGGTCGCCCGGCTTGACGGTCGCGTCGTTCTTCGTCCAGTCGATCGTGGCCGCTCTCTGCTTCGCGTACTCCTTCGACAGGAGCCCTTTCGTCGGCTCCGCCGGCGGGAAGTAGGGGTCCCCGTAATAGAAGTCCCGGTCCGCGAAGGCGAGGTTCATCGCCTGGTAGAGCGCGTGGACGTACCGGGCGCTGTTGTAGCCCATCCCCTTGAGGTCCATCCCCTCGAGGATGTTCAGGGCCTGGAGCATCGCCGGCCCCTGCGTCCAGACGTCGAGCTTGTAGACGTCGATCCCCTTGTACGTCGTCTTCACCGGCTCTTCGAGATGAACTTTCCAGTTCGCCAGGTCCTGGAGCGTCACGAGGCCGCCGACCTCCTGGACGCCGCGGACGAACTCTTGCGCCACGTCGCCGCGGTAGAAGCGGTCATAGGCGGCACGGATCGCCTCCTTCCGGCTCTTGCCGGAGGCGAGGGCCTGTTTCTCGGCTTCGACGAGCTTTCGGAGCGTCGCGGCGAGGTCGGGCTGGCGGAAGATCTCCCCGGCCTCCGGCGGCCTGTCGCCGGGGCGCGGCAGGAGAACGCGCCGCGAGTCGGGCCATTTCAGCAGCCAGTCGCGCTGCCGCGTCACGGTCGTGACGTGCTGCTGCTCGACGGCGTACCCGTCGGCCATCTCGATCGACGGCTCGAGGACGTCGGCGAGCGAGAGCCTTCCGTACTCCGCGAGCATGACCATGACCCCGCCGGGCGTCCCGGGGGTCACGGCGGAGAGCGGCCCGTACTCGGGCGGATAGGCCATCCCCTTCGCGCGGAAGAACTCGGGGGTCGCCCCGGTCGGCGCCACGCCGAGCGCGTTGATGCCGATGACCTTGCCCGTGTGGGGGTTGAAGACGAGCGCCTGCGTCTCGCCCCCCCACGAGAGCGTGTCCCACATCGTCGAGGTCGCGGCGATCATCGCGCAGGCGGCGTCGACCGCGTTGCCGCCCTTCAGGAACGCCTTCGCGCCCGCCGTGGCGCCGAGCGGCTTGCCCGTGATCGCGAGCCACTTCGTCGCGTGCAGGGGAGGCTTGTTCGTGGCGGCGGCCGCGACGAGGGCGATCGCGCCCGCCGCGAGGATCACGGCCATTGTCCGGCTTCCCCGCCGGCCCCTATCGGACTTCGCCATCCGCGTCTCCTTCGGGAGGCGTCCCCTCCCGGCGCGGATCAGCCTACAACGGCCGCGTGGGCGTCGCGACTCCGGCGGACGAGGGCGAGGAGGCCGCCGGCCATCATCACGTAGAAGCCGCCCCAGACGAGGGAGATGAGCGGCTTGACCGTCACGTCGACCGAGAAGCTCTCCTGCGTCGGCGGCTTCAGGTCGCCGGCGGGATTCACGCCGAAGACCTCGATCTCCATCGAGCCGTCGTTTCCCCCGACCCGGGAGATCCGGAACCGGCCGTTCGGCGTGCCGGGGATCGGAACGTCCGGCGCCTGCTGCATCCCCTCGCCGCCTCCCGCCGCCATGAACATGACGAGCTGGGCCGTCGTCTCCGTCGTCTTGCCGCCGGCCGCCACCAGAAACTTCGCGTTCATCGTGACGCGCGGGGGATTCGCGTTCATCAGCGACCGGTCCATGGAGAAGCCCTTCGCCGTGAAAGTCACCCCGCCGGCCGACTTCGCCTCGCCACTCTTCAGGCCGACCCGGATCCCCTCGACCCGCGACGGCGAGCCCGGGTCGTAGGACTGGGGCGACAGGTAGAGGTCCATCAGGGGCGTCGAGCGGACGTCCGGGTTCGCCATGAGCTGCTGCGTCCGCTCGTTCTGGAACATCTTCGGGTAGGCCTTCCAGAGTTTTCCGTTCCCCGTCGTGACCTCGACCTCCATCGCCTGCTTGGCGCGCCGGTCGGCGAGCCGCGCGGGATCGAGCTCCACCCGCTGCTTCACGTCGCCGTCCTCGTTGACGAGAACCGTCCGGGTGAAGGTCATCGTGTGGCGGCCGACCTGCATCGGCTCGCCCCGGACGAGGGTCACCTGCGTCTTCCTCTCGTAGGCCCCCGAGATCAGGATGCCGACGAGCATGATCGCGACGCCGACGTGGGCGAGGTAGCCGCCCGCCGACGCCACGACCTTCCGCCGGACGAAGAGGACGACGCTCTCCACGTTCGCCGCGAGGCCGAAGAGGGCGAATCCGATGAAGGCGAGGTCTTTCGCCCCCCGGACGCCCGCGGAGAAGGCCACGGCGGCGCCGAGAAGGCCGACGACGAAGGCGACGAACCCCTTCCGGGCCACCGCCGGCGCCTCCTCGCCCCGCCACGACAGGTAGGGGACGAGCGCGATCAGGAGGCCGATCAGGATCGCCACCGGCGCGTGCGTGATGTTGTAGAAGCTCGTCGCCACCTGCGACGGCTTGCCGGTCACCCGCGTGAGGATCGGGGCCGAGGTGCCGAGGAGGATCACGACCGCCGACGCGCAGATGAGCGCGACCGAGAGGATGAAGAGGACGGAGCGGGAGAGGAACGGCTCCTCCTTCTCCTTTCCGGTCGCCGGATCGATCTCGGCCATGACCGGGATCTCCTTCCAGCGGAAGGCGAGGAGCGCGAGTCCGCCGACCAGGAAGACCACGATGATCCCCACGAGCCAGCCTGTGATGCCGAGGTCGATGAAGGAGTGGACGGAGAAGTCCGCGAGGACCCCCGAACGGGTCAGGAAAGTCCCGTAGAGAATGCAGCAGTAGGCGGCGATCGCGAGGAAGATGTTGATCTTCCGGTGTTTCTCCCGCGACTTCTGCAGGTACATCCCGTGGAGGAGGGAGACCGTGAAAAGCCACGGCACGAGGGAGGTGTTTTCCACCGGGTCCCAGGCCCAGTAGCCGCCCCACCCGAGCGTCTTGTAGGCCCAGTAGCCGCCCATCAGGATGGCGGTGCCGAGCGTGACGAAGGTGAAGAGCGCCCAGGGCATGGCGCGGACGACCCAGCCGTCCCACCGCCTGCGCCAGAGCGCGCCGATCGCGAAGGCGAAGGGGACCGAGAGCGAGGCGAAGCCCGCGAACATGACCGGCGGGTGGATGACCATCCACGGGTCCTGGAGGAGCGGGTTCAGCCCCTGGCCGTCCGGCGGGACCTGCGGCAGGAACCGGAAGGGGGGCTGCTTGCAGAGGATCGCCACGATGCCGAGGAACGACGCGAGATAGACCGTCATCACGGGGGCTTCCTGCTCCTTCGCGGATCTCACCACGAAGAACCCGATGACCGCCCCCCAGAAGAGCCAGAGCATGAAGGAGCCTTCCTGCCCGGCCCAGAAGGTGGAGAAGAGATAGTTGAGCGGCAGGTCGCGCCCCGAGTAGGCCGCCACGTACGAGACGCGGAAGTCGTGCTGGAGCAGAAGCGTCATCAGGAGGACGGAGGCGAGAAGGATCGAGAACGCATAGGCCGCGTAGAGCCGCCGCGCGAAGCCGATCGCGAGGGACGCTTCGGCCGCGGGGGCTCCCGAGGTCTGGAGCCTCAAGGCCCGGAGGTAGACGGCGATCGAGGCGAGCCCGAAAATCAACGCCGCCCAGATGGCGGCGGTGCCCGGGGCGAATCCGATGGCGCGGATCGTGTCGGTCATGGGCCCCCCGTCAGGCCTTCTTTCCGTACTGCTTCTCGACCTCTTCCCCCTGGTACTTCGACGGGCACTTCACGAGGAGCTTCTCCGCGTGGAACGAGCCCTCCTCGTACCGGCCGATGGCGACGATGGAGACCGCCTCCTCGAAGTTGGCCGGCTTCACGTCCCGGTAGGTGACGGGGAGGGGAGTCCGGGTCTTCTCGTCCACGAGGGTGAAATGGAGCGTCTTGGCGTCGGAGTCGTAGCGCGAGCTGCCTTTCTCGAGGGCGCCCATCACCTGGACGGTCCGCTTCGACGACTTCGCCTCGGCGAAGGAGACGTAGGGGGTCATCGATTTCGTGAAGGTCGAGAGCCCGAGCGCGAGAAACGCGAGGACGACGACGGCGCCGATCCAGTAGGCCTTCTTCATGGACGATCTTCCCCCTTGGAGGTGCCGGAGACGGAGCGGACCTTTCGGTCGATGTAGAGCAGGTACAGGAAGAGGCCCGCCCAGATGATCAGGTTGACGCCCATCACGTAGAAGAGGGCGCCCTGGGCGGGGGCCGTGGCGGAAGGATTCACGAACGGACCTCCCGGATCCGGCGGGACACCTTGCGGTCGAGACTGAAGAGCCAGGCGAAGAGCGCCAGGAACGCACAGCTCGACGCGAAGAAGACGGTCCGGATGTCCGACGACATCTCGACCTTCCCGCGGGCGTTGATGACGGTGTCGGGGTGGAGCGAGGCGTACATCCGCGGCACCGCGAACATGAGGAACGGCACCGTGACGAAGGCGACGAGAGCGTAGGCGGAGGCGAGCGTCGCCCGCCGCTCGGGGTCCTCGATCGAACCCCGAAGCCCGAGATAGGCCCCGTAGAC
>DATIWM010000298.1:0-3590 GCA_035519355.1 Thermoanaerobaculia bacterium | reverse complement strand
CGTCTACCCGGTCGCCGGCGGCGCGCCGACGGAGGTCCGCGGCGCCCTTCCGGGAGACCTGCCGCTCGAATGGGAGGTCGGGGGAAAGGCCCTCTTCGTCTGGGACCGAACGTGGCCGGCGCGCATCGGACGCCTGGAGCTCGACACCGGGCGCAGAGCCCTCTGGAAAGAGCTGGCGCCCGACCCGGTCGGGCTTCTCTACGGGAACGTGATCCTGACCCGCGACGGCCGGCACTACGTCTATCGGCTCCGGCGCGTCTTTTCCGAGCTGAACGTCGTGGAGGGGCTGCGGTGACGCTGGCGGCGGGAACGAAGCTCGGGCCCTACGAGATCCTCGGCCCTCTCGGCGCGGGAGGGATGGGTGAGGTCTACCAGGCGCGCGACGAAAGGCTGAAGCGCGACGTGGCCATCAAGGTCCTGCCCGCCTCGTACTCGCAGGACGCAGACCGTCTGCGGCGCTTCGAGCATGAGGCGCAGGCCGCGGGCGCGCTCAACCACCCGAACATCACGGCGGTCTACGACCTCGGAACGCACGACCGCGCGCCCTACATCGTCACGGAGCTGCTCGAAGGGGAAACGTTGCGTGCGCGGATCGCGGGCGGCGCCCTGGCCGTCCGCAAGGCGATCGACTACGCCGTGCAGATCGCGCGGGGCCTCGCCGCCGCGCATGAGAAAGGGATCATCCACCGGGACCTGAAGCCCGAGAACCTGTTCCTCACGAAGGACGGGCGGGTGAAGATCCTCGACTTCGGGCTCGCGAAGCTCACGCAGTCCGAGGGCGCGGGCGGACCGCAGACGAACCTGCCGACGGCGACGGCCGGCACCGAGGCCGGCGTCGTGATGGGGACGCTCGGCTACATGTCGCCCGAACAGGTGAAAGGACAGCCGACCGACCAGCGGTCGGACCTGTTTTCCCTCGGCACGATCCTCTACGAGATGCTGTCGGGGAGTCGCGCGTTCCACCGCGACTCGGCGGCCGAGACGATCTCGGCGATCCTGCGCGAGGAGCCGCCGGATCTCTCCGCGACGAACCGGAACGTGCAGCCCGGCCTCGAGCGGATCGTTCGCCACTGCCTGGAGAAGAATCCCGAGGAGCGCTTCTACTCGGCACGCGACCTCGCCTTCGATCTCGAGGCGCTCTCGGGAGTCTCGGGAACGGTCGAGGTCCCCGCCAAGGACGCAGACTTCCGGGCCCGGCCGTCCTGGCGCCTTCTGGCCGGCACCACCCTCGCGGGCGTTCTCGTCGCGGTCGCCATGGCGTACTTCGCAGGGCGCCGGGGCGCCGACCGGCCGCCCCCTTCGTTTCACCAGCTCACGTTCCGCCGCGGCATCATCTGGAACGCGCGATTCGGATCAGACGGCAAGACGGTCCTCTACTCCGCGGCCTGGGACGGGGGCGCCACCGAGATCCATCTCGGGCGGTCCGACGGCCAGGACTCGCGTCCGTTCGGCTTGAAGGGAGCGGACGTTCTCGCTGTCGCCTCTTCGGGCGACATCGCCGTCGCGCTCGGCACCCGGTTCTCCGGGTCGTTCACACGGATCGGGACGCTCGCGCGGACGGCGGCGACGGGCGGCGGCGCCCCTCGCGAGATTCTGGAGAACGTGGAGTTCGCCGCTTGGACGCCCGACGGCCGCGACATCGCGGTCGTCCACGTCGTCTCCGGGCGTCGCCGTCTGGAGTATCCCCCCGGAAAGGTGCTCTACGAGACGACGGGCTGGATCGGGGAGCCGCGATTCTCCCCGCGCGGGGACCGCATCGCCTTTCTGGACCATCCCGTCTTCGGAGACGACGGCGGCGCCGTCGCGCTCCTCGATCTGGCGGGCAAGAAATCGACGATCACTCCCGTTTTCGCGACCGCCGCCGGGCTGGCCTGGTCGCCCGGAGGCTCGGAGATCTGGTTCACCGCGGCCGAGGTGGGCGGCAACCGCGCACTTCAAGCCGTTACTCCCTCCGGGCGGCTGCGGGTTCTCTTCAGGGGGACGGGCCGACTGACGCTTCAGGACGTTTCCGGAGACGGGCGCGTCCTGATGACACACGACCTGGTTCGAGTCGGCCTCGTTGCGCTCGGCATGGGAGGCCCGAAGGAACGGGACCTCTCCTGGTTCGACTGGAGCCTTCTCGCCGACCTGTCGGAGAACGGCCGGGACGTGCTCTTCAGCGAGAGCGGCGAAGGGGGCGGGCCCGGATACTCGGTCTTCATCCGGAGCACGGACGGCTCGCCGGCGGTCCGCCTTGGCGAAGGCCAGGCGCTTTCCCTCTCGCCCGACGGTAAGCGTGTCCTCGCCGTGTTGCATCCGACGGCCGACCAGCAACTCGTGATTCATCCGACGGGACCAGGCGAGCCGAAGGCGTTCTCGCTGCCGAACCTCCGGGTTCAGGCGGCTGTGTGGCTTCCCGACAGCCGCCGCTTCCTGATGACGGCGGCGGAGCCGGGACACGACAGTCGCGTCTATCTCGGCGACGCCGAGGGCGGCGATCCGAAACCCCTGACCCCGGAAAAATACCGGGGTCCCCGCGGTGTGAATCCGGTCGACGCGCGGCACTTTCTCGCGCGGGGGCCGGAGGGAATGGTCTATGTTTGCCCGATCGACGGGGGCGAGCCCGTCCCCGTGCCGGCGATCGGGGCCGAGGATGTCATCGTGGGCCCGAGCATCAAGGAAGGCACGGTCTACGTGCGGCGGGGGAGGGGCCTTCCCCTTCGCATCGTTCGCCTGGATCTGGGGACCGGGCGGGAGGAGGAGTGGAGGGAGCTCATGCCAGCCGATCCCACGGGAATCGTCGACCTTTTTGGTACCCGCGTCACTCGCGACGGCCGGTACTACGGGTATTCCTACGGCCGTCTCCTCTCGGACCTTTACATGGTCGAGGGGCTGAAGTGACCTCTCGCTGATGTGAGCTCAACGCCGTGACTCTCTCGTCGGGCACCCGGCTCGGGTCCTACGAAATCCTCTCGCCGATTGGTGTGGGGGGAATGGGCGAGGTCTACCGGGCGAAGGACACGAAGCTCGGACGCGACGTGGCCATCAAGGTCCTGCCGGAGGAGTTCTTCGAAGACAGGGACCGCGTGGCCCGCTTCGAGCGCGAGGCCAAATCGCTGGCGGCCCTGAATCATCCCGGCATCGCCGCCATCTACGCCTTCGAAGAGATCTCCGGTCGACACCTGCTCGTGATGGAGCTCGTGGAGGGAGAAGACCTGGGGCAGCGGCTCGTCTCCGGCCCCGTTCCCCTCGACGAATCGCTTTCTTACGCCCGTCAGATCGCCGAGGCGCTGGAGGCGGCGCACGAGAAGGGGATCGTCCATCGCGACCTCAAGCCCGGAAACGTGAAGGTCACCGAGGAGGGGAAGGTCAAGCTGCTCGACTTCGGGCTGGCCAAGGCCTTCGAAGGGGATCCTTCGAAGGAGAAGAGCGGCCCGGGCCTCGCGGAGTCGCCCACGCTGACGGCGCGGGCCACGGCGGCGGGGATGATTCTCGGCACGGCGGCCTACATGAGCCCCGAGCAGGCCCGGGGGAAGACGGTCGACAAGCGGGCGGACGTCTGGGCCTTCGGCTGCGTCCTCTACGAGATGCTGACGGGGAAGCGGGCCTTC
>DATIWM010000297.1:0-5846 GCA_035519355.1 Thermoanaerobaculia bacterium | reverse complement strand
ATTCCCTCCGACTTGTAGCCGATGTCGACAAGGACCTCGTCATTCGTCACCTGGACGACCCGGCCGCGGATCAGCTCTCCTTCTCGCAGCGAGCGCTCGCTCTCGGCCAGCATCCGCGCGAACTCGCCGCTCTCGGCGGGTTCATCGGGCCTCGGCCCGGCGGTCTTCTTGGGGTCGATAGGCGACATCAAGGGACTCCTTCGCTCCAGTCGATTCCGGGACGGACTAAGTCGCCGATGGACAAGGAATTAGCCCGGCCCGAAGCGGGGATGTTAGTCGCTGGCGCGGGGCCGGTCAACCGGCCGCAGAGGCGAGGTGCCGGAGCAGCTCTTCGACGACCTCATCGACCGTCAGATCGGACGTGTCGAGGACGACGTAGCTCGCATCGTGCCGGAGCGGGGAGTCCTCCCGGGTGGAGTCGGCCCGGTCGCGCGCCTCCATCTCGGAGAGGACCTTCTCGAACGGCTGCGGCGTTCCCCTGGCTTCCAGTTCGAGCGTCCGGCGGCGCGCCCGGACTTCGGGCCGCGCCGTGAGGAAGAACTTGTGCGGCGACTCGGGAACGACCTTCGTCCCGATGTCGCGCCCCTCGAGGACGCCGCCCGACGTGGCCGCCAGCTGGCGCTGCATCCCGGCGAGGCGCCGCCGCACCCCGGGAATCGCCGAGACGGCCGACGCGTACATCGAGATCTCGGGGGTGCGGATTTCCTTCGAGACGTCCTCGCCGTCGAGAAACGTGCGGGCGCTGGCGACGCTCCCCGTGACGGAGACCGTGGCCCGCTCCGCGATGGCGACGACCGCCGCCGGGTCGGAGATGGGGAGCGCGACCCCGTGTCGCTTGGCGGCCAAGCCGACGGCCCGGTACATCGCCCCCGTGTCGAGGTAGGCGACGCCGAGGCGGGTGGCGACCGCCTTTCCGACGGTCGACTTCCCCACGCCGGACGGTCCGTCGATGGCGACGATCAGCGGGAGCCTCCCTCGGGCCGGAACAGTCCGGCGGCGCGGATCTCGTCCGCGGCCGCGAGAAAGCGAACGTTCTCGGCGTGCGTCCCGACGGAGACCCGGAAAGCCCGCGGGAACCCCCAGCCCCCCATCGGCCGGAGGATGACCCCCCGCCGTGCGAACTCCGGCTCGAGGGGCGCGAACGGGACGGGGGTCTCGACGAGGAGGAAGTTCGCCACGGACGGCCACGGGTCCAGGCCGCGCTGGAGCAGCTCGCGGAAGAGGAAGGCCCGCTCCTCGACGACGAGGGCCCTCGTCTTCCGCCGGTGTTCGTCGTCGGAGAGGGAGGCGATCGCGGCGGCCTGGGCCACGCTCGTCGTGTTGAACGGCTCCCGGACCTTCTCGAGGGCCCCGGCCACGTCCTCCGAGGCGAAGCCGTAGCCGATCCGGAGCCCCGCCAGCCCCACGATCTTCGAGAAGGTCCGGAGGACGACCATCGGAATTCCGCGCGGAAGGAAGGTGAGACCGTTCGGGTAGTCGGGGACGACCTCGTCGGCGAACTCGAAGTAGGCCTCGTCCAGAAAGACGAGGACGTGGGGCGGCACCTCTCCGAAGAACTCCTCCAGCTCGTCGCGCGTGACGTAGGAGCCCGTCGGGTTGTTCGGATTCGCGAGTGCGACGATCTTCGTGTCGTCGCCGATCCGCCGCAGGAGGGCCGGCAGGTCGGGCTTGAGCCCGGCAAAGGGCGACGGGACCTCGATCAGCGTTCCGCCGGCGCGGTGCGTCGCGACGGGGAACATCCGGAAGATCCCCTGCGGCACGAGGACCTCGTCGCCGGGCTCGACGTACGTGCGGACCGCGATGTCGATCAGTTCGGAGCCTCCGGCGCCGAGGACGATCTGGCGCTCCGGGACGCCGTAGCGCGCGGAGAGAGCCCTCTTCAGAAGCGTCCCCGAGCCGTCCGGATAGCGGTTCACCTCGGGCAGGGCCCGCATCGCGGCCTCGAGGGCCTTCGGCGACGGGCCCAGCGGGTTCTCGTTCGAGGCGAGCTTGACGGCGCCGCGAAGGCCGTACTCCGCCTCGACCTCCTCGATCGGCCGCCCCGGCACGTACGGCGCGAGCGTCTGGATGCAGGGGCGCGGCGTCAGGCGGACCGTCGTGTCTTTCATCGCCGGCTGGTTCTCCGCTTCCCCGGCGCCGGGCGCGGCGCGGGCGGAAGGGTCCGGAGCGCCTCGACTTCGGCGGACGACAGGTCGCGGAAGCCACCGGTCGGCAGGGTGCCATCCCGAACCGGGCCGATCGCCACGCGCCGGAGCTTCGAGACCGGATGGCCGACCTGCGCGAACATCCGCCGGATCTGCCGCGAGCGCCCCTCTCCGAGGACCACCTTGAGCCAGGCGTTTCCGCCGACGCCGTTCTTTTCGGGTGTCGTCTCGACGACCTCGATCACGGCCGGCGCGGTCCTCACGCCGTCGTCGAGCGTGATGCCCCGTCGGAGCCGCTCGAGCTGGGCGGGCGTCGGGATCCCCGAGACCTTGACCTCGTACTCTTTCCGGCATCCGCCGGACGGGTGCGTCAGCTTCTGGACGAGCGCTCCGTCGTTCGTCAGAAGGAGGAGGCCTTCCGATTCCGTGTCGAGGCGGCCGACGGCCACGAGCCGCTCGCCGACGCGACGTCTCAGGAGGGCGAAGACCGTCGGGCGCCCTTCGGGGTCGTCGCGCGTGACGACGAGACCCCGGGGCTTGTTGAGGAGGACGTAGCGGTGGACCGTCGGCAGCCGCAGGAGCTTTCCGTCCACCTTCACGTGGTCCGTCGCGAGGTCGGCCCTCGTGCCGAGCTCCGTGACGACCTTTCCGTTCAGCGTGACCCGCCCTTCGCGGATCATCGTCTCGGCCGCGCGCCGGGAGGCGATGCCGGCGGCGGACAGCAGCTTCTGAAGACGCTCAGCCGGCATCGCTCTCCTCTCCGGGCTCCAGGGACGCAAAGAGCTCCGTCTGATCCGGGTCGGGGCCCGCCGACGTCTCGATGCCGTAGAGCGCCTCCAGCTCCTCGGGCTTGGGCAGCTCCGCCAGCTCGGAAAGACCGAAGTGGACGAGGAATTCCTTCGTCGTCTTGTAGAGAAACGGCGTGCCGACCACCGGCTTTCGCCCCGCCGTCGTGATCAGCTTCCGGTCGAGGAGGGTCCGGATCGAGGAGGCCGAGTTGACCCCCCGGAGGTCGGCGATCTCCGGCGCCGTGACGGGCTGCCGGTACGCCACGATGGCCAGCGTCTCGAGGCTGGCGATGGAGAGCTTCGTCCGCCCTTCGAGGCCGAGGAGGCGCCGGATGGGGAGGTCGAACTCGTTTCGCGCCACCAGGCGGACACCGCCGGCCACCCGGTCCAGCCGGAGGCCCCGGCCCTCCGCTTCGCAGCGCCGGGCGATCTCCTCGAGCGCCGCCTCCACGTCGGGGAGAGGAAGCTCGGCCGCCTCGGCGAGCCGCTCGGCGGCCGCCGGCTTGCCGGAGGCGAACAGGAGCGCCTCCACGAGGGCCACCGCGGGCGACGCCTCCCGGGCCGCCGGGGCGCCCCGAACGGGTGAATCCTTCGTTTCGTCCGCCACCTAGCGGTAGACCTCCTGATAGTCGTCGAGGGAAGCGCCCTCGCCCGTCGCCTCGAGGTAGATCTCGGCGAACTCCGCCGTCTGGAGGGCGCGGATGATCCGGAGACGGAGCAGTTCGAGCACAGCGAGGAAGACGGCGATCGCCTCGGCGCGCCCCGACAGGCCGGCGAAGACCTCCGTCAGGGGCGTCGGCGCCGCCGCGGTCCGGACCCGGGAGAGCATCTCGTCCATCTTCTCCCGGATCGAGAACCTCTGGTGGGCGATCTCCAGCGCCGGGGGGTGCTGCGCCCGGTAGCGGTCGAGGACGCCGCGAAAGAGCGTCAGGATGTCGAAGAGCGAGACCTCGGTGAGGTCGGCCTCCTCCTCGTCCAGAGACCCCTCGAGGCGGGTCGGCGGGCGGGCCCAGAGGCCGAGCCGCTGCGCCTCCAGCTCATGGAGCGTCTCGGCCGCTCCCTTGATCTTCCGGTACTCGAGAAGGCGCCGCACGAGCTCGTCGCGCGGATCCTCGGCCGGCGTTCCGTCGGGGAGGGTCGGCCGTGGCAGGACCAGCTGCGACTTGATCTGGACGAGGAGCGCCTCCATGTAGAGGAACTCCGCGGCGACCTCGAGATCGAGCTCCTGCATGAGGACGAGGTACTCGTGGTACTGGCGGCAGATCTCCGCCACGGGGATGTCCTTCAGGTCGATCTCGCTCTTCCGGACGAGATGGAGGAGAAGGTCGAGTGGCCCCTCGAAGGTCGGGAGCTTCACCGGATACGGCTGGACCAGCTCCATTCCGGGCGGGACCGGGATCCGGACGCCTTCGGCCATCAGATGAGGTTCATGGCGGCGGAGACCTTTTCCATCGTCCGGGCCGCGATCTCCCGCGCACGGGCGCTTCCGTTCTCAAGGACGTCCCTCACGTAGCCCTTCTTCGAGACGATCTCCGCCCGCTTCTGACGGATCGGCTCCAGCGCGGCGTTCATGTTCCGGATCAGATGCTTCTTGCAGTCGACGCATCCCCGCGCGGCGGTCCGGCATTCGCGGTCGACGTCGGCGACCTCTCCGGGAGGCGAATAGAGCGGGTGGAACGGAAAGAGATTGCAGAGACCGGGGTCGCCGGGGTCGCTCCGCCGGGCGCGCCCCGGATCGGTCACCATCGACATCACCTTCCTCTCGACCTCCGCGGCGGAGTCGGAGAGGGCGATCGTGTTGCCGTAGCTCTTCGACATCTTCCGGCCGTCGAGGCCCGGGACCTTCGGCGTGGCCGTGTAGAGGGCCTGGGGCTCCGGGAAGACGTCGCCGTAGAAGCCGTTGAAGCGCCGGACGATCTCCCGGCAGATCTCGAGGTGGCTCTCCTGGTCCTTTCCGACGGGGACGAAGTCGGCGAGAAAGAGCGCGATGTCGGCCGTCATGAGAACCGGATAACCGAGAAAGCCGAAGGTGCCGAGGTCCTTCTCCCGGAGCTGCTCGACCTGCTCCTTGTAGGTCGGAACCCGCTCGAGCCAGCCGAGGGGCGTGATCATTCCGAAGATGAGAGCCAGCTCGGACGTCTGCGGCACCCGGGACTGGACGAAGAGCACGGCCTTTCCGGGGTCGAGCCCCACGGAGAGCCAGTCGGTCGTCGCCTCCAGCGTCGCCTCGGCGATGCCGGACGTATCCGCATAGTCGGTCGTCAGGGCATGGAGGTCGGCGATGAAATAGTGACAGCGGTAGGCGTCCTGCAGGTCCACCCAGTTCTTCACCGCGCCCCAGTAGTTGCCGAGGTGGACGCGGCCGGTGGGCCGGAGGCCCGAGAGGACGATCTTCTTGTCGCCGCTCATCTCAGAAGGAAGGCCAGCAGGACGTTCCGAACGGGGTTCATGACGAACCCGAGGAGACCGGTGAACATCGCGACGAAGAGAAGGAGGAATCCGTACCGCCGGAGCCAGTAAATCGCCGGATACAGCTTCGTCGGCGCCAGGCTCTCCACGACGCCGAAGCCGTCGAGGGGCGGGATCGGGATCAGGTTGAAAACGGCGAGGGAGACGTTGACCACGACCGAGAGGAAGGCGATCAGGAGGATCGGGTAGAGGGCGTCGTTCTTCGCGCCCACCATCGGCCTCAGGGCGAAGACGGCCACGGCGAATCCGAGGGCGAGGACGAGGTTCGAGAGAGGGCCGATGCCGGAGATCAGGAGGTTGGCGCGCCGCGGGTTCGGGACGCCCCGGAGCGAGACGGGAACCGGCCGGGCCCATCCGAAGACCGGAAGGCCGGAAAAGGCGAGAAGGACGGGAAAGAGGAGGCTCCCGACCGGATCGAGGTGCTTCAGGGGATTCAGGGTGATCC
>DATIWM010000296.1:0-5933 GCA_035519355.1 Thermoanaerobaculia bacterium | reverse complement strand
GTCCGGGGAGAACACGAAATCGGCTCCCGGCGCCGTGTCGAGGCCGAGCTGAATCGCGGCCGCGAGCGCCGCGACGTCGGGCGAGCCGAGGCCGGTCACGGCGTCATAGCCGGTCCCGGCTTCGAACCCGGTCACGCCCGGAACGGAGTTGTTTCCCGAGGTCACGTCCCGGAAGACCCCGACAGCCCCGTCGCGGTACTGACGGCCGCCGAGAGCGTAGAGGCTCGGGTTCAGGGCGCCGAGCCGTTCTCCCGCCACCTGATGAAGGAGCGCCGCGATCCCGGCGAACGCCGGCGCGGAGGCCGACGTGCCGAAGACCGCGTAGCGGGTGCCGGCCGACCAGAGGTAGTACTGGGTGCGTCCGCCGGCGTTCACCGAGATGTCGGGGACGAGGCGCTGCGTGCCGGCCGGGGTGCCCGGGACGGACTGCCAGGCCGGGCGGGGATAGATCGTGCTCGCTCCCCCGCCGCTCGCGACCAGGCCGCCTCCGCCCGGAACCGTCCCGCTCTCGTTCCACGCCACTTCGGGAATCGGGCCCAGAACGGATTTCTTCGTGACGGGGTCGTTCGCCGCTCCCCAGTAGAGGCTCGCGTTTCCGCCGTCGTCGAACTGCGTCCCCCCGACCAGGGTCGCGTCGGGGGAGGAGCCGAGGCCGTTGACGGCCTGAACCGTGCCTTGGCTTGCGGAGTAGTTCTCGCAGTCGGCTGCTCCCGCGTCGCCGCCGGAGACGATGACCGAGATCCCCTGCGAGGCGGCCTGTGCCCAGAGGTTCGAATAGAAGGCGACCTCCTCCGGCGCCAGTCTCTGCTCGCACGTGTTGTACGAGACGCTGATGATTCCGGCGAGGTTCTGGTCGACGGCGTAGAGCGCAGAGAGGTCGATGCCGTCGGTGGTCTGCGTGCTCTTCGAGACGACGACGAGCACGTCCGCTTCGGGCGCGATGCCTCCGGACCACTCGACGTCGAGATTCGTTTCGAGGAGGGCGAGGTTCCCGTACCGGACGCCGGGGTCTTCGCCGTTCACGATGACGATCGGATCCTTCGGCGGCAGGCCGAAATAGACCCGGAAGGCCCCCGAATCGGAGAGAACGATGTTCGTCCGGGCCACGATCGCGATCTTCTGTCCGGCGCCGCGCGCCGACGGATAGAGGCCGTCGAGGCCGTAGATCGTCGCGAAGTCCGCGGGTGAAAGGCCGTGAGTCCCGCCGACGTTGAAGAGCGGATCGGCTTCGCGCACGAGCGGGCTCCGGCGTCCGGCCCCGTTCACCGGAAGAAGGCCCCGCACGGCGACTCCCGCGAGAGAGCCGGGGAGAGTCATCGGACGCGTGTTGCCGAGCGCCGCCCGGCTTTCCTTCAGACGATAGAGATGGAGTTCGGTGTCGAACGCCCGCTCGACGTCTGCAGAACGTCCGGAGAAGAGGAGCGCGGTCCGTCCGGCCGGGGCGCCCTCCACGGCGAAACCTTCGGACCGGAGCCATTGCGCGACCGCCTCGAGATCCTCGGTCCGCGCCCCGAACCGCGCGCCGAACTCCGCGGGCGTCAGCCAGTGTCGAAACCGGGGCGAGGCGGGATCCTGGAGCTCCTTCAGGAGCTTCTCGAGCCCTGCCGGGTCGCGGAGCGGGAAGACCAGCACCAGCCTCTCCATGAGAAGCGCCCGGTCGACCCGGCCGGCATCCACGGCCCCGCTGATCGAAAAGGCCACGTCCGAGACGCGCGCGCCCCGCGCCGGTGCGTCGGCGGCGCGGGCGGGGGCGGCGGCCAGGACGGCCGCCACTCCCCAGAGGCCCACCGCCGGCCCGGACCGCCTCACCCGGGACCGCCGCGGGTACCGGCCGGGCGGCGGCGCCCGAAGAGGTTCACGGACCGGGCGATCCGCGGAACGGTCGCGAGGAAGAGGATCCCGAGCGCCGCGACGACCGCGAGCGCCACCATCGGCAGGAAGATCGCCACGAGGCTCTGGAGAAACGCGAGGATGTCCTCCGCGAGCGAAAGCGCCGCGTTCGCCATTCCCGCGGTCAGCGCGGTGGAGGTCAGGCGCGTGGCACTCTTCATGAGGTGAGCGACGAGGGCGACCAGACCCCCCCCGCCTCCCGCGACGAGATTCAGGAGCGGATTCCCCTCGGGAGCGACCGAGGCCACCGCGAGAAGCGCGCCGACCAGAGGGCGCACCACGGAGTGGAGGAGGTGCCAGAGGTGGTCGAGCCCCGGGATCTTGTCGGCGAAGAATTCGAGGAGAAAGAGGACACCGGACACGAGGAGCGCCGGCGTGGAGGCGAGGAGCTGGGCGATCGGGCCCGGGAACGCCTCGGGAAAGAACCGCGAAACCCCGCCGTAGACGAGGAGGACGGCGTAGGCGTTCAGACCGGCGCCGGCCGCGAGGCCGAGTCCGGTCCCGAGCAGGGGGACGGCGTTTCCCATGGACCGGTCTATTCCTTGTCGGCGCCGAGTTCGACGAGCGCCGCCTGGGCCCGGCGGTTCTTCGCGTCGATCTTCAGGATCTCGCGAAGCGCCTTGACCCGCTCCGGCTGGTTCCGCTCCGCCTTGCAGGCCTCGGAAAGCTCCCAGAGCAGTTCGATCGAGGCCGGTATGTTCTGGAGCGCCCGGCGGATCGTGTCGGACGACTGGCGGAGCCACTTCGGGTTCTTCCTCTGGATCCGCGAGAGGAGGATCCAGTAGTCCTTCTCCTCGGGGTCGAACTCGACCGACTGCCGGACCATCTCGTACGCGGGGTAGTAGTCCTCCTGCTCGAAGAGGGTCTTCGCCCTCGCGTGATTCGCCTTCGCGATCTGCTTCCGGAGGGTCACGTTCGAGTCGCCCTTCGGGAGGTCGATCGTTTCGTGCGTTCCGCGTGCCAGCGTCGCATCGTAGGAGGCGCGCGAGGCCGGCGCCCGGAACGCGCGCTCCGCCACGCGGACCTTCTGGAAGAGCGCCTCGAGCGCCTCCCGGGCCCCGGCGAGGTGCGGCTTGAGGTGGTGGTCCGGATGGAAGAGGCGGGCGCGATCGTGGACGGCCCGCAGCACGACGTCGTCCGGGGCGTCCCGTTCGACGCCGATCAGGCCGTACAGCGTCGACCAGTCGAGGCGCCGGTAGGTCGTCTCGACGATCCGCGCCTGGTTCTCGTACATCTCGACGAGCCGGGTGGGGGGCGCGCTCCCCGCCACCTCCACGTTCAGCGATTCGAGACCTCCCGTCGACGCCATGTCGGCGGCCTTGTGCGCCGGGAGAAGCTGGATCAGGCCGACGGCCCCGAGACGGGAGAGGAGGGCGGCGTTGCGCGTGACGTCCTCGGCGTGCCGGAGGCCGTCGATGCGGGCGAGCGCTTCGGCCTCCTCGGGGGAGACCGTCACGGCCTGGTACCGGAGCAGAAGGTCCGGATGGAGGACCGGACGCGAGCGAGGCTCCACGGCCGAGGAGCCCGTGAGGCTTCTCCCGGTCGGGAGGCGCCGCAGGGCCTCGAGGATCAGAAGCGCCGACGTCTTGTCGAAGCGGACCGGAAGATCCGGCGGGGCCTCGAGGGGCGTGATCGTGAAGACGCCCGCCGTCCAGCGGAACGTCTCGTAGAGAATCCCCTCGGCGAGGGCCCGGACGGCCGCCTGCGCCACGTAGGTCGGGACGGCCCCGGACTCCGAAAGGACCTTCCCGAGGCCCCGCCCCGGTTCGGCCATCGCCCGTTCGAACGCGGCCAGGAGGAGGTTCTCGTCGGCGAGGTCGAATCGTCGGAGGAGCTCGCCGATCATCTGGGCCTCGCGGTTGGATGCCGCCGAGACGATCTGGCCCCGGTCGAACCAGAACGTCCGGTCCTCGCCGTGGTGCGCCACGACGAGCCGGGCGCTCACCCGGTCGCGGTAGAGACCACGGAAGGTCTCCGCGAGCCCGGTCCGTTCGAGCGTGCCGCCGGCCAGCAGCGAGGGCGACGATTTTCCGGCGACCACGACGAAATGTTAACCGGAAACGGTCCCGATCCGTTTTCGCCAGCGGACCACCTTCGCCGCGACGTCCTTGCCGGCCACCACGGCCAGGGCCTCCTCGCTCGCCGCGAGCACCGCCTCCGCGCCCCCGAAGGCGGAGAGAAGTCTCCGGACCCGCGCCGGACCGAGCCCGGGTACGCCGAGCAGCGGGCTCTCGAGCGCCCGCCGGCCCCGGGCCCGGCGGTGGCTCCGGAGGCCGAAGCGGTGGGCTTCGTCCCGCGCCCTCTGGACGAGCTTCAGCGCTGCGCTGCGGCGCGGAAGCACGAGCGCGGCCGAGCGCCCCGGCACGAAGATCTCCTCCTGGCGCTTCGCCAGGCCGGCCGCGGGCAGGTCCAGCCCGAGGCGGTCCAGCGCCGACAGCGCGGCGGCCAGCTGTCCCTTCCCGCCGTCGACGAGAAGGAGGTCCGGAAGGGGCGAACCCGCGTCTCGCGCCCGGGCGTAACGGCGGGTGACCGCCTCGGAGATCGAGGCGAAGTCGTCGGGGCGCGCGGCCTCGATCCGGAAGAGGCGGTACTCGTCCTTCGCGGGTTCGCCGTCGAGGAAAACGACGCAGGAGGCGTAGGTCTCGGTGCCCTGGAGGTGCGACACGTCGAAACACTCGATTCGCGAAGGCCGCCGGTCGAGATCCAGAGCCCTCGCGAGGGCCAGCGTCGCCTTCTCTCCCGCCTCACGCGCCTTCCGGAACCGGCGCAGGTGGTTCTGCCGGGCGTTGTCTCTCGCGATCTTCACCCGATCGAACGCCGCGCCGCGCTGGGGAGTGCGGATCGCCACCCGGCTCCCCCGCCGCTCCGAGAGCCAGCTCTCGACCGGCTCGAGCGCGTCGGGAGGCAGCTCCGCGGGCAGGTGGATCTCTTTAGGGAGAAACGTCGTCGTGTCGTAGTACTGGGAGAGGAGCGCCACCCAGAACTCCTCCGGATCGGGATCACCGATCCCTTCCCAGTAGTACTCGCGCGAGTCCAGGACCGCGCCGCCCCGGACGAGGAGGAGCGAGACCGCGAGGTTTCCGCCGTCGAGGAACTCCCCGAAGACGTCGACGTCCTCTCCCGCCAGGGACTGGACGCGCTGCTTCTCGGCCAGCTCGCCCACGGTCCGGAGGCAGTCGCGGTAGGCGGCGGCCATCTCGAAGTTCTCAGCCGCTGCGGCCTCTTCCATCTTCGCCTCGAGGCGGGGCGAGAGCTCCTCGTTCCGGCCGGAGAGAAAGAGAAGCACGTCCTTCACCGCGTCGTCATAGGCCGCCTTCGTCGTCAGAGAGGCCACGCAGGGGCCGAGGCAGGCGTGCATGTCGTAGTAGAGGCAGGGGCGTGGGAGCCGGCCGTCGATCTCGATCCGGCAAGTCCGGATCTGGAACATCCGCTGGACCATCCGCATCGCGCCCCGGCAGGTCCGGCCTGGAAAGTAGGGCCCGAAGTACGAATGCCCGTCCTTGAGGACCCTGCGCGTCACGTGGGCGCGCGGCCATTCCTCGCCCGTCGTCACCTTGATGTAGGGATAGGTCTTGTCGTCCCGGAGGCAGATGTTGTAGCGGGGCTTGTGCCGCTTGATGAAGGCGTTCTCGAGCCCGAGCGCCTCCCCTTCGGTGTTCGCCACGACCGTGTCGATCGAGGCGAACTCGGCGACCAGGGCCTCGGTCTTCGGGTGCTTCGGCCCGGCCGTGAAATACGACGCGAGTCGCTTGCGGATCGACCGCGCCTTCCCGACGTAGAGGATCCTCCCCTTCCCGTCCTTGAAGAGGTAGATCCCCGGCTGGTCGGGATAGGCGGAGAGGTCCGGCGCGGCGCCCACGCCCCGATTCTAGGAGCGCGTCAAAGAACCCTGCCGATCCCCCGGGCCAGCGTCGACATCTTGACGTAGCCGAAGAAGCGGCCGCTTCCCATCAGGCCCAGCGCCTCGGGGATCTTCGTCCGCGGGTCTCTCGCGTAGAGGGTGCCGAAGGCGCGCCGCGTGAATTTCTGGAAGGCCCCGTCGT